>CALAZZ010000071.1 GCA_937926515.1 uncultured Bacteroidales bacterium | reverse complement strand
ACGACCGATTTCAGCCCAAACCCATTAAAAAACAACCTTCTACCATAAATTGGCAGTTTCATCATTCACGTTTGGCAAAATAATATTTCAAGCCAATCTGAAACAAAACGGTATTCAGCAAATTTCTGGTTGCATATACAATTTCGGTCTCTGAATAATGTGTAATCGTTTCATAATAGGATGGATTCAAATTTGCAAGATAGCTGCATTTCAGGTATATGTCAGCTTTCTCTTTAAAACGATATCCTGATGAAATGCCTGGCTCAATACTGAAATTTGATTTAGAGGGAATATAGCCATAGGCTCGTGTAGAATCAGGTCCGGCAGCAATCCAATTATTATCACCTGGAAATGCTGAAACATATTGGCCCCATCCCATCATCGGCTGATTTTCAGAATAATCGCGTGAAATCATGACATTGAAGCCTACTTCAGGCTTGATAAAAATCTTATCGCGGGCTACTAAAAACTCCTTTCCAAAACGCAGTGGAATCAGCCAGCTTTCCTGTCCACTACACATTGAAAGAGACTTACTTGCCACAGAAGTGGTGTAGTCAAAATCGACAAACGGGTGAGCAGAATACATCCCATAAAACCCTGTTTCGATGCTGTATGAATCAAACTTGAAACCAACAAAACCTCCAAAAATACCCCCGATTGAGGCTTGAGTTAATGTTTGGGCTTTGGTGTTAACATAATTATATCGCTCCAGCATGGCTCCATTTTCATATCCGATGTAGAAGCCGTTTTGTGCTATACAGGTAATTGACAGCAGCGATGTGGTCAGGATTAGAACTAATTTTTTCATGATTTATTTTGGTTTTGGGTCTAACTCCAAAACTCATGATTTTTTGAAATATTGTCATGTTTTTTGTATAATTCGCAAAAGTTTCTAATGCCTGTTTATTTTGGTTCTACGGCATTACAGAGCATTTTGCTCTGGTTAAGGCCTCTCAAATTTTATGCATGCCTGAGAGCTTTAACTGAACGTTGGGATTTTGAGGACGAACGCGAAAAAAATTGGATGAATAATCAGTGGATGGCGATAATAAGGCGTGTTAATAATGGAGGCAAAAGGGTTTAAAGGATGGGATTAATTAAAAAGTTTCCAAAAATCTGAAGCTCTTATGACCTGCTTGCGAAGCAAAGCATCTGTGCAGGAAGGAATTGGTTCAAACTCATTCAAGGGGTGACCTGATGCGTGATAAACTTCCTGTACTCCTCCAGGTTCTGCTACAAATCCAACATTAAAAAATCACGCAGACTTATATGAATAATCCCTTTATGATTACCGCTTGCATATTCGTCAAGGGTGACTACATACTTTTTATGGTTGTCTTTAATCAGCAACAGATTGCCGAATTCCCTTTCAAAGGTCTTCTTTTCAGCAACATTTAATGCAACCTGCACATAAATTGTATGATCTCCCTTTGATGCAACAAAATCAATTTCCATGTCAGCCAGTTTCCCGACAAAAACCTGGAATCCTGATTCGGTTAAATGGTGGTACACCAAACTTTCGATGTATTTATTTAATCTGGCAGGGTCATAAGATTTTATAACATGTTGCAAACCAAGGTCTTCAAAATAGAATTTATCATTGATCTCAAATATTTTCTTACCTGAAATATCGTATCGTTTAACCTTGTGGACTAAATACGAGGATTCGAGAAAATACAGGTAATCAATAACTGACCGTGTTGAGACTGATGCTTTCTGAGACTTCAGGAATACATTAATACGATTGGCCGATACAATACTTCCGGAATTGTCGGCCAGAAAAACAACAAGATTGTTCAAAAAACTAAAATTGCGGACATTAAATCGCTGAACAACATCTTTAAACAAAATTGTGTTCATTACATTCTTCAAATACTCAAACCTCACCTGGTCGTTATCTTCCAAATGGATCAGAAAAGGCATGCCTCCCTGCATGATGTATTTAAGTAACGCGTTGCTTTCGTTTTGGTAATCATGAAATTGTAGAAACTCCTTATAAGAAAGGCTATGGACAGGAATTTCAATGTACCTGCCCGAAAGAATTGTTGCTATTTCCCCCGACAGCAATGTAGCATTGCTTCCGGTACAATACAGGTCATAGATATCCTCCAAAAGCAAGCCCCGCAAAGTTTTTTCAAAGCTGGCAATCTCCTGTACTTCGTCAATAAATACGAAGTTCTTCGTGTTTGTTTTTCTTTTGGTTTTAATATATCCCAATAAATCATCATTGTTTTTAATGAAATCAAAAGCAGGATCCTCCTTGTTGATGTAGATTTGATTTCCACCGGGATAATGCTCCCTGATCTGATCCATCGTTTGAAGCATTAAATAGCTTTTACCAATCCGACGCTGCCCTGTATATACTTTTATTACAGGTTTATTGATAAATGGCGATATCTTGTCAAGATATCTGGTGCGAATAATAATTTCAGGCATTTTCGTTGTGTTAAATAAAAATGCAAATATAATCAATAGTTTTTATCATAATACACATAAAAGAAAATATAAATATGTTTGTGTATTATATTACCAAAACATTCTCAGATTGGATTTTTGAAATTAATTGACCGCCATAGCAAAATCAAAGATCACACATTGCACACCTGAAATCATTCCTTACCGACAAACTTCCTGTATTCCGCCAAATCACACTGCAAATCCATTTCTTCAAACATTGTTCTGGCTTTTTCCAGGTAGTCTTTGC
>CALAZZ010000070.1 GCA_937926515.1 uncultured Bacteroidales bacterium | reverse complement strand
CAGCACGGTTAACGCTGGCCGCGTGCTATTCAGCATGAACTTATTTAACGCACTACTGCCCTAATATTTCGGCTACCTGCTGCATCCTCTTTTTCGAGAATATCCAGGCCCCTTTAATGCCCTTCACCTGAACATGAGGGTTCCAACTGCCCCAAATTTGCTTAAACTCACGGCGGTATTGTTTTGTGTCGCCTATTACAGCAATAGCCTTTTCGCTATACTCAACAATCTCCGGTGCAATAGCTTCGGGTGTTTCCTCGTGCACATCATCGTCAACATCATCATGCGAAGCTTCAACCGGTTCCGGCTCAGGCTGCTTTTCGGATGTGGCATCCACGTGCTCAGGCTGTTCATCCGAAATTGCCCCATTATTTTCTTCGGGCTGAATAGGGGCTTTCTCCGGCTCGGCATCAGCTATTGGGCGTTGGTATAGCCCTGGATAATTTTCGCCGGAAGTAGGTTCATAATCGTTTGTTGAAAAAGCAATGTCCGTCCTTACAGCTGTAATGTCTTTGTCGATCATAATAGGCATCAGTAACGTGCCGCCATTAACAAAACATGCCTTATGTGCGGCCTGTAATTCAAGAAGCGTATTAACTTCTTTAGGGTCAATTACTGAAAGTAAAAATTTTGTGTTGTATGCAAACTGCATCTTGCCATATTCGCGATCAAGCGCAATGCTTGTCGTAAACTCTTTTTTCAAATCAATATCAAACGCCAAAACATTCAGCTGGCTGCCTGCCAGGTCGAATATGATGGCCTTTGTGATTGAGTTACCTACTTTCAGGCCAGCTTTCAATGCGTTAATTAAAGCGCTTGTTGGTACTTTTAATTTCAGTTTCAGATCATTTTCATTGGGTAATACTGCAATCCACCTGGGGTATTTTCCATCAATCAGTCTGCAAATGATCTCTTCATATTCACCCCTGAATATAGCCCTGGTAACATGGCCATGTTCATTTTCCACCAAGCTCAACCGATACTTATCTTCGAGCATAAGGTCAGCAACAATTTTCGGGATAATAAAATTCCCCAATTTGTTTGAGTGAGGATACCAGCGCATTTTGTGTGCATCAGTAGCAACCATGTGGTTGTTATCAAAGTAAATACCTGTTATCACTGGCCGCGTTTCATCATCAGCGGCAAATTTAGCCAGGTCCTTAAACTGCGAAACTTTGTTGAATTGAACTGATTTCAGTTCCTTGTCGTTCTCATCATACGTAGGAAATTCGGCCTTGTTATAGGCAGGATACTGTATTGTTACTGTTCCCTTTTTCACAAAAACAGTGTCGCCTTTAATCTCAGCATGATCAAACCCATCTGAAATGGCCTCAATCGGGATTATTCCTTCGCCTTCAACTTCTGTGCGATAGCGCAAGGTTACTTCCAGGTTGGTAGCTGTTGCCCAACCTTTTTCGATTATTACTTGCCCATCAATTGCGGGGATTGTCTTGTTTTTTGCGACCTTTTTTGCTTTAGTAATTTGTGATTTTTTCATCATGCTGCACGGTTGCTGTCCACGTGCTATTCAGGTTCTTAATTGTGATTAATTATTGTGGAAAATTCCACCATTTTTTCTTATTCACTGAATAGGGTTAAAATCTCAGCTCGATCGTTTCGGGCGCTATTTCAAAAAATCGCTCTAATGGCGTATGAATAGCCATCTGATACGACTTGCGATATTCAACGCCGGAATAACCAAAGTAAGCAAACACAGCCCTGGCAACCTTGCGGCGGCGGTCGTATATGTCCCTTGTTTCCGGATAATATTTTACTACTCTGTCGCGCTTTATTAGCGACTTAATTTTACTGATGTCTAAATGTTTTTGTGTGTCAAATTCAATTGCTGTCATATTATTGTGTTTTATATAGCACGGTTAACGCTGGCCTGGTGCTACTCAGCTGTTAATTAATTTATTTTCCATGCGTTCGTTGTCTATGTGGCCGGTCTTGCCGCCGGCCTGTCGGCTGTGAATTGTCAGACAAATGTATGACAATACGCAAGCTTTGTCAAGTAAAAGTTATTAACAATGCCTGGTGGCCTTGTGGCTCTATGTATAGATCGTTTTGGCACGGCAGTTGCAACGCGCGTGCGCAAATCCGGGATCCGCGTGCGTGCGCGGTTTCAAGGAACGTGCATGTGTGTTTGAATAATAGCGCTGTTATTTGTCTGCCTGTAATCCTGTCAATTCTGTAAGCACAAAATGTTACAAATATTTATCATTTGGATTATTTTCAAACACGAAAGAGCGAAAAACCCACCATTTTTTCAACTCCCCCTAATAGCATTTCGCCTTAATCCCACGAAATAAAATTTTCGCGTATAGGGTCCTTCAAAAAAGAAAAACCATTTTCACCGCCGGCGCCAGCTTTCAAACGCGAAAGAGCAAAAAAACCCACCATTTTTTCAACTCCCCCTAATAGTGTTTTGTGATAATCGCGTATATACCTGGTATGCGTGAAAAAAACGATCAGGCAGGCAGGAAACGATCAGGCAGGATAAAAAAAAAGCCGGCATTTAGCCGGCTTTTTCTGCAAATTTAAGCGCCTAAAAGCTTTTAATTAACTTTTGTAATTCTGTCTTATCATGACTTTTACGCGAAAATAGCCAACCGGGTGCTTTTTTGCCGTTAACGTTCAAATAACCATTAAAACGGCCACCGGCCTCACTAATTTGGCTTTTAAACGGTTTACTTTCGCCCACAATTGCATAGGCTTTTTCTGAATAAACAATAATTTGCAAGCTTTTGGCCGCTTTTGTCAATTCAGCTTTTGTTAACTCGGCTGCTTTCGGGGCTGCTTTCGCTGCTTTTGTCAATTCAGCTTTTGTTAACTCGGCTGCTTTCGGGGCTGCTTTCGCTGCTTTTGCGCTTTCGCTGCTTAATTGATTAACTTGTTTTACAAGCATTGAAACAGCTTGCATAATTTCCTGTAAATTAGGTTGTTGTGTGGCTCTCTTTTTCATAACTTATTGTATTTGAGAGTGTTGCGTTAATTTGTTGCAGGCTTAACGCGTTGGCCGTTGGCTGCAAATATAATATGTTAATTTACATTTGTCAATAGGCAGCCAAAAAAATGTACTTTATATGTCTGACAATTAGCGTAAAAAAATTTTCGGCATCTACTTTGCATCGCACGCGCGCGTAATACGGGATTCACATGTGCGCGCAATAACAAGATCATGCCTAGGTGTGTGCGCGCGTTTTTCGCGCGCACACACGTATTTCGCGCGCATATATCGTGCGCGCGGGCAGGCACACGCCTAAAGCGAGTTAGGGCAAGCGCTCGGATTAACTCACATTTGAATTTCGTTTTTCCCTTTTTTTAAGGTGTTTTGTTATCATGTTTTTGGTTGATAGGTTGTTTATTTTTTATGTTTCCGATATATTTTTCGTTGTCTTTAAAATCGAGGGGGGACGAAGGTGGATTTGTGGTGTAGGCGTTCGCCGTACTTGATCCAGATGCGTTTGTCAACTGCATCGGAGAAGTGGGTTGCTTCTTCGGGGAGGGTACGCTTGCTTTGCTCAGATGATTTGTCTTTTTCAAAACGGCCATCTTTCTCAATTACAGGGGTATTGTTCATTGAAATGAGGGTGTATTTGCACTTTTTACCGTTGAATATAACCTTGGGATATATTAGATTTTCTCCTTTGAATATGTTAGCCCAAAGTAGGTATTTATCATGGTGGGGTGGCTCCATGCCTCGGTGCTGGCGCTGTATAACCTGCCATCCGTTTTTGTGGAAGCGGTCAATGACTTGTTCGTTGTATGGTTTACTTTTTCGCACATTGGGCTGGCGGTGATCGCCGTACTTATCGCGATAGAAAACTACTACTTTTTCAATGTGGTACCTGTAATAATTGCAAAAATCATCTACCAGTTCGTCAATCATTACGTTATTGTTTTGATCGGGTTTGGTAAAAAATTCGTTGATAATGCAATCAACCGGTTCAACTATTTTGGTGACGAAGTTAAAATTGCGTTCCTGGGCCACTGAAAACAGGCATATTTTACTACCCCAATCGGCTACTATTTCGAGGGGTTTGGAGGCATCACAGTCAATATCAAAACGGCTATCGTGGTTTTCGAGTTTATTAAAATCGTAATTGGTTTTTTCGGCGAAACTGCGAATAAAAGCTTCGTTTAGTGCATCGTAATATATATGGCGTCCTGTTTCGATTGCATAGTAACTGCCTTCGACTTTATCTACAATCCAATTGAGAATTTCGATCATAAAGGTGAACAGGACTTGCTTGTCATATTCACGTACAATGTAGCTCATGCCCAAGTTTTTGATGTTGTCGAAGGCGTTGGCCAGGGTGAATAGTATTTTATCCTTGCTTACAAAGGGGATGATCTTGCGTCGAAGCCTGACGGTTTCGTTCCATACTTCGGTGAACAGGGTTTTGTTTTGTGTTTTATAGGCCGATATGAGTTCGAGTTGGAGTTTTACAATGCGGTTCCAGATTTCAAAGATGTTGATATTGCGTTCGTTTTCATAGTATTTGCCATATTCAAGCAGCCACTTTTGATCGGGCATGAATGGCATGGAGCTTACATAGCGGAAGCCATGATGTTGTGTGACCGGGTCTTTGCTAAGTTTGCCAAAATATTCCTCATTGCCACGGTTGGTGGGTGATGTTTCCTGGTCGTATCGCTCTTTATTGATGGTGAGTGCTTCGTCAATAATTTCGCGGTCAACGTTGGGGCCACGTGCGCTGCCAATACGCTCCTGGCTTAATAGCAGGTAGCCGGTGCCATTGGAGAAGCTTATGAAGTTGGTGTGCTTGAGGACCGGTTCAATTGGGGTTAAGAAGTGTTTTGGGGGTTTTTCGTTGATTACATAATGCCCTCCCTCTTTGGCGTTTTCATATTTTTTATAGCCTAGTGATTCGAGTAGTTTGAAGCTGGATGGAAGTGTGCGGGTGAGTAGTTGGCCATAGGTTTGCCCGGTGATGCTGGTAATGGACCTGGGCATGGTGCGGTTGATGTTATTCATTTCCTGCCCTACAATAAAGCTTTTACCTGTGCCCCTACCCCAAATATCTACCTCGGATTTGGCGTTGTGCATCAGGCTGATAAGCTGGGGGTTGTTGAGGTATAGGATTTCTTGGATCATTTTTGAAGTTAGAAGTTAGCCCTTCGGCAAGCTCAGGGACCAAAGTTAGAAGTTAGAATTTAGAAGTTAGCCCTTCGGCAAGCTCAGGGGCCGCCCTTCGGCAAGCTCAGGGACCGGGGTTATTGTTTTGTGTTCTGTGTTTGGGGTTTTGTGTTTGGAGGTTTGATGGTGTATGTGTCTTTTATTTTTCCACAGTTGTAGCATTTTGCAAAGCCATACCCATAATTTTCACTACCACAAGAACATATATGACGATCGGGATGGGAGTAGTCATTGAATATGTTTTCGAGGTGGCCACTATTAATAATTGCATATTGCTCTATGACTTCAAGCATTGGTAAATACCTGGCGGGTAGTTTCGTTTTTATGTAACCTGACTTTGGTTTACCAATAACACTGAAAAGGCTTGATTGCTGTTTTTCCTGATGGGATGCTAGTTTTATGATATTTCTTATTGTTTTGAACATTGCTGGATTGTGTTTTGTGTTTGGGGTTAGGTGTCCATTATTTCGGTGGCTATGTCTTCGGTTATTTCCTGGGGAGCGAGTAGCAGGCGTGTGATTTCTTCGAGGGTGGTAGGGGGTAGGTCTTTGAGTTTGTCGAGGTCAAATTTTATTTGCTGGTTGTTATACTGTAAGAAGATGTAGAACTCATGCTTTTCGTTGAGGCGCGGGTCATTAGGTTTTTCGACTTTATCGCCTAAAGCCTTTATCAGATTTGCGTGCTCCCTTGAAATAACATTACGTGCTGCCGGAGTGCCATCGGCGCGGAGTTGTTCTATATTCCGAACAATGGAATTTAAAGTCCAGGATTGCCAACGATCAAAATCAAATTTATATATGGTGTTGTATAAGCGACTGGCAAGGTCAACATCGCGACCGGCTTGCTTTTTGGATATGCCATACTTTGCCCTCAGCTTTAACTCGGCACGTGTTTTAATAGGGTCCTTGTCGAGTATGCGGGCCGCTGACATTACACGATCAAACTGCTCCTGGTGTACCGGGCTGAGTGGTGATTCTTCGGGTTGCAGGATATGGGTTTTGATGATTTCGTAATCTACATCTTCGAGTTTGGGAGTGGGCATTTTTGTTAAAGTTAGAAGTTAGAAGTTAGAAGTTAGCATCTCGACTGCGCTCGATGACCTAAGTTAGAAGTTAGAAGTTATTGCTGTGTGTGTTTTGTTTTTCGATATTTTCGGTAAATAGAGGTAGATGTGTAGTACATCATACAGCAAAACCATCCAATAAAGAAGTCGCTGATTGTGAACTTTAAGACATATATATTCAGTAGTTTGAATATGATGTAGGTGACAATTACTGTGATAACTGCAATTGCTGTTTCGTACAGATTGATATTATTTTTTTGCATATGATTGATAAAGTTTGAGTGTAAAGCTTCCGTTTGGGTATTTTAACTTGTTATAGAAATATAGAGCAGTCCAGAATAGCCACCTAACAGGATATACGGCATAATATATGATGCCAACACATTTAATATAATTACCGTAGCTCATTTTGTTTTGAGGTTTTCGATTTCTTTAAGGCGTTTTTTCATTCGGGCTATGATAGTCCGGCGCTTGGGGCCATCGGGCATGGGGTTGGGTTGGGGTTGCTTGCCTACAGTTTGATAATCGAGCATGTTTTGATCGCGTGCCTGTGAAGCGCGTAAGGCATTGATCGTTTTATTGTTTTTTTTGTTTACATCCGGTTTTTCCTCTACTTTTTGTGAAGAGAACAGCATATCCATATCGGGAGTGATGCCTTTTTCGTAATAGTCCTCTTTGGCCCGGTATAGCATTTCGATACGCTCAGACTGCTGGTTGATGCTTCCCGATAGCATTTTGCGTTTTTTCATGGTGGCTGCATCGTTTTTTGACCCCAGGGCGTGGCGCTCATCACCCATCTGTGACCGGAGGTTGACAAGCATGGTGTGTTCGCGAATTATTTTTTCGATGAAGTCCGGCACCTCGGCTCCGCTCGGTGTCCTCTTCTCGGATCTACTTGGTGTCTTCTTCTCGGATCCACTCGGTGTCCTCTTCTCGACTCCGCTCGGTGTCTTTTTGGTGGCACCCTTATCCTTGTGGGAGGGGGGCATAGGGGTGCCAATCATTTGTTCGGTGAAGGGTATTTGAAAATGGAAGCATAACTTGGCGGCAATAGCACGGAGGGTATTGACTTTAATGTTTGGTTTAATTTGTTGTAACAGCAGCATCCCCTTGTGATAATCGGGGTTTTGTAACCAATTGAGTATGTCTTGCTTTTGTGGTTTCATAGGGCTTTTATTTTTTGTGTTAGTTCGTAAACGAGTTTTGCTTTTAGTAGTGATGAACGGTTCCGTTGATAGAGCCGTTTTAGCTTTACCTTATTGGGTATGTATTGGCTGTATAGCCTTACGCCTTCTTCGTAATCGCGATCACTGTCGAGCCATTGTGCAAAGGCAATAATTTTGTCGGATATGGGTTCGGTTTCCCAGGGTGTTGCTTCGGGGAATTGGGTAAACAGCCAATATTTGAAGCTGTCATTCAATCCTTTATCATTATTGGCGGCGTAAAGGGCGTTTGCCAGGAATTTACTGATCTGACTGAGGGTGTATGGCTTGAATATGGCTACCTTTTCGCCATTCATTTTAGGGGCGCCAGGATAAATGACACTTCCATACAGGCTTTTGATCGTGAGGCCCACATCAGTAGCGTAATCGAAAACTGATACCACATCCGGAAATTTAGCCTTATTGAACACAATAGGGGCGTGGTGGTCGAAATGGAGGGGCACAATACCATGTTCCATAAGGTGCCTGCGTGTGCGGCCCAAACGCCTGCCCCAGTAGTTGTAAGTGTATATATTGGGGTCAACATAATTCATGTCGCCTTTATGGAAGGGGTAAATATCGGCTACATGCATTGGTTTTATAAAGTAGTTGTCGTCGTTGATGAAGATAAAATCATCGGACAATTCTTTGATCTGACATGCGCGGATCACCTTTCGGATGATGTTGCCGTCAGCGTTGTGCGGGCCGATTTCATCGGGGTGGGGAATGATGGTAAGTCCGGGGCCGGAGAGGAAGCCCGGATCTTCGCCAATGATATATATATGCCCATATCCTTCCAGGTTTTTGACCACAGAACGGAGCGAAAACCTGATTTCGTTGTTACTCCATTTAGAGCCGGTGCCGAGGGTGTAGATGAGGTCCATTTTTTTGAAGTTAGAAGTTAGCCCTTCGACTGCGCTCAGGGACCGGTGTTTTGTTGGCTTCCTGGGAGGAGGGAACGAGGGGGGCGCTTTTCACCTCGACTGCGCCTGGTGTGGGAAGTGCGGGTTTTAGTTTACTTAACAGGCCCTTTTGTGCAGCTTGTGTAAATATGTGGTCCATTCGGATTTGGATAAGTTTGCGTTTGAAATAGGGGTGTGTTGATGTTTTGGCCATACATTGGAACCATTCCTTCACCAATTTATCAAATGGCATGTGGTGTACTTCTTCCCGGACTTTGAAGTTTTTGAATTTGTAGCCTGGTGGTGGCACCATCTGAAATGGTGAGGCGTTGCGCACTACCAGATCAGCGCGGATGATTTCGAGGGCGTTTAATATGTTTTGGAGATTGGGGTTCATTTTGGAAGTTAGAAGTTAGAAGTTAGCCCTTCGGCAAGCTCAGGGACCAAAGTTAGAAGTTGGCCCTTCGACATGGTTCGGCAGGCTCACCACAAGCGCTCAGGGACCGGGGTTTTGTGTTAGGTGTTTTGTGTTTTGTGGCCCCCCTGACCCCCCTGGGAGGGGGGAATGGGAGGGCGTTATTTCTTGCAGTTTTTTGTATAGCTCGAATAGGTGTGGTTGTGTTCTGATGTCGGTTTGCTGATCTTCGGGGAAGATGAAGCCTTGTTCGGCCTGCTGGCGGTAGTGCCATCCCCAGTTTCGGTTCATTCCGTTATCCCAGGCTTTTTGGCGGCGTTTTAATAGCTGTATGCGGTCGTTGATTGTTTTTGCTGCGTGGGTTTCAAAAATTACAGTGTCGCTAATAATCAAGTATTCATCGGCAAGGGGTGAGTTTATTCTGTCCGGGGTAATAGTAATTTCGGGGTGGTACTTGGCAATAAAGGTATGTTTACCGTTAAACTGGTAGTGAAAATTGTTTTGGAAGGGGTTGCCGGTAGTAGGCGTGGTCGCATTTTTTTTAGAGGTGTGCAGAAATGTGTATTGATTGCATGATACAAAATTGACTTTAGCGATTGGATCATGTATCCTTATCCTTTTGCATAGCTCTTTGATGGTTGAATCTTTGTCAACAAAAAACATATCCATTCCGGAATAGATAAGCCAGTCAGGTTTTACCTTGTGTATGGCGGTAGTTATTTCACTTAATAAGGGCCTTAGATCGAAGGCGCCATCAGTATCAATGGAATGGTGCGGGATGTTGTATTTTTCGAGGTATTGTTTGGTGCCATCGGTGCTCATGTTGTCGATTACATACATTTCAACGCCTTGGCTTTTGCACCATTGGTGTTGCCAGGGTAATAGCCTTATCTCGTTATATGTGGTATAGAATGCTACGACTTTCATACTGCTTCGGCTGGTTCTTGGGTGAGGTAGTTGTAGTATGACAATAATTTTGGGATATAGTGCGGGGATTTGGCTTTTTGTGATATGGCTTTCCAAAAATATCCATCGGCATTATACAGATCGGTGCGGAAGCGGGTGTTGCCTATCAATTCGCGAGTGGCCATGGCGCTGCCGGTGTCGATGTGGTTAACCTCAACCTTGCCGCCAATTCTTTTGGTGCCGTCAGCGTGTGCCTGGTCGAAGTGGATAAAGTCATGTGGTAAGTGATTGACTGTTATGTAAAGGTCGGGGTGGATGATGGTATCATCATCGAGGAAGAACACATATCCTGATTTTATTTGATCGAGGGCATGGTTGCGTTGTGCATGGCCCACTACTGATTTAGGGTTGCGGTGATATAGCGGGGTGGCATACTGAGGTATGTCGGATGATTTGACTTGTGATGGATCCAGATCGAACACCACCCACCACTTGTAGGCAGCTTTAGGCATGTTGATGCTTTGCGCCAGGGCTTTGAGGTTTTCGGGCCGGGCACAGGGCGTTATTATGTTAATGACATGGCCATATCCGAGGTGTTTTTTGTTTGGCACTCCTTCGATCAGGCGAAAATAATGAAAGATGTAGATGCTTTTCATGAGCCGAATTTTCATACCATTACTGAGAATGGCATTGGATATGGCTGTGTCAACCCCCTCGATGGTTTCGTATTTGGCTTTTTCGTACACCTGGTCGCGAATTTTGAGCCATGTAGATTTTTTAATTGCCATAAGGTGCCCTGCAATACGCAGGTTTATTTCGTTCACATTGAGGTGTTGCACCTGGTTGTGTGTGTTGGCAATTTGCTTGTGGTACCGGATAGAATCGTTTTGCTGGTTGACTGCCCCTGGCACCTGGTAAGGATAGAAGCACCGGCTGGCGTAGGATGTAAATAATCCGGTGTCAGGATACTTTGTAATGTACTGATCAATCTTATGCCCAAAGTCGGAGCACAGGAAGGCGGTGTCGCCATCGGTAAAACATACCCAATCATCATCATTAACTAAGTTTAGGTAATGATCGTAAGCATCGAGCAGTTTTCTCTGAAGTGAGTAGGGGGTGAAAAAATAGAGCATTTGCTTAATTATTATAGCTGTCAATTAATAACCTTACAAAGGTAAGGAAAATTAATTATCAATTAAGCAAATAAATTACAAGGTTTTTAATGATTTTTAATTTAGCCCAGGAATATTGTTCGCATCCTGATACCTATTGTTTGATATTTTTTTTTCGTTGAGGCTTTCTATTCCTGGATTTTGATGTGGTTGAGGCTGGCGCTTGACCTAAATATTTTTGCTTGTTTGTTTTTGCCGGCGGGATCGGGGTTATATCAATCTTATCCTTGACAACTCCATAAAGTTTTTGTTTACCCAAAGGGGTTAGTTCGAGGTATGGGAAATCATTTTCGAAGAGTTTTTGGATTTTTTCAACAGGGATATCGTCCCTTGAAAAGTCAATAAGTCCAAACATGGCGGTATCTACTTTACCAGGCGCCAGTTTTATGAATTTAAAAAAATCTTTCCACATGGTTTTGATGGTTAACCCCCGCCCTCCTTTTGTTGGAGGGTGGGGTTATGTTTATGCAAAGATTAACAATTGCTTTATTGGCTTGCGACAGTAAGCGGCACATTGCCTACATACTGATACACGTTTGAGGTTTTGTAGGTAAACTCCATACCAACACCACGACGTCCGGCAGTTTCGCCCCCGGTACCTTGTCCGGTATGTGGCCCCTCGAAAGTGGCCGGACGAATAGCATCGCCCATAAGGAACTTGGCTCCGTTATTGTCGGGGACTATGAATACCATATTGTCGTTTTTCATGAAGTTGAGCAAGCCGAGTACATTGGGGTTAAGTCCGGGATGGAACAGGCGCAGGTGAAGCACAAAGCTTTTGCCGTCTTTTTCGCCTACCGGTTCGATCTGGAACTCGCCAGTATCATCGGTGATGTAAAGGCTATAAAGCTGTTTACCCTCCTTCATAGTGATGTCGCCGGTGAGCTTACCGTTTTCTTCGAGCGTGGAAGGTTCGCTGGGTTTAGTGGGCCAGGTTTCAACATCTTCCCACGGTCCGAAATAGACGATTTGGGCTATGCCGCCCATATTTTCGCCGTTTATTAAATTTTTTTGTATGTCTGTGAACATTTTTCTAAAGTTAGCATCTCGACTGCACTCGATGACCTATCTGATTGCAGCTTCGATAGTGAGTTAATTGTTAAACTGATCCTGAATCTTCGTTGGGTGTGATGTTGGTCCAAACGGCGGCATCAATACCAAAACCAAGACCTTCGTACCAGTCGGCCATGAAGAACACGCTTCGCTTGCTTTCCTCAATCTTGATTTTGGTTTTGTTTTCGCCTTTTTTGGTAAGGTGGATGAGGTTTGCCTTTGGTGTGGCAAAAATTACATCACTACCGCTGAGTGATGGCAGTGGCACAACCATTTGTGGCGTGAAGTCAATCTTTCCGGTAATACCAGCCTTGATTTCCTGTTCGCCAGCAAATGAATAGAACCCCTGGGCACGCTTATCGCGGTGGTAATACTTGGCCCATTTAGGTGACAGGTGCACGTTCATGGCCACGTTTTGGTAGATTTCGGAGATGCCGTCAATAAACAATTCTACCTGGTCGAATATGGTATCCTTGTCAAGCGCTCCAATATCGACACTGTTGATGGTTTCGGCTTCGACACCACTAGTAAGCAGTTTTATAAGGCCGTTCATGGTTTGTCCTGTTACACCGGGAATGCCAGGTGTAACTTCGGTTGCCTCGCCGTGTCCATATTCCTTAAGTTCCATGTCGCGGTTGATGGCCGCAATATATCCCTGGTCGGGGTGTTCGATAAGGAATTTAACTATGGGCCATTCGGCACGGCTTACACTGGCTGACGCCAGGAAACCCAGCCATGTGGCTTCGATGTCGTCCGGGTCGATTTCTTCGTCAATTTTGAATTTATAGAGGCGAAGTTCGTTTGGTTTGAAAGCAGCCGGTGTTTTAGGTGTCCAGGTTTTTTGGAATGCCTGCACAATATTACCCATTACAAGCTGAGAGAGTTTGAAAACAGTGTCGTCTGTTTTGACGCTGGTGCAATACTTCGGTGTAACGATGCCCTGTGAGAGCATTGACAGGATTCGGTTTTTGTTTTGCCCCGCCTGTTCGTAGTATGCGCCAAATTCGGTGATGATGTCGCTGATATCCATGGGAAGTTTGAAGTTTGAAGTTTGAATTTAGATTTTAGAAGTTAGCCCTTCGGCTTCGCTCAGGGACCTACCCTTTGATAAGCAAAAGGATGTGATTAATTAGTTTTTAGTTTAGTTTACGTTTTGGTTGTGTGGTAATGCGTTTATGGTGTCCCAATCGACATCATTGGTGTCTTTATCTGGGTCGGTGTCAGATGCGAATGTAATTGCACGCCTGGCAGGTGATTTGGTAAGCCTTTCGATCATTTCTTTATTTTTTGCAGTGAGGTCTTCAATTGACTGGCGATCGGTTTCAGCTTGCTCTGTGAGTTCAGTTACTTGCTGTGTGAGCGCATCGTTGGTACCTGTGAGTGTCGCAATACCGGAGCTGAGGTTTTGATTTTCTTCTTGCAGTTCGGTTTGCCTTGTTTCGGATTCAGAAAGCTTTTGGCTTAATTCGGAGTTTTGTGTACGTAAGGTTTCGGCTTCATCAGCTTGCAAGGTGAGTTGGGTGATCCGGTCCTCAATTGCTATAAGTGATGCTTCGGGGATGTATGACCCCTGGTCCTCGTCAGTTACGATTTCGTCAACATTCAGTAATGCCGCAATATGCGGTAGGTTGAGTGTTTTCATTGTAAAGGTGATTTTATTATTTTCAATGGGTTTGTGTTTAGGTGAAAAGTTAAGAATTGACCTACTTGTAGGTAATGGTGGTAGGTTGGAGGCGTTGACCATGGCTACCATACGCATATCTTCGATAAAGTTTTCCTGTGTTGCAGGTGTATATACCTCGTCAACAAAGCCCCATTCGAGCGCTTCGGATGCGGTAAGCCATGTGTCTTGTTTCATCAGTTCGAGCACATCATGCAGTGATTTGCCTTTTGCTTTTGCGCGTTCAGCATATCGCTGTGCCATCACCAAAGTCATTTTTTCGTTTTCTTTCTTCTCTTTGGAGAGTTTTTCAATTACAGCATCAATATCATCTTCATTCATCATGCCCCATTCATCAACCCAGGATAATACCTTATGTATAAGGTAAAAGCTGTTTTCGCTGATACGTGTGGTTGTGGGGAGCGCTATGAATGTGGCGGCACTTGCAATGAACCCTGTTAACTTGGATGAAATATTGCCGCGCTCGGCAAGCATATCGTGAATAGCCAGTGCGTGGTCAACAGATCCACCTAAAGACGATATTTGAAGCTCAATGGCTTCATCGGCTGCTTCATTGAGCATGTTTCGGATAAATTGTTTTGAGTATCCGTATGGTCCAATAAAGCTGTCGATAACAATAACCTTGGGCATATTGCTGAATTTTCAGCAATTTTAATACGGTGTGGTGGATGGGGAAAGGACAGGGGGGGGGAGTTAGAAGTTAGAAGTTAGCCCTTCGGCAAGCTCAGGGACCTAAGTTAGAAGTTAGAAGGTAGAAGTTAGATTTTAGAATTTAGAAGTTTGTTTATAGGGTTATTTCTTCTTCGTCGTGCATGAGGTGGTTGCGTGAGCGAAGGGGGCGGTCTTTTAATTCGGCATTGAATTGTAGTCGGTATCCCTGAAAAAAGTTATCATTACCACCAGTATCATAGGTATAAGTGAAATCGAAGCCGGTGTGTTTGGTTCCTGCCCTTTTAAATGATCCATCAGATTCCTGATATACTAATGCTACTTTATGGTTACGGATGTAATCTAAGACACTATCATTATAATCGGACCTACCGGGCATGGATGCCTGGATGGAAATGTTATAATGTTTTCCACGATCGGATTTGACTGGCTTGGTAGTAGCTTTCAGGCTATCATTGGCTACCAAAAATTGGTAGATGTAATCTGGATTGATCACATACACACGGTTGCCAATAATGTTTTGCACATTAAATACAGGTATGGCATATAGTTTTACCAGACCGGGCAACACTTGTTTGTTTTTGCTTAAAGTTATCATTTGGTTTAGAAGTTAGCCCTTCGACTACGCTCAGGGACCTCCCTTCGATAATATCAGAGACTGCCCTTCGATAATCTTAGGGATTAAGGTTAATAATCAAAAGTTGTGTCCTTTTTTTTGGTGATTTTTGCGAAATATTTTTATATACCTCATTTATAATGTTTTATACTATATAAAGTTCTGATTCTATTAATTTGACCCCTGATGCGAGGTAATTATCGAGTAATTCGCGCCTCCGGTAGTCTCGTTTTTTAAGGCGCTCGAACAGATCATCGGTGTTGGTGATGTTGTGCATACGCATGAAGGATTTAATAATGATGTGGGTTTTGATTCCTTTTTCGCGTCCTGATACACAAAATTGACGAAAATCAAGATCGAAGTAAAACGCCAGGGCTTTGTTTATCTGCTCAGTTGAAAACTCATTGAAGTAAAGAAACTGTTGTTCTTTTTTTAAGTTTGCCAGGGGTATCCTGATGGTGGCCACATCGCCATAGCTGAAACTTTTTCGTGGCACACTGGCCGGCTTCACTTGGCTTATGATAAACTTACCTAATGCAAACTTTGTTTTAATGTTAATCTCGCCTTTTGGTGATTTCATTATCCATCGCAGATAATCTTCAAGCACCTTTTCTTTAAATGATAGCTCAACTGTGGTCATACGAGTAAGTAAAGATGATTACAAATGTAATGAATTTATTTTACAGGTGAGGTTAGAATTTAGAAGTTAGAATTTAGAAGTTAGAATTTAGAAGTTAGAAGTTAGCCCTTCGGCAAGCTCAGGGACCAAAGTTAGAAGTTAGCCCTTTGACATGGTTCGGCAGGCTCACCACAAGCGCTCAGGGACTTGTGTTTGGGGATATGGTTTGGTACCTATGCGACCTATCAAACCTATTTATTTGTGGTTGTGTATTTTAAGTGTGTTTTTTGGAAAATTAAGCACCTATCACAACCTATCAGACCTATTACGACCTATCATGACCTATCTTTTTTTATACTTATATTATTGATTATAGGTTAGATAGGTTAGATAGGTTTGATAGGTTTGTATTTTAGAATTTAGAATTTAGAATTTAGAATTTAGAATTTAGAGGTAAACAGGGAACTCGCTGTAGGTGAGGCTGTGTGTACGCTGTTTCTTCTTGTAGTGGGCTTCCCTGCAGCGCCAGCATACGAGCTGGCCGGTGTCTTTGTCAAGGAAGCCGTCCCACAGCAAAGGGTTTAGTCCGGGACCTGGTACTATGTGGCAGTGGGCGCAGGCTTTTGTGGTGAAGAGGTTGAGTTGCGGATATATTTCTAGCATCTAATAATTCTAAAAATGTAGTATAATTAGG
>CALAZZ010000069.1 GCA_937926515.1 uncultured Bacteroidales bacterium | reverse complement strand
GTTCAACACGGACTCCTCGCTGGGTGCTGCGCACCGCTCAGAGTCCTATTTATTAACGGTAACGTTTATGCCGTCGTTTGGCAATTCTGATCACAAACCTGTCAAACCCTTACTAAGTTTAATAGATGTGATCCCATTGAAACTAGCGTTATCCGCCAAGTGCACTAAACACAATTTTGTGTTGTCGTGCATTGTTAGTCAAAATTAATCTCTTTATGCCAATTAAAACTCATTGCGTCTTCAAACCATTCTGGCCAGTGTTTAAACCACTCTGGCACATTAATTATTTTTACTCTTTCCAATGGAAAGTATGGTTTTATATCAAGAATAGGAGTTCCTGGTTCTGCATCTATAAAGGGTGTATATATAATCCCTTTTTCAATATCAATTTTCTCGACACTAATTGTACTAATCATGATTGGATTGGGTCTGGCCGGGGCGCGAGTACCAAATATCCCTATTTTATCCGGTGCTTTTTTAAATAATTTTTCTGCAATTAAATTTTCCCTATTGTGTGTATTATCAGTAAGATGTGCCCACCAAATAATCTGAAGGTGACTAAAACCTTCAATCTGGGTCAGACCTGACACGAAATTCCTATCAAGTTCAATAACATTCTTATTCTTGATATGCTTAACTTGTCCGATAGCATTTACTTGATATGATTTAATCATAATTAACTCTATATTAAATATTTAAGCTTCTGTTCTTTAAACATAAGTGCTATTAAATTGAACGATATTGGTAAACCCAAAGTCCATATCATAGCGTTGAGAATTAAGATGGGGTTAGTTAAGTGATTCACGCTAATATCCTTCGCTTAATTTAGTGCCTTTTTCCGCAGGAGAAAAACGCGAATGGATGCTATTGCTAAAACGAGGTACAACATATTCCAGACCCCAAAACTAATATAGCCAGGTGTGGTTAATACCCAGCCTAAGTCCACTGCTGTCCAGACTGCACCAAAAAGACTAAGAATTCCATTGAGAATGAAAAGGACTTTCACAAATCTCTCGGGCTTTGTAGTTCCAAAGTAGGAAGCTGCCAACCAGGTACCAATACCAATACCGCCATAGCCCCACATTTCAAGCGCCCATGTTAGAGACGTTGGATTAGCCATTGATAATGATTGGAGTATTATTGCCTGATCAGGTGTATACTCTGAAACCACAGCCGGAATATATGTAGTCTGAATGATGTAATTAATGCACACAATGGCACCTCCAGTGACTCCGAATACTAAACCTGCCAGGGGTGAATGCTTTGAATCGGCTAGTTGATAAATAGCGATTAAAAGCATTAAGCTACCACCAACGAGAAAGAATCCAAAATAAAATGGCAGACTTTGAATAACATGGTAATTACGAACAAAGACCGCAGCACTCTCCCATATAGGTTGTTTTGGTTGAAGGAATATGGCAAAAAACGATGGAAAAATTGTGCCAAATACTATGAGAACAGCACCGATAATCCCAAAGTTTAATACTATGCCGTCATTAAAGTTTTTTTTCATAGATACCTCCTTGTTTTAATCGTAATTTACTGGTTTACAATTTCAAACAATAATTTCACCACTCTCAATGATTTTTTTAACATTTCTGATAAATCTGGCTGCAGGGGCACCATCTATAATATCATGGTCAAAACTGAATGTCAAACATAAATGTTGTCTTTTTGTAAATTGGTTATTCAGCTCATCAATCCTGTCAACAATTCCTCCGATTGTAACATTTAATGTATGTGTTGCTATTGGGATGCCCCAACCGGCGCCGCTTCCAATCATATTTGCAGATGTAATCATTATTGTACCAGCTCTCTTTTTCATTAGCTCTGGTGATTTATCAAGCAACCTAAATACTAATTGCCTTATAAATGAAGGTATTGACAAAAAAAGTTTTATTGAACGAAAAACTTCTGCTTTCGTAACATCTTTTTCCCTTTCGTTTTTAATTTCTTCTGATATTTCATTAACTGTTTTGAAATTAGCTCCACGAAGTATCATCGCAACAACTTCGGGGTTATTATCAAATTTTCTTTCGATTGTAGTGCTTACATCAACATCATTGAATAAAATCAGTTGATTTTTTTTATTCCTGTAAGCGTGCATTATTTTACTTTTATCTACTGCTTTTGATACACAGTAAATAATATATCCCGTAAATGAAATATAATTTTTCGTTTCCTTTTTAATTTTACGAATATTTTTTCTTGCATTTGAGATATCAACCTCAATTAAACTATGAATCATATTTTTACGCTTGGCTGCTTTCAGCAAACCAATGGTAGCCCTGCGAACCTTAGGATATAGTATTGTTGTATACTTAACTATAGTTTCTGACATTAGATGAATAGATTTTTCGTTTCATATTACATTTGCTGCTATTTGTTCTTTCTCTATTCGTTCAAACCCAAGTCAAATGAATTTATCAGTAAATGCATTCACCAAAAAAATAATAGTTACATTGAAAATCAAACCAACTAATCCCTTTTGAATCAACATATCAAAGCGGCCGTCAAAAAAGAAGACAATTAGTACGGACGACAAAATTGCCGAAATATTAAGAAGGTATATGGTCAAGCTACTATTCGCCATCAAGCTTATACCTGAACTTACAAACAATAAGCAAGTCAAGGAATAAAGAATGATTCCGGTGTATCTGCCCCATAAAATTTCAGAAAATCCTGACATCAACCATGACTCTCCAGTCCATCCCATTTCCGGAAAGTATTTGACAACCTTTGAAAACAATAGTAAATACCAGATATGAATTAAGCCATGTAAGATGATCACAATAGAAAAGATAGTTTTTAGCATATTTTCAAATATTTTGGTTTGTTATTAATGCGTTTCTTTACCTGTGTATTAGGTTGATCATTTGATCTTAGCTCTCATTTTATTCCATATGATAAGTCCAAGCAATGCCTGCACCAATCCTGTTGTGAAATATAAATGTTGCAGAAAATTTTTGTACCCTATCCATAGCACCTGGCTAGCTACCCAGATCATCATGCCAAACCCAAAAAAAATAGCCACTCCATTCATATATTTATTCTTTCTCAGGGAAAGGATGGCGGCAATTGTGTTTCCCAAACCATTGAAAGCAATCAAAATGATTCCAGGTATTAAGTAAGTATTGAACGGAGTACCCTCTAACCAGGATAGTTCCATACCTAAGCTTGCAGCGGATGGATCGGCAATAAGACCATATCCTCCGGCCAGCCCGCTTAAACCATTAAAGAATTCAGTAATAATTAATAGAATAGTGAAGGTCTTGATATGTTTTGCTTTATTATCCATAAGTTTTGCTTTCTATTCCTGATTCAACTTATTTATTTCTAAGTTAAATTTCATTCGCGGATTGATTCTTAAATCCAATTGCTATTGAAGCATTTTGCATAATGCACAGTGAAGGCAAATGGACGAAGCAAACGTCGAGCCGACCTCTTTGTATTATATCCATTTGATGTTGTGTGAAGTCGTTCATTGGTCTGATGTTGTATAAAGAGTAAAAGTAAGAAATCTGAAAATAATATAGGCAGCAATCAGATTTATTATGCTTACGGGCCACAGGAAGATGGGTTTGGAATGACAAAACATGTGAACTGCCGGAGCCACCAAATCTAGACAGGGCAGTGCACGAACCAATTGCCGTGTGGTCATGACGCTTCAGAAGGGCTGATCAAAATATCGCCTAACAACGAAAAGTCTTTCCCGGCCCAACCTACCCCTTATTCACAAGCAGATTATTCACAAACAGAAAAGCTTAAGTTCAATTAAGAAATGCGACTTATAATTGCGAAAATGGAGAAAAAAG
>CALAZZ010000068.1 GCA_937926515.1 uncultured Bacteroidales bacterium | reverse complement strand
TGCTGGAAGAGCTATTTGATGCTTTGGTGGAGCAGTTATGGGTTGATGATGATGGCACAATAAAACCAAAAGATGATGCCCCGGTGGAGTTGGTTAACCTGGTTGCTCAGGTTATTGAAACAGCCTCACTGGAGACAACATCCGCAAACATCACAACTGAATTGCTATTGTCCTTTTTGACAGGCACCTATTCTCGTATGCTTTCGGTAGATACGGATGGGACTGTTTCGAGTAAATCATTTGGTTTTAGACAACAAACTGATTTATCAGCAAACACGGTGTTAGATTTAACTTATCAGGCGGTTTATGTTTCAGCTACTTCAGTAGATGTAACTCTGACCTTACCTACAGCTACAGCTGCAACAAAAGGACATTCATACAACGTTAATAAAATCACTGGGAATTATGGGGTGATTATAACCGCAGCCGGAGGTCAGGCGATTGCGCATTCCACAGGGGTGTCAGGATCGTATACATTAACAAGTCGTGGTGAATGGGCTATGATCAGATCAATAGAAACGGCACCCGGAACTTACGGATGGATGATTGAGCAGTTTGGAGGTAGAGCAACCACAGGCGGTGGGGGAGTGACGAGAGGGGTAATTGAAATTGATTCTTCTGAATTGACTGAATACAACATAGAAACAACGTACCTGAATGTAAGAGGTACCGGAAATGCCAACATTGATTTATTCCTCCCCTCAAATAGCAGTGTCGGGATTATTGATTTTGTGATCCGTAAAACAGGGGGAACAGGGGCGTTATCGTTGTTCACTTCTGGAGGGGATCAAATCGAATTGGATGGTGATACGGGCGAAGGTATTTACACGGTCACGATAGGGGCGTGGGTTCGGGTAATGAGCGATGGTGCAGGAATGTGGTATGTGATTAGTGATAATGATGAGTTTGAAATGACAAGTTCCTAACGATGAGTAATGAACATTACATAACAGGGGAAGAGTTATTGTTTCATATCAGAAGCAGGGCAGACCTGTCTGTTGAAACGCTAAATCAACGCAATGCCATACAGGCGTGGAGGCGTAGGTGGGGAATGACTGTAGGCGTATGGAATGAAGCTACTCCAGCAAACAATGGCATCTACTTGCTGAAACGAGGGCTGGCTTCGGAACAGATAATGGACAACGGCAACTGGGATAAGATTTTGACGGGTAGTGATAGCGGCAGCATCATTGACATTACCTACGCTGATCTTGTAACTGCGATTGGAGCGTCTGAATTGATCGCCGGGCAGAAGTATCGGATTGCAGATTTTAGGACTGTGCATTATATGATGGATGGGTTTATGCCCATTGGGAATATAAATGAAGGGGATATTGAGCCTTTAATTGTGTTAGCCACAAGCACCAACGAAATAAACAAGAGAGCCTACAGTGAACAATACCCACAAGATGAAATATGGTATGATTGGAATGAGGCTAATTGGTTGTACAAGTTCGGCTATTCAAGTGCTTTAGTTAAAGCATCAGTTAGTGTTAACGTTGATGCTGTAGGGCCAAATCCCATAACCACTTACTATAAAATATGGGCAGTAAAAGGTGGAGATTTGGATTTTACCGTGTGTGGTGAGGTAGAGGTAATTACTGGGGATTCAACAACAATTGCAGAGGTTTCTGTAACCCCCGATTTGGATATTGGGGGCGGAGGATATGATGGCGTGTATTTATTCAAAGGCACAGAATCGGGGGTATATACAGAAATGGCCCTTGGTCTTGGTAGTACCATATCATTATTAGACCCCATATCACCCGTTGATTGGTATACTATTCCCGAAACATTTATTGTTGAAAAAGCTTATTCATCGGTCATAAATGAAGCTTTTGAATTCCGAATTGTTGATGGTTGGAAAGGGTGCATATTTATGAGGTATGACAAGATAAAAAACATTAAAACCCCTTTTGATTTTAGAAATGTTAAGAATAGGAGGTGGGCTTGCGTTGACGACAGATTTGATGATACCGATGAATATTACACCAAATATCAAATGTTTAGTAGGGTATGGGAAAGAACACATGGTATCATTTATGGAGAATACTTTGATTATGAGGATTTTTATACGTTTGAAATTAATTTAGAGGAGCAATTTGAACCATCAAATGTTATAATTGAAGATGTCGCCGGATATGGTGATATTTTAGGCATCCCGAACATTGTGTTTTTTGCAAACGCTAATGATATTTATTACAAAAGTGTTGCGCTTTTAAGTGCCAATGGTGACCAAGCATCAAGTTATGGCGTTGTTGGTGAGTGTATTGTTGGATGGGGTGGAAATAATGATATTAATGAAATGAACGGATGTTTAATGGGGGGCGGGTTTTCTTACAATAAAATCCTAACCATTAGCACGGTAACCGCAAAAAGCGGGTTTTCTTTTAATGAATTAGGAAGGTTTGATTTCGCAGAAATTGGGAATGGGTTTTTCCAAAATAAAATCTCAGGACATTCTCATGATAATGTAATTGGGGATGGGTTTCAATCGAATAGTATTGGGGATGGTTTTCGATGGAACACGATTGGAGATGATTTCGAACGAAACACAATCGGTGCAGAGTTTAATTTTAATAAAATAGGAAATTCTTTTTCACAGAACACAATAGGATCAAGTTTTCATAGTAACACTGGGGCAACAACAAGCGTCCCGACTGGAGAAAGTTTTTTAAGGAATACCATTGGATCATTTTTTAGTAATAATAAAATTGGGTCATATTTCTGGCAGAATACGATTGGCTCTTACTGTAGTGGCGATGCATTCAAAACTAACTTTATGAACAATTCAATAGGCAGCCACATGGAGGGGT
>CALAZZ010000067.1 GCA_937926515.1 uncultured Bacteroidales bacterium | reverse complement strand
ATTGATGGCAACAAATGCCCTACAAGCCCAGTACTCCGAAACCTTCGATGTGCCCGACAAAGGCATTCTCGAAGCCCCCTGCACCACCAACGACCCAGCCACCTGCGCCAGTTCCGACTTCGCCGGGGTGGACTGGATGCTGGGAGGAGATTTGAGCGGACTTGACAATTCTGAAGCGAATTTCTATACTTTTGGCGGTGTGCTAAGGGCAAAACGCCTAAGGGAAGAAATCTGCTGGCTCAGTCCGGTGCTCAACATGACGGGCACCGCTTCGTTTTCGATGGATTTGACCTGGTTGGCATTTGATGACTATGTTAATGGAACCCCCGGCTCCCAGGACTATATTGACGTTTCCTACCGCATCGACGGCGGCAGCTGGGTTACACTGCCCAATGCGGTGGGTGGTGGGCCACGTACAATATCATACGGCACTACGCCTCCAGCCAGCAATGTCAACGGCAGTATCAGCGGCCTGGGCGCCTCGGGCCTCACCGGTTCTACGCTGCAAATCCGGGTGTGCGTGGATGTCAATTCAGCACAGGAGATTGTCACCCTTGATAATGTGTCTGCTGTGAATGCCACGACAGGTTCAAGCGGTCCTGTTTGCGACCTTGTGCTGAACAATACAACTAAAACCGATGAGGACTGCCCTGGCGCTAATGATGGAACCATCACCGTAAACGCAACCACCACCAATGGCCCCATTACCTACACGCTTAGCGGACCGGTGAATGCAAGCAACCAAACCGGGATTTTCACCAACCTGCCTCCGGGCAATTACTCCGTTGCATTGCAGGATGGGTCTTTTGCGCCAGGCACATGTACCGCAAATACAGGACCCATCAATATTGCAGCCGGCGTGGACAGTAACCCGCCCAGCGGCCAGGTGCAGCCCATTGTTGTGGATTGCCCGGACGATATACCAGATCCTGACATTACTGAAGTTACCAATGTGGACGACAACTGCATGATCCCCTGCGTGACCGAACCCTGGATCAACGAATTCCACTACGACAATATCGGAACCGATGTCAACGAATTCATCGAAGTGGCCGGCCCTGCAGGCATAAATCTGAGCAGCTATGCGCTCTATACTTACGACGGATTTAATGGTCAGGTTGACCAAACCTTCCCACTTTCAGGGGTTATTCCTAACCAAGTCAACGGCTTCGGAGCAGCATTTACACTTACGCCCAATCTACAAAACCAGACCGAAGGCATCGCGCTGGTGAAAAACGGCAATGAAGTAATTGAGTTCATCAGCTACGAAGGCGCGGTAACAGCCACCAACGGCCCGGCCAATGGCATGACCTCGGTGGATGTGGGTGTGTCGGAATCCACCACGACTACCCCGGAGGACGGCAGTCTAGGTCGCATAGGCAACGGCAACAAGCCCGGCGATTTCACCTGGGCGGTACTCACCCAAACCCAGGGCAACCTGAACACGGGGCAAACCATTTCTGACTGTCCTGACAACGAGCCGACAGTGGCGCACATCAGCGATGCCAATAATGGCGGGGCGGGCTCGGGTGATGACCCTTACATCGTAACACGAACCTACCGTATTACAGACGCTGTTGGCAACGTAATAGACGTGGATCAAATCATCACAGCCAACAACTGCTGCCCAACCTATAGCGACAATATCGCCTACGTAAATCTCAATGCCACCACAGGTGCCAACAACGGCACCTCCTGGACAGACGCCTTCACCGACCTGCAGGATGCCCTCAACAGCGCTTGCCCCGGCATCAGTGAAATCTGGGTTGCCGCCGGCACCTACAAGCCCAGCGAAGACCCCTTCGGCAATACAAGCCCCGCTGACCCGCGTGACAAAACCTTTTATGTCAGAGACGGTATAAGCATCTATGGAGGCTTTGCAGGTAATGAAACCACGCTATCGGAGCGCATCATCGCTGCCAATACTACAACGCTGAGCGGTGATTTTAATGGGGATGACGTTGTCACAGGTAGCGGCGCTACGCTCTCTATTACCAGCAACACCGAGAACGCTTATCACGTAGTCATCTCTTCTGGCAGCACAGGTGTTACCATTGATGGGTTTACCGTTACGGGCGGGAATGCGAATGGAACTAGTACGATTGAAGTAAATGGAGCTTCTATACCCCGGGCCGGTGGCGGCGGTATTTATGCTCGTGAGGGCACCAATACCCTGACCAACAACACCCTTTTTGGGAACTATGCAAGAGAAGGCGGCGGTATTAGTACTAGTGGCGGCATTAATACTATGACCGACAACACCCTATTAAAAAACTTGGCAAGCAGTGGCGGCGGTATTTCTACTGGTGCTGGCACCAATACCCTGTCTAACAACACTGTATCGGGGAATAAAGCAAACAGCAATGGTGGTGGTATCTTTACCATTTTCGGCGCCAATATCCTGACTAATAACAACTTATCGGGGAATTCAGCAGCCTACGGAGGCGGTATATATGCTCGTGAGGGCACCAATACCCTAACCGACAACACCCTATCGGTAAATACGGCAAGCAATAGTGGTGGCGGGATGTATAATGATGATTCCTCCCCTACGATAACCACCAGTATCTTTTCGGGGAATGAGGCTGTTAGAGGCGGTGGGATGTTCAACTCAGGCAGCAGTCCCACGTTAACCGGCGTCACCTTTAGCAACAACAGCGCTAACGGGGCTTATGGTGGCGGGATGTATAACTCCGGCGGAAGCAACCCCAACCTAACCAATGTAAGCTTTACCAACAACAGTGCCTATCTGGGTGGGGGCGGGATGTCCAATTCATCCTCTTCCCCGACGGTAACGAACAGTACCTTTTCGGGAAATTCGGCCAATGATGGACAACGCGGTGGCGGGATGTACAATGGAAATTCCTCCCCTACGGTTACAAACAGCATCTTTTCAAGTAATGCCCAAGATGGTATGTATAACGAGTCCGGCTCTTCTCCTTTAGTAACAAACTCTATTTTCTGGGGCAGCGGATTCAACGGGATATACAATTCATCTTCCTCCCCCACGCTAACGAACTGCATTATTTGGGGCAACAGCAGTGGAGGAATATTCGATGATAATTCCACACCAATTGTAAACTACTCCAACGTGCAGGGTGGCTATACCGGAACCAATAATCTGAACACAGATCCACTCTTTGTCAATGCGGCAGGGGGCGATTTCAGGCTTACAGCATCAAGTCCGGCCATTAACGCCGGCGACCCGGTAACCAACCTGTCGCTCTTCCCCGGCGGACCAGGCAATCCGGAAGACCTGGACGGCAACCCGCGCGTTGCGGGCGCTATCATCGACATGGGCGCTTATGAAGTTCAATGCGCTAATCCTGCAAATGGCGGCGAAATCGCCTCCAGCCAAACCATCTGCTCCGGTGATCTGCCTG
>CALAZZ010000066.1 GCA_937926515.1 uncultured Bacteroidales bacterium | reverse complement strand
ATTTACCCTTTCAACCTCCGTCTTCCTGCTATACCTACTGCAAAAGTGGCAAATGCAACCACAGAAATGGAGCTAAGGGGCATCAATATCGCTGCGATAAGCGGCGAAAGCATGGCTGAAACAGCAAACGAAAGCCCAATTACATTGTATATGAATGAGATTGTAAAACTTGCACGGATCACCCTGAAACTGCTTTTGGTGAACATGAGCAGTCTGTCGAGCTGGTTGAATCGGGACGACTCCAATATGGCATCGCAGGCCGGTGAAAAGCTGAATACATCATCTGCAATACTGATTCCAGTATCGCTTGCAGCAAGTGCTCCGGCATCATTTAGTCCATCACCGATCATCAGTACTTTTTTACCCTGGCTTTTCAACTTATCTACGTACGCTTTTTTATCGGTTGGGCTCTGGTTGAAGTGCAGCTGAGCATCAGGTCCGAAAACCTCACGCAAACGGTCTCTTTCAGCCTCATTATCACCTGAAATAAGATGGAGTTCGTAATGGTTTCCAAGCCTGGTGATCACTTTATCCAGACCTTCTCGGTAGGTGTTTCCAATGCTGAAATATCCAAGGCGTTCACCATCAAGACCAATGTAAACGCGGCTCTCAGTGGTGGCTTCATGTTCAGTTTCACCACTTACGAACTCGCTGGATCCCACATTAATACGGTAATTACCCACTTTGGCCGTAATACCCATTCCCGGGATCTCATCATAGCTTTCGGGTTCTTCAAAGGGCAATTCCTCCAGGTAATCATTCAGGATTGAACTAAGCGGGTGGCTGGAGTGCCTGACTACAGACCTGATGAGTGATAATTGAGTTTCGCTGAGTGATGATCCGTGAAACGCAATCTTCATCGCACGGTTTAGTGTGATGGTTCCTGTTTTATCAAAAACAATGGCAGTGCTACGATGCAGTTGCTCAATCACATCTGTTTTTTTTATATAAAAACCTTTGCGACCATACACCCGCATGGTGCTCCCGAAGGTGAAAGGGACTGTAAGTGCCAAAGCACAGGGACATGCGATGATGAGCACCGAAGCCAACACATACACTGCCGTTGCCAGGGAGTCAGTCTTGAGCCAGTAGAAAAATGCTGTAAAAGCGATCAGCAATACAGCAGCGGTGAAATATTGGCTCACATTGTTGATGGTGTTCCTAAGGTTGCTTATGTCATCTTTTTCAGATTTCTGATTCCATAGCTGAGTCAGATAGCTCTGTTCTACCTCCTTTTCAACCACAAGCTCAATGGAGCTGCCCACCTGCCGTCCGCCGGCAAAGATAAATTCGCCTTCCTGCTTGGGTACCGGTATGGCCTCGCCGGTCACAAATGAATAATCAATATTGCCTTTGCCTTTGATGATGTGCGCATCGGCAGGGATCAACTCCTGGTTGCGCACCATGATATGGTCATCTTTGCGCAGCTTGCTGATGGAGATGATCTCTTCCTTGCCATCAGCAATGCGGGTAACAGCCACGGGGAAATAGGATTTGTAATCACGTTCGAAGGAAAGGGCTTCATAAGTTTTGCCCTGGTACCATTTGCCTATCAGCAGAAAAAAAAGCAAACCGGCCAGAGAATCCATATAGCCTATTCCGTTGCCTGTGAACACCTCCCATGAGCTTTGAAGAAATAAGGCTATGATTCCCAGCGTAATAGGTAGGTCAATACTGATCACCTTATGCGTTAACCCTTTCCAGGCTGAAATATAGTAGTCGTTTGCACTATAGAATACCACCGGCAGGATCAATACAAAACTAAGCCAACCAAATACATGTTTGAAATCCTGCTCGAGCAAGTCACCACCGGGAAGGTATTCGGGGAAGCTGTACATCATGATATTTAGGAAACTAAAACTTGCGATGCCGATCTTGATCAGCAGGTTTCGGTTCGATTTAGAGGCTTTCCTATCCTCAAGTTGTTCAAGGGTGATTTCGGGAACATAGTGTATGGCGGCAAGTAGTTCAGCTACCTGTCTCAGGCTGATCTGGTCGTTTTTGAAAGTGATGTAAACTTCTTTTTTTGGGAAGTTGACATTGGAGTAAACAATGCCCGGGTTCAATGTATTGAGGTGCTCGAGCAGCCAGATACAGGAGGCGCAATGAATACCGGGGACAAATAACCGCACACTTGAGGTATTTCCATCATTAAAGGACAATATCTTATCCCTGATCTCTTCATTATCCAGAAAAGCAAATTGTTTGGTTTCCCTGCCTGTCTCAATACGGATGCCTGCCATAGGCTGGATCTCGTAGTACTGGTCTAATTTGTTCTTGTTCAGGATTTGATAAACGGTTTTGCAGCCGTGGCAACAAAAGGGTTTATTGTCCCATATTACCGGACTTTTTCCACATTCAGCCCCACAGTGCACGCATTTGGTTTCGCTCATTCAGTCTGCATCTTAATTCGATGCAAATTTAAAACCTATCCGCCACATGCCACGCAAATCGCCCACAGCAAAACCAACAGCTTTATCAGCGGGATAAAAACGTTGGATATATTGATGATTTTCGAGGCTGAGTTCATTACCAGGCGTACCATGACAAGCCAGGCATTGCTCTGCCAGCATGATCGGAGCAAAATAAGCCAAATGCTCATCATCGTATTGGATAAGTGTATCGTTGAGTGGTTTGCCACTCTCAAACTGAAGCTGATACCACTGAAGGATTTCTTCATCACGGCCCGCCGGATAGTTTTCTGGATTGCGGTTTTTGAGTGCCAGCCTGCTGATATCGGCATCAAAATGGGTAGCCACAGAATCGGTTATGGGCAATGCTTCCACATTACAGAATTCGAGGGCATAAGGCACACCTCCGTATGACATGGCTTGCATCAGGCTGCTGCTCAGTGCCTGGAATGTAGCCTGAACAATTTCCCTGGCTTGCAAGGTGTAAACCTGGGCCATTTCGGTGGTCAGTTCGATGGTTTCCTTTTGTGACTCTTCCGTCTGCTGCTGAGAGCCGCATGAAAGCAAGCCAATCAGCAATACAATGGAGCTAAGGTAAATCAGTTTTTTCATTTCAATTGGTTTGATGGGTTTGTGGAGTAAAAGTAAGGAATATGTGGGTTGAAAATATGTTTAATGTACTAATTATTTTTCTGATTAGTCATTTTTAAGTATAGACAATAATGGCATCAAACCCGGCTATAACAGGTGTGCGCAGGCTAAGCAAGCTGTTGTTGAGCAGCAATGAATTGCATTTGTTCGTATTATTTTTTATTTTTGCGGTTGATGACAGTATTTGTTTGTTTCGATCTTTTATTAGTATCATACTTTTAATACACATCAAATATAAAGTAATGAACGCCGAAAATGAAATTCAACAGCTTAAAATGGCTTAATAAAGGTTGGTATGCATGGTCATTTTAGCATAATTACATACAACAATGAGGAGTAAATTTGTCATGTTTCGAATCTCTGTTTTTCTTTCTGTGATTTTCCTTTTGGTCTCAAAGGTGTCATTTGCCCAGCTTGTTGCTGATGCAGGGCCGGATCAGGTTTATTGCAATTGGTTTGATACCACCTATATTGTTCTGGGTGGTGACCCAACAGCATCTGGTGGGATTGAACCATACACCTATATGTGGGGAGTTGACCACCCATGGGGCATTGAGGTATTTGTAGACGACCCTACGCTTGCCAATCCGCTTATGCTATACCCACCGCCTGTTGGCCAAAGTATTTGGCAATTATATCTTACAGTTACTGATGCCGATCAAAATGTTAGTATGGACACGGTAGAGGTGGTATTTTCAGAATTTATGATGCATACAGGACATTATATCTTTACCATTGATCTGGGTGATACCATTTGCTTTCCTGAACCCAATACTTTTGGGGGATTTCCACCCCAGGAATATTTGTGGCGGCCAAATCACGGACTTATTGATTCTATTGGCTGGTCGATGTGTGCAGCACCAGAATACACTACAAACTATTATGTTGTGCTAACCGATTCGGTTGGGTGTGTTATTAATGGCTCGCCCTTTGTTTTAGTAATTGTTAATCCTGTTGACATTGATGAACAAGCAAAAGCCAGGAACGAAATCAATCTTTTTCCCAACCCGGCTCATGATTTCATTACTATTGATATCGATCCCGGCATTCAGGGTGTGCTGATGTTTCGTTTGTTTGATCAGCAAGGTGTTTTGGTGCTCCAGCAACAGTTGCATGATCGGCAATCAGGAATTGACCTCAGTGGGCTCAGCAGTGGGTTATATGTGTATAATATTAGCAATGGAGCAGGTTTTGAATATGCCGGCAAAATCAAGGTGAGTGAGTAATGGGTTGAATTCTTTAAAGGGGGTGCTGTAAAACTATAATAGATATTTATAATTCAGTGACACACGAAAAACTGATTATCAATAGCATATCCTTTTCTCAATCAACAAGCTGATCAGGTTCACATTGATCAAGGTAATTGGTTAGCCTGCTACGCTGAAATCCTTTTTCCATGGCCATGTTGAAGTAGAAACAGGCGTTGGAGTAATCTTCCAGACCATAAAATATTTGACCTTTGGTTGCAAGGGCTATGGCAAAATCCGGATTGATTTCCAGGGCAACATCCACAAATTTTAAGGCATCCTTATAGTCATGCATCTGCAGGCATAGGTCGGCCTTATTGTTATACAATAAAGGATCATTGGGATAGTATTCAATCAGTCTGTTGTAATCCATCAATGCTTGTGTGAAATCACCTGTTATTTGCTTCAAGTGAGCCAAATTCAAGCCCGCACTGTAATGTTTTGGATTGATTGTAATGTGCCGCTGGTAATATCCTATTGCTTCAGTATATTTTTCCTCTCTTGTCAAAATCAATCCCATATTGTACAGGGCTTGCTCGTTGTGAGGATTGATCTCCAAAGCTTTGATATTATCCTTAATTGCTTTTTCCAGCCTGTTCATTTCCATATATACCAAAGCCCTATTCGAAAAAACTTCGTCATACAGACTGTTCAGCCTTATGGATGTAGCATAGGACTCCAGGGCTTCTTCATGTCGACCAAGTTGATGCTGAAACCAGCCCAAACTTGACCAATAGTAGTTTTGGTACACATCAGAACTATCCAGACCGATGAGTTGTTTGGACAACAATACTCCTTGTTCAATGTTTCCGGATTCAGCGTGCACCATTATTTCTTCATACAGTTCCTCCCTGGTTTGGCCATTGGCTATAATGGTGATTACCAGAAAAAAGACAATCCAGGTAATTTTTATTCTAATATTAAGCATTTTGAAATCCGATTATTATCAATGAAAACTTAAGGTGGAAATCCAAAAACCTATGAACCACCAATCAAATATGTCTTAATGCCAATGACAAGATATTTTGATTAACATTCATGATCTTATCCATGTACTGTTGACAGGTAATTGCACCTTCATCAGAATGCATATTTAATTAGCTTGGCACTGTATACCTGTTCTTTTGCCAGCAACTTCAACAAATAGACACCATTTGGCAGATACTGCTTATTAATCTTGATTGTTTCTTTATCCGTGTCATGAATTTCTCTTGAATAAAGCCTTATACCCGCCAGGTTATATATCTCAACTTGATAACTATCACGTTTCAAGTCAAGTAGTACGTATTCATAAAATGGGTTTGGCCTGATATTTAGTATTAGATTATTGAAGTCAGCCAAACCGGCATCACTTTCAATGGTGAGGTACAGCGTATCAGAGGCCATGCATGGCCCTTGGATTACTTGCACCCAGATGGGGTATTGACCATCTTCAAAGTCAGTACCCACAATGGTTAAAGTGTTGCTTGTGGTACCATCTGACCAAAGGTATTGGTCATAATTCCCCGACAGGCTAAGGTTTAGGGTGTCTGTGTGCCAGAGTGTGGTGTCAGCTCCCAGGTTTATTTCAATAGTAGGATGGACCTCAACGAATATGCTTGCTTCATGCCAACATCCATTATGGGATGCGCAAGACAGTTGATAAAGGCCTGTTTCATTGATCTTATATTCAGGCTGATCTGTTTGGATGCCATTCCAGATGTAGAACTCATATCCTTGTGGGCCTTGGATGACATATTCTCCACATACGATGGTGTCTGTTCCGAGGTTTATCTGAGGCAGTTTTTTTCGTTCGAGGCTGGCAATAAATGATTCATTGTGGGTCCAACTTTGCGCAAAAAGTGTGTCATCACCAAAAATGGCATATCTCCTGTGTTCACCTGTCATAAGAAGGTTCCCGCAATTATCGAGGATGACCCTTCCACTCAGAAAAAAGACGGATTCGGTAGGTTTGATACCTGAAACAGTCCCTTCGGGGTTGATTTCAACAACCACAGTATTTGTGCCTCCGCCCCAGCTCAGGGTAGTGTCAGCAATGGTAAATGATTGAACATTAGTAGTCGCAAAGAAGAGATAGTCATCTTCAACATAAAATTCCCAGATCCCATAATTAGATTTGATAACCTCATACCATACCGGAAATTGCTGTTGATCAAGCCTGCCCACGATTAGTCTTTGTTCACCGACAGGTATAGCTATCGTATCGTTGCCCAGGAAAACCGTATCAGCCACCGGACCTGTAAGGAAAAAAATATCTCCCTCACTATTTAGTGTGGCATGCCAAATATAGATTCCGCAGCTAAAGAGAAAACTATCAACCAGGTTGCCATTCTGATCAAAACTTAGAAATACCGGGCAACCTGAAGGAGAAGAACTCCCTTCGGGATTATATATCGTGTCTGTGCCTATATACAAATCACCCCTTATTCTACCAAAGTAATGAATAAGGCCATCCTCATCCACAGAGAGTGAATTGCCGTCAAAATGTTGATTGCTCCGGATTTCGGTACGCCATAATAAATCACCGTCAGGTCCTATTTTGCAGATGGAACTAATGGGTAAGTTAAAAGGCTTGGTTGTATCCTGGCCAAGGTAGACTGCCTGAACCGAATCAATTATAGCATAGTGTCGTGCACACAAAATTAAATTGTCATCAGCTGAAACAGCTAAACCATCGATGTATTCCTGGTTCGGACTTTCGATCAAACCGTGCCACAAAAGGTTAAAATCATGATCAAATTTCGCAACCAGCAAGACTGGTGGGTAATGCACGGGTTCAAAAGAACCCGTTATTATAGTGTTATTTATAAGTAAAGTATCTCTGAATGGAAGTGACAAATAAATGTTCGATTGCGAATCGGTTCGAAGCTGCGCCTGTTGAGAGATGAGACCTTGACGAGATGTTTGTAGCTTAAGAACTTTTAATATTTCACCCTTTGAATTGATTTTGGAAATAGCCAAGTTTTTGTATGTGCCATGCCCATTGTTTGGATTATAAAAACTGGTATCAGCAAAAACAAGTAGCGAGTCGAAAAGGGTTGAGGTGTACATGTTATTCATAAAATCAACATGCAATGGAATGGACCATGTTTGTCGTTCGGGAATATGATTTAGGTATTTTCCCCATTGCCATTGCCAGTCTTGGCTAAGCAATGTTTGTGGTAAACATACAGTGATCAGAAAGAAAACAGAAAAGGCTGTTGCATTTTTCATTTTATTTGGTTTTGAAAGATCTATGTTGTTGAAAACAGGCTGGCTTACAACCCATCTCAATTGATTTGCGACATTACTAGATACCTAGAAACACTTTATTAGGCCCAATCTGTATATCTCTATGACAAATTATAACTTCCATACCCTTATTCTAGTTCTAGGACCAATAAAGAAATAAAGACTTGGGGTATTGATATGATTTTGCTATTATTTATTTTCATTAAAGTGTTGTTGATCGATTTTAAATCTTTTTATGCATTTCTAAGCAAAAGGATTTATGCCATAGCAGGATTTAATCCCTGTTTTATTTCAACAATCCAAACCTGGCAGCAAATGAGATGGCTTCAATTGAATTACTCACACCAAGCTTTTCAAGTATACGTTGCCTGTGCGTATTCACTGTATGCACACTGATGAAAAGTTTTTCAGATATTTCCTTACTTAGCAATCCGTCCTTAACATACTGAAGCACCTCAAGTTCGCGCTTGGAAAGCTTTCGCTCCAAATCATTATTAGTGCCTACAGCCACTGCTCTGCCTGTTTTGTAATTGAAAAGTTGTGTTTTAATGCCTGAAAGAGCTGACTGGTCAGGCGAAATGTCGATAATGCCAAGAGCCAGCCAAACATTACCATGTCTGTCGGTTTCAAGGGCCTGGTGCTGTTCGATCACCCTGATGTATTTATTATCACCTCCGAGTATACGGTATTCAGTGATGAACTTATAATTTAGGCGTTCGCATTGCTCAAGTTGATAATAAAAGCGTAAAATTATTATAGCATGCTGCAGCAGTGCGATCATATCATGCGGATGCACTCTCGAGTTAAAGTATTCATTGCCATACTCCTGTATAGCCATCATATCGTGACCGAATAATTCAGTAAAGTTGTACGAGGTGAATATGTGTTGTTTTTTGAACAGGTCAAAAACGGTAACCCCACTGTTGTTTACTTGTGCTAGCCTTTCGAGAAATGGCCGGTGCTTTTCGAACACAGTATAATCTAGGTCACTTTCGATGAATTTCTGTCGGTTAAGCTCCGCATGGTAATCCCTATAAAGATGTTCCAACTCGCTCATCAATAAATAATGATTTTTCAGTATGCAAGTCTACACAAAAGTGGCTGATTTTTGCGTTTGTAGAAAAACAAAACTTATTTTCGATGAAAATATTGCTGTTAATCAAAACATTGTGTTGCATGGCAACACTTGCGATAGCTCAGTCTCCTGTACAGAATATCAAAGGTAAGGTGGTTGATGAAACAAGCCGCGAAGCATTGCCATTTGTTACGGTTGTAGTGCTTGATACCGATCCGTTGAAAGGCACAACCACCGATGAAGCCGGTGACTTTTTGATAACAGGTGTTGCTGTGGGGCGTTACAGTCTACAGTTTTCTTCCATCGGTTATGAGCCTGTTTTGATGCATGAGGTGGTGGTGGGTTCTTCAAAAGAGGTTTACCTGGAGGTGGGCCTTAGGGAAGTATTGGTCCAGTTGGGCGAAGTATCAGTAAGGCCACGTATAATAAAAGAGTCCCCATTGAACCAAATGGCCCTTGTAAGTGCGCGCATGCTTAGTGTGGAAGAAGCCAGGCGCTATGCCGGCGGATTCGATGACCCGGCCAGGCTGGCATCGGCTTTTGCCGGTGTTGCAAGCAATATGGTGAGCAATGGCATTGTGGTGCGGGGCAACTCGCCCAAATCGCTGCAGTGGCGCATGGAAGGTATTGAAATACCAAACCCCAACCACTTTGCTGATATTCATGCCTTTGGTGGAGGTGGGCTTACCGCCCTCAGCAGCCAGATGCTGGCGAATTCAGATTTCCTGACGGGGGCTTTCCCAGCCGAATTTTCCAATGCCTTGTCGGGGGTGTTCGATATATATATGCGTACAGGCAACAATCGCAGGCGCGAAAGTACATTTCAACTTGGCATAGTCGGGATTGATCTGGCATCGGAGGGCCCGCTCACAAAAGGTAGCAACGCTTCTTACCTCTTCAATTATCGCTATTCTACTTTTTCGCTGCTGATGCCTTTACTGCCCGAAGAAGCACAGGGAACCAACTACCAGGATCTGGCCTTTAAGCTGAATTTTCCTACAGCCAAATTAGGTGTATTTACGGTGTGGGGGCTTGGCCTGATTGACAGGTCGGGGCAACAAGCCATTACAGATAGCTTGCAGTGGGTGTATCTACAGAACCGCGAAGAAGGCCATACCAAACAATACATGGGTGCTGCCGGTACCAGCCACAGCATTGCCCTGGGGAAGCGATCCTACCTGCGTAGCAGCCTGGCAGCCACGGTGAGTGGGATGGACTGGGAGACGAATCGCCTGAATAACGCCCTCGTGCTGCTGCCCCAGAGCAATATTAATGTCCACAACTGGAACCTTGTTTTCACCTCGGCCATCAGCACCAAGCTCAGCAACCGTCATCAGAACAGGACGGGTATCACCATCACAGGCTTGCTGTATGATATGCTGATGGAAGATGCTATTACCAGCGGATTGCCACCATTGCCCGTGGTGGATGAGCATGGCAGCAGCGGTCTGGTTTCAGTGTACACCAGTTCTTCATGGCAACTGAGCCAGGATGCTACCATCAATGCCGGCATGAGCATGCAGTTTTTTACGCTTAACAGCAGCACCAGCCTGGAGCCGAGGCTGGGCCTAAAATGGCAGCTAAGCGAATGGTCGTCGCTTGGTTTTGGCTATGGCTTGCACAGCCGCCTGGAGCGCATCAATACCTATTTTACACGCGACACCACAGGCGCCTACATCAACAAAGGCCTCGGCTTCACCCGTGCTCACCATATCGTGCTGGGGTACAACTACCGTTTTTCGCCCATACATGTGCTGCGGATTGAGCCTTATGTGCAGTTTTTAACCGATGTGCCGGTTGAGTCGGGCACGCCCTTCTCCACCATCAACCTGCAAAACGATTGGTTTGTGAACACCAGGCTCGAAAACAGTGGGCTCGGGCGCAATGTGGGCATTGACTTCACACTTGAGCGCTTCATGCGCAATGGCTATTATTATCTGTTTACGGCCTCATTGTTCAAATCTACCTATAGGGGAGGCGACCTGGTGTGGCGAAGCACCATGTATGACCGTACCTATCTGCTGAACATGCTGTTTGGCAAGGAATGGCAACAGGGCGAAGAAAAGCAGAATCTAATAGGCATCAACCTAAGACTTTCGCTGCAAGGTGGCGACCGCTATACTGCTGTTGATGAGGACGCTTCGGTGCTGGCACAGGAGGTGGTATATGACGAAAAAAATGCTTTTTCGAAACAATTGCCTGCGATGTTCCTCGCGCATTTTACCACCAGCTACCGTGTAAATAGGCAAAAGGCCTCATGGGAAATTGCATTGATGCTAAATAATGCCACCAATTACAGTGATTTCCACGGGTTCAGGTATAACTATCTCAAAAATAGTGTTGAGGAGCACCGCGAGGCATTGATGATACCGAATTTAAGTTTCAGGGTTCATTTCTAGCTTATTGTAGTGACTATTATCGCAAAGCTTGATATAGAATTTCAACAGGATGCATGGCTTTTTTGCCGGTCCCGTCCACAATTTGGTGGCGGCAGGAAGTGCCGGAAGCAGCTATGATCGTGTTCTCAGCTGCCATGCGTATAGCAGGGAAAAGCACCAATTCGCCTACTTTCATGGATACCTCATAGTGTTCTTTTTCGTATCCAAAGGACCCGGCCATACCACAACATCCTGAAGGAATCTCGTTCACCGTGTAGTTTTTTGGAAGCGACAGGATGGTTTTTGCCGGCGTGGTCGAAGCTATGGCTTTCTGCTGGCAATGGCCATGATATAGAATTTCTTGTTTGGCTTCAGTGAACTGTTCTGACTTGATCCTGCCCTGGTCTATTTGGTTAGCCAGGAATTCTTCGATTGTAAATGAATTTAAAGCCAAATTCGTTGCCTTTTCACGCAAGACCGGGTCAACCAGATCAGGATATTCATCGCGTAAGGACAAGATACCTGAAGGTTCGATGCCTACCAAAGGGCTTTGTTCGCTTACCAGCGCACCAAGCAGCCTAACATTTTGATTGGCAATTGATTTAGCTTTACGCAAAAAGCCCTTACTGATGAAGGTACGACCGCTAACCTCATGCCTGGGAATGATCACCTTATAACCTAATTTGGAAAGCAGCAATATGGTCTTAATGCCAATCTCCGTATCATTGTAACGGGTAAACTCATCATTAAAAAGATACACTGTGCCTTGGGGGTAGGTGCCCTTAAATTTTTGTCTTTCTATTCTAAACCATTTGTCCAGTGTGGTTTTGTAGAGTAACGGCATTTTACGTTTGGGGGTAAAACCAATGCTTCTGAGCATCAATGGAGCAATCAGCTTATTGGACATGATGAAGTTGTGCAAGCGGGGTGCAATTTTCGCCAGATTGTTGATGCTGTTGATATTTGCAATCAAGCGGGCGCGCAATGGTATCCCGTTGGCATCATAATAATGCTGCAGAAATTCTGCTTTGAGCTTGGCGACATCCACAGAGCTGGGGCATTCTGATTTGCATGCTTTACAGGAAAGGCACAGATCCATCACCTCATAGATCTCCGGGTGGTCGAACGGGTTTGTTTTGGTGGAGTTGGTTAGGAATTCGCGCAATATGTTGGCCCTGGCCCTGGTGGTGTCCTTTTCGTTGCGGGTGGCCATATAGGAAGGACACATGGTGCCTCCGCTGAGTTCGGTTTTACGGCAGTCGGCTGAGCCATTGCACTTTTCTGCAGCGCGCAGGATGCCCAGATCGTTCGACCAGTCAAAATAAGTTTTGATTTGGCGGGTTTCCTGGCCGGGGGTATATCGCAAGGAGGTATTCATCCGTGGGGTATCCACTATCTTGTTGGGATTGAATATGTTGTACGGGTCCCATGCTTGCTTTATTTGTTTTAGCAGCTGGTAATTGTGTTCACCCACCATCAATGGAATAAATTCGCCACGCAAACGCCCATCACCATGTTCACCGCTGAGTGAGCCTTTGTATTTTTTAACCAGAAGGGCCGATTCGCGGGCAATGGTGTAGAACAATTCTACGTCTTTCGGGTCCTTAAGGTTTAGCACCGGGCGAAGGTGTAATTCTCCGGTAGCCACATGAGCGTAGTAAACACATTCCTTGCCGTATTTGGCCAGCATCTGGTCAAACTCCCTGATGTAATCAGGCAGTACGGCCGGATTCACGGCTGTATCTTCGATCACGGGCACCGGTTTGGCATCGCCGGGCATATTGTTGAGCACACCCAGGCCGGCTTTGCGCAAGTCCCATACGCGTTTCATATCAGAACCTTTCACCACAGGAAAATGGTACCCGAGTCCGGCGGCAAGCATTTCAGTTTCCATATATTTGGCCTTGGCCTCCGCTTTAGGGTAGTCGGTCTCAGCAAATTCAACAATGAGAATGGCACCAGGATCACCTTTTACGAAAAAGCGGTTCTTCGCCTGCTCAATATTTGCTTTGGTGAGCTCCATCACGGTTTTGTCCATGAGTTCCACTGACACAGGACCATGCTGCAGGGCTATCAAATTGGCTTGCAGGGCTGCTGCAATGGTTTCGAAATGAACACAGACCAATATTTTGGCCTTGGGTGGCAGGGGTACCAGATTCAGCTTGATTTCAGTTGTAAAAGCAAGTGTACCCTCCGAACCGGCCAGCAATTTACTAAGGTTGATGTTGGGTGTGCCTTCGGTGAAGGGTGCCGTTTCGAGAAGTAAGTCAATTGCATAGCCCGTATTGCGGCGTTTAATGGATTTGTCGGGGTATTCCGTACGAATGTTTTCCTGGTTTTTTTTATCACCAAGGATGATGTTAATGGCACGATAGATATCGCCTTCCAAATCATTCAAACTGCATTTGTGATTAAAGGTATCCTTATCAATCTCTTGGAAGGCCACTTCGCTACCATCACTTAAAAGGGTTTTCACCTCCAAGGTGTGGTCACGTGTACTTCCATAAACAATGGAATGGGCACCACAGGCATTGTTGCCCAACATACCACCAATCATGCAGCGGTTGGCTGTGGAAGTTTCAGGGCCAAAAAACAGGCCATGGGGTTCCAGGAGCCGGTTGAGTTCGCTCAGGATCACGCCCGGTTGCACACGGACCCATTTTTCTTTTGCATTCAGTTCCAGAATTGCTGTCATATAGCGCGACACATCTACAATCACTCCATTGCCAACCACCTGACCGGCCAGGCTGGTGCCGGCAGCCCTTGGGATAAGAGAAAACTTTGCTTTCCTGGCGACATCAATCAATAGTTTGATGTCGGCAGCGTTTTTTGGCAGAGCTACCGCCAGGGGCTTTTCGCGGTAGGCCGAGGCATCAGTGGCGTAGATGAGGCGTGTGGCTGCATCGATGTGGATGTCGCCGGCAAAGCGGCTTTTCAATAGATTTAGTTCTCTAAAGATAGTTGACTCGCGCATTTAGATCAGACATTAAAGAAGCAAAAATAGCAATAACACCGGTAGAGGCAATGAGGTAGCGTAAATGTTCCGCCTGTCCGATGGGATCTCTAACGGTTTCTTGGCGGTTGAAGAAGTGGCTCTTGGTTTGCAGATTGCCGCTTTATAAGTAGTCCTGTTGGTGCCAAACACTTTCGCGGGGGGCTGCAGCCCATTTACACGGTGTGATGGCCCTCGTTTCCAATAAGGAGAGCAGCCTATATTGCTTTAGCATATTTGCAAAGCAAGATTTATTGACAAAATCGAATGTAATAAATCAAGAAACCTTATCCGTGCTTTCAAAAATCTTATCAGCTGACTTGGCGATAAAGCCGGAGTATAGCTTGCCATCCGCATCAGGATAACGTCTGGCGAACTCATAGTAACAGCCGGGAATTTCCTTCATCCCTTCCACAAATTCAACCCGGATCATTTCGGAACGGGTGCTTGATTGCTCCAACAGCTGTGCCGGTGTACCCTTCACTTCGCCTCCTGAATCATTGATGCGAAAACCATTGTCCTTGAGCAGTTGATTCACCTTTTGAATCGTATCATATTTCTTCAAAGCATTGATGCTTACGGTAAAGTGGTTAGCCCGAAAACCGTTCACGTACAGCCAGGCAGCGTATTCCGACTCTTCGCGTAATTTTTCGTATACCTCAAAGGATGGCGTTCCCCACATGCAGCCGCTGTAAATAAGTTCTTCCGAATCAAGTAGATGCTGTGGTATTCGATCGATCATGTCTTTCACTTGTTGCTGCAAATAAGTGCTGAATTCGGAAGTGATCAGCTGGGAGATAAAAACACGTGGGCCGCCCTCCAATTCGAAATGTTTGGCGTAGAGCTTCTTCTGCTCAAAACGATAATCACCTTTGAACACATAGCCTGCATGAATGAATGGTTTAGCCAATACATCTATATTTACACGTGGATCATCATAGGTGCGAAAGGCGATGTGGTCGTTCTCTACCTTTTCTCCTTTGCGGCCAAACAGATCATAAATATCTTTAACTGAAGGGTTTTGTTCGGTGTAGTCTTTCCAAAGACGGTCAAAAATAAGTTGAGATTTCATAATACTGGGTTTAAATTATTTGTTGTATTAATTGATTGAATTGCTTTTCTGATTGGCTAAAATGAAGTGAATGGGGCCTAAGTCGCTCCCTGATCGCATTTATTTCGAACTTCACATCTCTAAGAATCTCATTCAGGTGGAGTAATAACTCCGGCTGTGTTCCGTTCGCAGCAGCAACAGAGGTGATATTTCCCTTTTTAACTTGAATGATGACAGGTATCTGCACACCTTTTAAGTTGATTAAGCTTTCGAAATGATAATCTGGTGAGTAGCCATAGGTCCATGACCAGCTCTTGTATTTTTCTTCAGCAAGCTTTTGTATGGCTTGTATTTCGTATTGGTGAAATGAACGCGATTCACGGCATCCGAACCAGTCCATTAAGAACCTGACAAATTGCGCCTTGAAGTGTTCCATTGAAAGCTTATCTGCGAGTAGGCTTTTAATATTGACCACTCTGGACCGATTTGATGGTACAGCTTTAGAGTGGTAAGTTCTGCCAGCGCTCTCGATGCTTTCATACAGTTTATGCAAATCAGTATCATACAACAGGGTGCCATGATGAATACTTCTGCTTTTAAAAAGATGGGCTGCATTGCCCGAAATCTTTCTATCATCAACCATGAGGGTACTTTTATCAGTCAACCGGGCATCAATACCAATCGATTGCAGAAAATCTCGTATGGGCCGTGTAAAATAATCAAAATTTATTTTGTCTGAATCTGACTTTGCGTTTGTTATGAAGCTGTAATTCAGGCAATACTCATCATGATATACCGTCCCGCCACCTGATATGCGCCTGATAACAGGTATGTGGTTCGTTTGGAGGAAAGATTGGTTTATTTCGGCCAATGCATGCTGGTGTTTGCCAACAACCACACAAGGTGTATTGTTCCATACCATGAACACATCCTCCTGCAATTGTTTCAGAACGAATTCATCAGCAGCAATATTAAACCAGGGATCGGTACCCTGTTTGTCAATATGGATCATTTGGACCGGATAAATGCAAATTTGGGTACAAAAATACTGCAATATTTGAACCAGATACGGAATAATCGAGTACTTTTGCGCCACTTTTTCAGCTATTCATCTTTGACAAATAATATGCACAATATCAGAAATATAGCCATAATAGCCCACGTTGATCATGGCAAAACTACGCTTGTTGACCGCATTCTGCACCAGGTTAAGCTCTTTCGCGATAACCAGGACATGGGAGAGCTTATCCTCGACAGCAATGACCTGGAGCGTGAGCGTGGCATCACCATTCTGGCAAAGAATGTATCCGTACACTACAAAGATGTCAAGATAAACATCATTGACACCCCCGGGCATTCTGATTTTGGCGGGGAGGTGGAGCGTGTACTGAACATGGCTGATGGTGTGTTATTATTGGTGGATGCCTTTGAGGGGCCCATGCCTCAGACCCGTTTTGTATTGCAGAAGGCCATCGATCTGGGGCTAAAACCTATTGTGGTGGTGAACAAGGTCGATAAACCAAATTGTAGGCCTGATGAGGTGCAGGAGGCCGTTTTTGACCTGATGTTTAATTTAGGTGCTACCGAGGAACAGCTGAATTTTCCCACCATTTTCGGCTCATCGAAGAATGGCTGGATGTCGCACGACTGGCGCGAAGAGACCCAGGATGTATCTGCCTTGCTTGATGTTATTGTGGATCATATCCCTGCGGCGGTATATCATGAAGGCTCTCCGCAACTACAGATCACCTCGCTTGATTATAGTTCCTACGTTGGCCGCATTGCCGTTGGCCGTTTATCAAGAGGTATGCTGCAGGCCGGAATGAATATTTCGCTGGTCAAGCGCGACGGTAGCATCACTAGATCAACCATCAAAGAGCTTTACACTTTTGAAGGTCTTGGAAAAGAACGTACCAAACAACCTGTTTATGCCGGTGATATCATAGCACTGATGGGTATTGAAGATTTTGAGATCGGTGATACCATAGCAGATATTGAGAAGCCAGAAGGTCTGCCTCCGATAAGGATAGACGAACCCACGATGAGCATGTTATTCACGGTCAACAACTCGCCTTTTTATGGTAAGGAGGGTAAGTTTGTCACTTCGCGCCACCTGCGTGATAGGCTGGTAAAAGAAACGGAAAAAAATCTTGCCCTGCGTCTGGAAGATACTGACAGCCCTGACTCCATACTGGTTTATGGCCGTGGCATATTGCATTTATCCATCCTGGTAGAGACCATGCGCCGTGAAGGATATGAGTTTCAACTGGGTCAACCCAAGGTCATCATCAAAACCATAGATGGTGTGAAGCACGAGCCCATCGAAAGCCTTACCGTGCAGGTACCAGAGGATTTTTCCGGCAGGGTGATCGAACAGGTAAGTATGCGTAAGGGTGAACTGGGCAGCATGACACCGGCAGGAGATCGTATGCATCTGGAATTTTTAATCCCATCGCGAGGTATCATAGGGTTGCGAAACAACATACTTACCGCTACCGAAGGGGAGGCGATTATTGCACATCGCTTTAAAAGCTTTGAACCCTGGAAGGGTGAGATCAATACCCGTAGCAATGGCGCATTGATATCACTTGATACAGGTACTGCCATTCCATATGCCATATTTAAGCTGCAGGACCGTGGTCGCTTTTTTATTTATCCCAATGAGGAAGTATATATGGGTCAGGTGATTGGAGAAAACAACAGGGCCGGCGACCTGGTGATTAATGTAAATAAGACCAAAAAACTTAGCAATATGCGGGCTTCGGGCTCGGACGAGAAAGTGATGATTATTCCTGCCATCCGATTTTCGTTGGAAGAATATATGGAGTATATTCGCGATGACGAATATCTTGAGGTAACTCCACGTTCGCTCCGGCTCAGGAAAATACTTCTGGATGAAAATGACAGAAAACGTGCAAATAAATCATGATGATAATGAAGAGATCAAGTAAACCAATCCTATTGCTGGCATTGTTGCTGGCATTTGCCACTCCTTCATGTGATGTGCTGGAGCAGACAGCACAGGTCCAACGTCTTAGCCTGTGCACCTTTGATGTAACTGGCGTAGACAATATCAGACTGGCCGGAGTAAACCTTCGGCAAGGTATGTCGTATAGTGACCTCAATGCAGCACAAGTCATGTCGTTGACAGGTGCCTTGTTCAATCGAAACCTTCCACTGGAGTTTAATCTGAATGTGAAAGTTGACAATCCGAACGACAAACCTGCAGCCATGAACAGAATGGAATACAATATTTTGCTCGATGGCATGCAGTTGGTTGCCGGCGCAGTAGATGATCGCTATGAGGTGCCTGCCGGGGCATCCACGACTATTCCCATGCGTCTTCAACTTGAGCTTTTTGAAGCCCTAAGCGGAGAATCAGGAGATGCACTTGTGAACCTGGCTTTCAAACTGACCGGCAATGAGAGCAACCCTTCCGAGTTGCTTTTCAGGGTGAAACCCTACATCAGGGTTGGTGGAAGGGAATTGGCCTATCCGGGTTACCTTAATGTAAACCATACTTTGAATTAGCATCGAAAGCTACAGCTTAATGACAGCTTGTTTCTGGATCAGTGCACAAACAAGTACATCCAATTGATGCGTTTGTTAGGAGCTAATTGAATATTCCTGAGTCTGGTTTAAAGAAGATGTACCTGGCTGAGATGGCCATTTCATGTGTTTTAAGCTTGTTCCCATTGTGTTTAAGCCACACAAAACGGAAGCGATATAATTTGATGTCCCTGTTCCTGATATGACGCAGGAATTCACTTTTATAGAATTTTATACTGGCCGATCTTTGGTCTTCAGCATATTTGACGGGTATCTCCTCCTCAAAAAAATCGGCTATGCTAAAGAGCTGAAACTCTCTTCCCCGGCTGATAAATTCAATAAAAACCTCATCAATATCAAGTTCCTTCATGGGGTGTTGAATGTGAATGACCACCTGTGCATCATTGGTGCGGGGGTTATGCTCGATAATACGCAATCGGTAACCGCCGATAATCTCATCCGAAGCGGTATAGATCTTTTCCCTGCTTTTGAACCATCTCCTGTACAGAATGAATGCACCGATTACAAATAGGATGAATATTATGGCGATTGTTTCTTCCTGCATCTACAGACCTGTTGTTTGGATGGCAAATATAAGAATGATTATTAAGAATTACTCTACAGTAGATTCAGGTATAAATCATTGTAAACAAACAGTATAGCTTAAGGCTTATAGATTTGTTTTATAGCCGGCTCAATGGTCTCGTAGGAAAAGTTGAACTTATCGGCCAACAGTTTCTCAGGCAACACTTTATTACCTTTCAGGATCAGTTCATCACCCATTTCACCAAATAAGGTTCGGACGGCAAATCCGGGAGTAGGTAACCAAAATGGTCGGCCTAAGACATTGGAAATGGTTTTAATCAGTTCAGAGTTGGTTATCGGATGAGGTGCTGTGAGGTTATATGCACCGCTGCTGGTTGGAGTCTGAAGCAGGTGTGTGATGGCTCTGATTTGATCTTCCAGATGAATCCATGAAACCCACTGCTTACCGCTACCGATTGGACCACCCAAAAAGAATTTTATTGGTGAAGCAATGGGAGGTAGCGCACCTCCGCTACGATCCAAAACCATTCCGGTGCGTAAAATTACAAGCCTGGTTGTTGAATTATCAAATCGTTTGGCCGCTGATTCCCATTGTTTTGCAACATCTGCCATAAAACCAGTACCTACAGGGCTGGATTCAGTAAAGGTGTTGTCCTCGCTCATCCCATAATAGTCCTTGCCCGAAGCCTGAATAACTACATCAAGTTTCAGCTTTGCCTTCTCAATAAGCTGAACCAGTCGGTCGATGGATTCAACACGGGAAGTGATGATCTTTTTTTTATAGTTTTCGGACCAACGCTTCGCTGCAATGGGAGCCCCACTCAAGTTGATAATCGCATTTGAGTTGGCAATGGTATCGCGGATAAGTGGCACAGGATCATCCCAACCAACAAAATGCAAACCGCTCATCGCTCCGAATTGTTTGGACGCTTTCATAGGGTCTCGGCTAACAACAACTATTTCGTTTTTACCTGCCAGTTTTTGTATGAGCGCAGATCCTATGAATCCTGTTCCGCCTGCAATGATTATTTTCATCATGAATTGGTTTTATTAATTATATAACAAGCCAGTGCTGTTATTGTTTAGATATTTATAGTGATTCAGTGATGACATCGCTGAACTGCTGATCGTTCCAATATTCAACTTATCAGCAAAATGAGTTTACAATAAGACCCGAAGATAATACAATTCAGCTAACTTTGCGGCTTCTTTTACTCCAGCCGGTGCTAATGATCAAGGATATCTCATACAGCAAGATATGGAATGTAGCCTATCCCATAATAATTGGAAGTGTTGCACAAAACCTGATCAACGTAACCGATACGGCATTTCTGGGAAGGGTAGGTGAGATTGAGTTGGGCGCATCTGCGCTCGGAGGTATGTTTTATTTTGTACTGATCATGCTGGGTATGGGATTCGGTACCGGTGCTCAGATTATTATGGCCAGGCGTTATGGCGAGGGGGCATACCATTTGATTGGCAAGACTTTTGACCATGTGCTCTATTTCATGCTGCCCTTGTCCGTGGTATCATTTCTTATGCTGTACTTCTTTTCACCTGCGATTTTGCGCCCTGTTGTTGAAAGTGATCATATTTATGATGCAACGATAGCCTTTATCGACTACAGGATGTATGGGATCATTTTTGCGTTTGGACAGATCCTATTCCGTTCCTTTTACATAGGAATTGCCAATACCCGGATCATCACGTACAGCACAATGGTCATGGCTGTGGTAAATATTATCCTTGATTATGGGCTCATTTTTGGAAGGCTTGGATTGCCCGAGATGGGCCTCCAGGGTGCTGCCCTCGCGTCGGTGATCGCTGAGGCTTGTGCAGTGGTTTATCTCTGGGGATATACCAAAAGTCAAAATAAGGTCAGGATCTATGAGTTATTTGGTTTCGCATCCTTTGACAAGCAACTGTTTTTTCGAAACCTTAAGCTGGCCTATCCTTTAATGATCCAGAATTTCCTGGGCCTGTCGGTTTGGTTTGCTTTCTTCCTGCTGGTTGAGAAAATGGGAGAACAGGAGCTGGCCATTTCAAACATCATACGCAGTGTTTATATTGTATTGATGATACCGGTGTGGGGGTTTGCAGCATCAGCCAACTCGCTGGTCAGCTACCTGATCGGTTTGAAGCGTGAAGGCCAAATTTTCAGCCTGATACGACGGATCATACTGCTTAGTAACGGGGGAGTGTTGTTCTTTGTCATCATGAGCTTCATATTCCCTTCACAGATCATATCTGTTTATACCAATGATGCTGACCTCATCAGCAAGACCATTCCTGTTCTTTATGTGGTGAATATTGGTGCATTGGCCATTTCAGCCGGTTTCGTCACCTTTAATGGCATGCTTGGCACGGGAAGGACCTTTGTGGGACTGGGCATAGAGATAGCCGTTTTATTGTTTTATTTGGCCTTTATTTACATCATTATAAACTACTTTAATGCGAATGTTGCTCAGGTTTGGATTTCGGAACTGGTATACGGGATGCTTTTGGCTGTGTTTTCGTGGCTTTATTTGCGCTATGGAAAATGGATGGGAGGGTCGGTATAGTCAATAGGTTAGTTGTGCTCCTTATCGAAAAACAGGTAGCATAAACAGAATAGCAAAAAAATGAAGTATGGAACCTGCCAGCACAAACAGGTGAAATACAAAATGGCTGAACCTAATATGTTTCCTAATATAGAAAAACACTCCGGCACTGTAAGCCAGCCCGCCTGCAAACAAGAACCAGATGGTGGTGTAAGGCGTATATTTGATGAGTGGTACAATCGCAATAACGATTAGCCAGCCCATGGCAATATAAAGGTAGGCCGACAGCCTGCGCCAGCGGGCAGTATAAAACCAGATTTTGAATGCAATGCCGCCGATGGCGAGGGTCCATATGAGGCCAAACAATACCCATCCCACCGGCCCGCGCAGCGAAGTGAGGGCAACAGGCGTGTAGGAGCCGGCAATGAGTAAATAAATGGCGGCATGATCAAACTTATTGAAATAATATTTCAGCCGTAATCGTTTCGCGCTGTGAAATAGGGTGGAGGCTGTGTATAGAAGTATCATGCATGTGCCGAAAACGGCATAGCTGACAATGTGCCACACATCCCCGTATATTGCTGCAAAAATAACAAGTATGGAAAGACCTGCAACGGCAAGCACTATTCCTGCAGCATGCGACAGGGTGTTAGCGACTTCTTCCTGTTTACGACTTTTACG
>CALAZZ010000065.1 GCA_937926515.1 uncultured Bacteroidales bacterium | reverse complement strand
AGCTTATTCTTTAACTTCGTTGATCAAAATGTCGCATTTGTGAGTTGAATCTACCCTTTCATATTTTTAAGTCAAACAGTTGTTGGGTAAAAAAATAATCTCTACTTTTGCACTCCGTTTTTTAAACCTAATATTTATCAATTAACAAATTAATTATGAACCAGTACGAAACCGTTTTCATTGTAACTCCCGTTTTGTCTGAAGAACAGATGAAGGAAGCGGTAAAGAAGTATCAGGAATACCTGAAAGACAAGGGCGCTGAAATTGTGCACGAAGAGCATTGGGGCATGCGTAAGCTGGCCTACCCAATTCAGAAAAAATCAACAGGATTTTATCATTTGGTGGAATACAAAGCCCCGGGTGAGTTGATCAAAGAATTGGAGATATCACTCAAGCGTGACGAGCGCATCATCCGTTTTCTTACCGTAAAACTCGACAAACATGCCGTGGCATACAACGAGAAAAAGCGTAAAAAGGCGCAGGAAAATAAAGAAAAGGTTGAAGCTTAATTCAAAATCAGTAACCCCTTAAAATTGTTAGAAATGGCACAAGAAAGTTCAGAAATTAAATATTTGACACCGATAGCAGTTGACACAAAGAAAAAGAAATACTGCCGGTTCAGAAAAAATCGCATCAAGTATATTGATTATAAGGATGCTGATTTCCTGCTGAGATTTGTGAATGAGCAAGGCAAATTATTGCCAAGACGCATCACCGGTACTTCAACCAAATATCAGCGTAAAGTGGCACAGGCCGTGAAAAGAGCCCGCCACTTATCTTTAATGCCTTATGTGGCTGACTTACTTAAATAATCAGGAGGAACGATCACATGGAAGTAATTCTTAAACAAGACATCAATAACCTGGGATATACACATGATGTGGTAAACGTCAAGGATGGTTATGCACGAAACTACCTTATCCCACGTGGATTGGCCGTAATTGCCAATGAAACTAACCGTAAGATTGTTGCAGAAGTGCAGCGTCAACAGTCATTCAAAGCTGAGAAAATCAAGAACGAAGCACTCGCCATTGCCAAGAAACTTGAAGGTATGGCTCTACGCATTCCTGCTAAGGCAGGTACATCCGGAAAGATTTTCGGTTCCGTAAATGCTGTTCAGATTGCCAATGCAATAAAAGAAGCCAAGGATCTGGACATTGACCGCAAGAAAATTGTGATCAACGAAGACGCAATTAAAGAACTTGGTAACTATACAGCAAAGTTGAAGCTTCATAAAGAGGTTCAGCTCGATATTGAATTTGAGGTCTTTGCTGAATAACTATTTCGATAGAAAGTATTAAATTTAAAGCCCGAATCTCATCAACAGGATCCGGGCTTTTTTTATGATTACACGTAACAAGGCCAAGCTGATCAGTTCATTACGGTTAGGAAAATACCGAAAGAAGCATGGATTGTTTATAGCTGAAGGCACCAAAATGGTTCTGGAACTGCTTCAAAGCCGTTTTGATATCTACGAAATTTATGCAACCTCCGACTGGATCAACCGCTACCGAGAGGCAATCCGGCATGTAGATCATCTGATCGTTGGGGTAAGCCAAAAAGATATTGATGCTGTCAGCGGATTAAGTACACCACCTGATGTGTTGGCAGTCATCGAATTACCCGAAAGACCATTGAATCCGGAAGTGCTTATTGGTGCAACCACCCTTATGTTGGATGGTATTAATGACCCTGGCAATTTAGGCAGCATCATTCGCTCTGCAGATTGGTTCGGAGTGCACCAGCTTGTTTGTAGCAAGAACACGGTAGATGTGTTTCACCCAAAAGTGGTTCAGGCTACGATGGGTTCAGTTTTTCGAAAGCTTGTATATCAGGCCGAACTCGAAGAACTATTGGCTGTGCTGCCTGAGAATATCCCTGTTTATGGTGCTTTTATGGTTGGCACAAGCATTTACGAAACTCCAATGATTCCTGAAGCCATTTATCTTATTGGTAGCGAATCGCATGGCATAAGCCATGAAGTTGGAAAATATGTGACCCATCGTATTACCATTCCCAGATACAAGTCAGCCGCCGAGACCGCTGAAACAGAATCATTGAATGCAGCAGTAGCTGCATCCATTATCATGGCCGAGATGCGCAGGGTTGAACAAAAACAGGCATCCACACGTTAAATAAGTCGTAAGTAATGTGTAATTTTGCAAATAGATAATTTAAGATCAGCATATGTTGTTACAACTTTTTCTTATATCAATTGTACTTGTGGCCATCGCTTTAATCGGAATTGGCGTAAAAATGTTTGTTGTGAAAGGTGGCGAGTTCAAAAAACAATGCGGTAGTGTTGATCCCACTACGGGACAGCGGCTAGGCTGTACATGCCATAACTCTGATAAATCCCAGTGTGATAACGAAACAATCAAGATTAATAGCCTAATCAACGAATAATTTTTTTATTCCATCAGTTGTATAGGTCTCAAAATTACCATCTTCCCCTGACCATATCAGGTAACCCTCAAGGTCGGCTCTGCTTTCCATAAATTCAATGGCCTTTAAATTACCCATTACCATAAAGGCGGTCGCATAAGCATCAGCTAGGGCCGCGTCTTCTGCCATTACTGTAACGGATAGCAGGCTATGGTCAACCGGATATCCTGTTTTTGGATCAATTGTATGAGACAGGCGCATTCCATCCTTTTCGTAATATTTTCGGTAGTTACCTGAAGTTGCAATGGCTCTATCTTTAACTTTGATGATTTTGCTAATGACCCTTTCATCATGCATTGAGCCCGCAGGTTCCTCAATACCTACCAGCCAATTTGAACCATCTGGTTTAAGCCCTGACGCATAAACTTCTCCACCCACATCCACAATGAAATTGGTGATGTTAAGATTTATAAGCATTTCAGCGATGAGATCAACAGAATGACCTTGGGCAACAGCATTAAAATCGAAAGATATCCGTGGATCTTCTTTTATAACTTTGTCATTAACCAGGTTAACCTTTCTATAATCGACCAGTAAGCTGAGGCTGTCGATCAACTGGGGTGTGATTTCTGACCTGTCCAGGGGTCCAAAACCCCATGCTTTTACCAGTGGGCCGATTGTAAAATCGAATGCGCCATCAGTTTCTTTTGCTATTTGTTTAGAAATATTGAAATTATGTTTAAAAATATCATCCGGACTGGCCGTGGTATCTCCTCTGTTGATTCGCGAAAGTATTGATTCAGGCTCCCACAGTGATACTGACATATCGAATGCCTTTAGCAATGAATCTACCTTTGGTTGTAAATCTCTTGACCTGGAATCGTAGTAGGTGACCAGATAGTAGGTACCCTGTGCCTCACCCACAAAACTTATAGGTTGGACCGGCTCATTGATACAAGCATTGTTCATCATAATGACCACTATGATCATTAACATTGCTTTTATTAGTTTTTTCATTTGGTAGTATATCGGTTTAGGATGCAAAAGCAAATATAATAAACAACCCCGACTTGCACATGACAAAGTCGGGGTTGTAATAGCTTAAGAGGATTGTCAGGACTATCCACCGAAATCGTCGAAAGCGATCATCTCATCCGGCACACCCAGTTCATCTAACATTTTAAATACTGCGGCATTCATCATTGGAGGGCCACAGAGGTAGTATTCTATTTCCTCAGGCTCTGGATGTTGCTTAAGGTAATTATCAAGTATAACCTGATGGATAAAGCCGGTTGGGCCTGTCCAGTTGTCCTCCGGCTTGGGCTCTGAGAGTGCCACATTAAATTTGAAATTATCGAAATTCTTTTCAATATCTTCAAAATCTTCCATATAAAACAGTTCTCTTAGTGAACGGCCGCCATACCAGAATGTGGTCTTACGATCAGTTTTTTCGGTGTGGAACAGGTGGAACAGGTGGGAACGCATAGGCGCCATGCCGGCACCACCGCCAATAAACATCATTTCACGATTGGTAGGCTTGATGAAAAATTCGCCATAGGGGCCTGAAATAGTGACCTTGTCACCTGGTTTTCTTGAAAATACATATGATGAACAAATACCGGGGTTCACATTCATAAATGCATTTTTCTTCCTATCCCAGGGAGGTGTTGCGATACGAATATTCAACATGATGATGTTGCCTTCGGCCGGGTGGTTGGCCATTGAATAAGCCCTGAAAATCGGTTCTGAATTCTTCATTTTGAGATCCCACATATTGAATTGATCCCATTCATCACGATATTCTTCTTCAACATCAATATCCTTGGCAAAGTCCACTTCGCACTTAGGCACATCGATCTGGATATAACCTCCTGATTTAAAGTCGAGGGTTTCGCCTTCAGGCAGCTTTACCACAAATTCCTTGATGAAAGTGGCCACATTCTTATTGGAGACCACTGTGCATTCCCATTTCTTAATGCCAAATATTTCAGGTTCAACATGAATTTTCATGTCTTCACGTACTTTCACCTGGCAGCCCAGACGCCAATTGTTCATGGCTTCTTTACGGGTAAAATAACCCTTTTCGGTTGGCAGGATGGAACCACCTCCTTCAAGCACCTGAGCTTTGCACATGGCACAAGTGCCACCGCCTCCGCAGGCAGATGGAAGGAATATCTTGTTGTTTGACAAAGTGGCTAGAAGAGTCGAACCCGGATCGACTTCAATAACCTTTTCATCATTGATCGTAATCTTCACTTTTCCTTGTGGAAGCAGCTTTTTGCGAGCATAGAGCAATACGCCTACCAACACCATAATGACTACCAGGAAAAAAGCAATGCTGATCAATATAATTGTTCCCGTTCCGGTTGCTAATATCGTCATTGTTGAAAATGATTATAGTTATACTTTAAATTATAGTTTTATTCCAAGGAAGCTCATAAATGCAATACCCATGAGGCCGGTGATAATGAATGTGATGCCCAAACCACGAAGCGGCCCCGGGACATTTGAATATCGGATTTTTTCGCGTATGGCAGCAATGCCTACTATTGCAAGAAAGAATCCGACTCCTGAACCCAGGCCAAAAGAGGTGGCTTGCGCAAGACTTTGATATTCACGCTCCTGCATAAAAAGCGATCCTCCCAAAATGGCACAGTTTACAGCGATCAATGGAAGGAAAATACCCAATGATGCATATAATGTTGGGCTGAATTTTTCAACCACCATCTCAACCAATTGTACCATGGATGCGATTACGGAGATAAATACAATGAAACTCAGAAAACTTAGGTCAACATCAACAAATCCGGGATTGATCCAGGTAAGGGCGCTAGGCTGCAATACATAGAGGTTTAGCAAATAATCCACAGGAACTGTGATCCCCAGCACAAAAATAACTGCCAAACCCAGCCCGAATGAGGTTTCTACTGTTTTGGATACTGCAAGGTATGAACACATGCCTAAGAAATAGGCGAATACCATGTTATCCACAAATATTGACTTGACAAATATGTTAAATAGCTCTTGCATGGCTTATTCTTTTATATTTCTAGTTTAGTTTTCTTCAATCAATTGAGGTGAACGTGCACGTTGTATCCAGATGATGATACCAACTACAATAAGCGCCATGGGTGGCAGGATCATGAATCCGTTATTCTGGTAACCAATGTCATAAAACGCCTGAGGTATTATCTGGTAATCCCACAAAGTGCCTGAACCAAACAATTCACGTGTGAATCCTACTGCGATCAATACCCATCCATAGCCCAGTGCATTTCCAAATCCATCCAGCAAAGATGGCCAGGGTTTGTTTGCTGATGCAAAGGCTTCGAGGCGCCCCATAATTATACAGTTGGTAATGATCAAGCCAACAAACACCGAAAGTTGCTTGCTCACATCATATACAAAGGCTTTGAGCACCTGGTCGACCAGGATGACGAGGCTGGCGATAACAGTTAGCATAACAATGATCCTGATGCGAGGCGGAATGCCGTTGCGTAGTATTGAAATGATGACGTTAGCAAGCGTTAATACTGCAATAACCGAGAGCATCATAACAAATGATGGCTTCAGTTTTGCTGTTACAGCCAGTGCTGAACAAATACCCAATACCTGCACGGTAATAGGGTTGTCAACATGCAGGGGGTTTGTTATTAGTTTTCGGTTTTTAGCCGAAAATAAAGGTTCTCTTTCTTTACTCATCGCTTATCCTTGTTTATTAAAGAATGGAACATAACTTTCTAATACATTTTCAATCATATCGTTCACACCATTACTGGTGATGGTACCACCGGAAATGGCATCAACTTTATGCTTTTGAACATTAGCAGGGAAGTTGGACACGCCACCTTTAACAACCTGAATAGAAACAAATCTTCCTTGGTCATCAAGGATTTGTTTGCCATTAAATTGGTTTTGAAATGATGGCGTGTTAATTTCTGCACCTAAACCCGGAGTTTCTGATTTATGATCGAATGTAACACCTAGTACCCTGGAGAAATCTTCGCCAAGAGCAATATTACCCCATACCGGACCCCATAAACCAGCACCCAGCAATGGTATGATGTAAATTTTTCCATCCGGATTATCCACCACATACATTGGTAATCTGTAATCTCTATTCTGGGATTTGTTGAACAACTCGGTTTTCAGATTAATGTTGAAGGCCTCACTTTCTTCCTTTTTGTCGCCGGTGTAATCATCCAGTATATTACCATCCTGGTCAATAACGATCATATTTGTTATAAATTCGTTAAAGATGGGGATTGCTTCATCAACACTAACATCATATTTGCCGGCAGCAGCCAGAATGCTTTGCATTTTGTCAACAGCCTGATTGCGTTGTTGCATGGGCTTCAGAAAAGTAGCTGCAGAAGACAGTACTGCTGCAACCACCACAACCATAATGGCTGCGTACCTGAATATATATGCGTTACTATACATGATTAATTTTTTTTGATTATGTTATGTCAGGCTTTTGCCAGAACTTTTACTCTCTTTAAGCGCTTTTTGATGTTTGCCTGCACCACGTAGTGATCAATTAGCGGTGCAAACACGTTTAGCAGCAATATGGACAGCATCATGCCTTCGGGATAGGCAGGGTTGAATACCCTGATCAGTACAGCAATAAAACCGATCAGGAAGCCATAAATATATTTCCCTCGTGTGGTTTGTGCTGCTGTAACCGGATCGGTAGCCATATATACTGCGCCAAATGCAAATCCGCCCATGATCAGGTGCTGGTAGGCAGGTATGGTCATATAATCATTAGCGCCCCACAGATTGAATAACAAACCCATAACCAACCCACCGGCGACAACGGAAAACATAATACGTGCACTTCCAATACCTGTACCAATGAGTACAAGTGCACCAAGAATGATAGCCAGTGTGGATGTTTCGCCTATACTTCCAGGGATGGTACCAAGGAACATGGCCCAGTCAGAAGGAAGTTTACCTATTTCATCAACCAAAAGATGTCCCAAAGGGGTGGCTCCGGAATAAGCATCAGCTTTTTCGGCTATCCACACCTTATCGCCCGACATCTCACCGGGGTAAGCAAAAAACAGAAAAGCCCTGGCTGTAAGTGCGGGATTAAGGATATTCATGCCGGTACCACCAAATACTTCCTTGCCAATGATTACAGCAAATGCAGTTGCAATCGCTACCATCCAAAGTGGTACATCGGGTGGCATAACCAGGGGTATCAGCATTCCTGAAACAAGGAATCCTTCGTTCACTTCGTGGCCTCGCGACTGGGCAAAGGCAAATTCAATCCCCAGGCCCACAACATAAGAAACAATGATTATGGGGATTACTTTTTGCAAACCCAGACCAAACATGGGCCAGAAATCGTATGCCATGCCATGTGAAAGAAAATGTTGGTAGCCTACATTCCAAATACCGAAAATTAAAGCCGGAATCATAGCAATCACAACAATGATCATAGTGCGCTTCATATCAATAGCATCACGAATGTGAGCACCTGTTGATGCTACTTTGTTAGGGACAAACAAAAATGTTTCGAAAGCATCGAAAGTGGAATGTAGCTTATGCAGCTTGCCACCTTTTTCAAAATGAGGTTTTTGTTTGTCGAGAAAATCCCTTAGAACTTTCATAGTAATCGTATAAAGTTTATTGTATATTAAACTAACTCATCTCTTTGTGCATCAGGTCAATGCCCCTACGGACTATTTCCTGTATATTTGTTTTGGAGGTGTCGACAACTTCACACAAAGCAAAGTCTTCTTCATCAACTTCGTAAATTCCCAACTGTTCCATCAGGTCAATATCCTCTACCATAATAGCTTTGATCAATTGCATGGGATAGATGTCGAAAGGAAAGACTTTTTCGTATTGGCCGGTCATAACCAGGGCTCTTTCACCTCCGTGAAGGTTGGTGTCAAGCCGGTATTTTCTGTTCTTGAACAAAAAGGAAGGAAAACTTTTTGACATGCTGAATTTTTTCATGCCTGGCAAGGCCCAACCCAGAAATTCATAATAATTGCCTTCAGGAATCACTGTGATTTGAGTATGGTAGAAACCTACGTACCCATCAAGCTCAATTTTTTTTCCGGTGAGCACATTTCCACTTATGTATCTTTTCTTAACCTTGGTCACATTGTTTGTAGTAAAAGCCTCAAGCGAAGCTCCAATCTTCGTTCTATAATATTGAGGACGCAATACCTCTGAACCTGTTAGTGCAATGATGCGGGTTGGGTCAAGATGTCCACTTAGAAAGAGCCTGCCTATTGACAGTACGTCTTGCGGATAAAGATACCAGACTGTTTCTCCCTTGTTTATCGGATCAATTTTATTGATTTGAACACCAACATTACCTGTAGGGTGCGGCCCAGAGAAATAATTCATCTGCACACCTTTTGAGTTGGTAAATACCTTGGAATGAGTGGCGTCAGCATCAAGGTTGAGGTGAATCTTGCCGCTTGTAAGTTTGGACAATGCATCAATGCCTGTTTGGAAAGCCTCGCCATTGCCGTGTACAATCAGGTCGTTGTCCGGTGCCAGTGGAGCAGTGTCGAAAGTGGAAATAAAAATGGCTTTAGGTTCATCTTTGGGATTGGCGATCACTGAATAGGGTCGTTGACGGATCATGGGCCAAAGGCCGCTTTCAAGCAGCTTTTCGGTAATGGCTTCCTTATCCAGCGTTTTGGGATCAGCAAGACCAAAATCAATCTTTTCGTCCTTGTTATCTGATTCAATTTTTACCTCAAGAAGCAATCGTTTTGGACCTCTTTTGATTTCTTTTACCTTTCCGCTGACCGGCGAAGTAAATTTAATATACTCATGTTTTTTGTCAAAAAACAGCGGTGTACCTGCTTTTACATGATCGCCTTCTTTAACCAGCATTTTCGGAAATACGCCATTGAAGTCGATAGGCTTAATGGCATAATGGTCAGTTTTTAAATCGGCAATGATTTTTTCGGCCTCTCCTATCAAATTGATGTTCAGGCCTTTTTTGATTTTTGTGACGGTCGACATATCTACTTCCGTTGATATTTATATAAAGCAGCAAAGAAACGAATAAATATGTTGTTTTGAAAGGATTAAATATATAAAATCGGTGTGTATATGGCATAATTGTATCATGCTAGCAGTTGACATAGATCAACTTTTACTCTGTTTACTGTTGCCAAGGAATAGTCCAAAACAGTCCGGTATTGCTTTTGCATTATATTTGTGTTTGAAAATTTATTTTGCACTTCAATCCGGCATGAACTTTATTCAAACACACAGAATGCATAATATTATATTAATCCCGATCATATTCAGTTTCACATTTGTTCAGGCTGTTGTAGCCCAAGATTACCCATTTGACTTTTCTAGCAAACAGTATTCCGAGGGAGTGCATACTGTACTGCTGCACCCAAGAGATGAACCTTTGCTTGATGCTGTGATGAAACTTGGCGAGCAGAATGCACTGGAACTTTCCTTTGATGTTCTGGGAGACCTGGCTTATATCTACAACTACACCATCATCCACTGTGATTATTTGTGGAGGCCATCCGATCTTTTACCTGCACAATATATTTCGGGTTATTTTGAAGATGAAATTCGTGATTACCGGTTTTCGCTCAATACGCTCACACCCTATATTCATTACAATCTTGTGTTCCCTACCTCCAATATGAAGCCTTTGATTTCGGGCAATTATCTGCTGGTGGTTTATGAGAACGAAATGGTTGAAGGTCAGGTGCTTTTAACGCATCGATTTCGGGTTGTTGACTCCGGTGCAGGAATACAGGTCCGGATTCCGCAAAGACCACGAAATCTTGCCTATGATGGCAGAAAACAACAACTTGATATAACCGTTCGTATCAATGGGGTATTTAATGTTAGTCCTCATGAGACCGTTAAGCTTGTGATCAAGCAAAATGGACGAACGGATAATGCAATTTACGGTCTTAGGCCCAGTCATGTTTTTGGTGATGAATTAACTTATGAATATGCTGAAGAAACAGTTTTTGACGGGGGAAATCAATTCAGGAATTTTGATATGAAAAGTTTTAAATACCAATCAGAACGTATTCAACGCATATTCAGGGATGATCATTATTATGTTGTAAGGTTGTGGCCCGATGAAAGAAGGCACAATAAAAATTATATTACCGAACCTGACCTGCACGGTAGAAAATTTATTAAGGCACGCGATGATCAGGATACCCATATCGAAGGAGATTATGCCTGGGTTCAGTTTTTGTTGCATTACCCTGCACCACTCACACATGGTGAAATGCACATCATTGGGTCATTAAATGACTTCCAACTTGATCACCGAAGCCGGATGACCTATAATTATGGGCTTAAAGGTTATGAAGGAGCACTCTTTCTGAAGCAGGGCTATTATAATTATATGTATGGCATTCTGGAACCAGGTCAAAATGCTGCAGATATTTCACCAATTGAGGGTGACCACTGGGAAACCTTAAATGAATATGCGGTTATGGTTTACTTTAGAAGGCCGGGGACAACCTATGATCAGTTGATCGGCTATCAGACCGTCTTGTCGCATGAGTAGAAAAGCCTCGCTTTAAGCCTGATTTCTGTTTTGCGCCATTAGCTGGAGCAGTTTGGATGTGGTATTCCAATTGCGAATGGTAAGGTTTTTATAAACAGGCATTCCTACTTGCTTCGAAAGATAGCTTTGTACGGACTTGCTTGCAAGCCTGGAATAATAGAGCACTTTAGCACCGGGATAAACGCGGTCAACCCCTTCTCTTGTTTTTATACAATTTATGGCTTCATCTACCGTAAGGGGAGTTGCTACAAATATTACATCATACTTGAAGCGTTTAGGGTCAGAACCAAAATGATCTGGTGCATGACTCACCACTTCAGATAGCTGTTGAAATGAAACGAGCACAATTTTTGATGCGTAATTGAATCTTTCTGACAGCATAGTTTCGACCCTGTGAGTGAGTTGGCTCATATCTTTTTCCTCACAGCTAAAGATGACATTTCCACTTTGAATATAGGTCAACACATTATTGAATCCGTTATTTTCAAAACAATCCCTAAGGTCAGTCATCCGGATGATATTTTTCCCACCCACATTGATACCACGAAGCAATGCCAGATATTGGGTCGACTTCATTTGTCATTATTTGATTGGTGGATAAAATTAGCATTTGTTATGGAATATAGGATTGTGATCCAGCCGGTATTTGTAAGGCTGGTTGATCAATAGCATATTAGGACAGCCTTATATTTTGTTGACTACGTTGATGCAAATTAAACAAGCTTTTAAAAAACTACCTTTGCAATGCTATGAACCATCAAGAGCGCATTACACTTTTTGCCGACATCATCATCCCGCTTGCAGTTCCCGGGTTGTTTACCTATCGAATTCCGCTCAGCATGAATGATGATGCAGTATCAGGCAAAAGGGCAGTGGTACAATTTGGTAGAAGAAGAATTTATGCCGGATTGATCAGACGCGTTCATTCAGAGGTTCCGAAGGGTTTCATTCCAAAATATGTTCTGGCAATTTTAGATGATAAAGCTGTAATCCAAGAAGAGCAGTTTAGATTTTGGGAATGGATTGCAGCCTATTATATGTGTTTTCCAGGCGAGGTAATGCAGGCAGCTTTGCCATCTGGATTGCGGTTGGCCAGCGAGTCAAAAATTGTGCTTTCATCCGGCTTTGTACAAGACCGACAAATACTCAGTGAGCATGAATTCCTGATTACCGAAGCACTGAGTATTTCATCCAGGCTGAGTGTTAGCGAAGTAAGCCAAATTGTGGGTTTTCAGAAGGTGATCCCTCTGATTAAAACCATGATCGAGAAGAAGATCATTGCTATGGAGGAGGAGTTGAACGAACGCTTCAAACCCAAGAGAGAAACCTTTGTGAGCCTTGAGCCAAAATACCGGGATGATGATCAAATGCGTGAGCTGATGGATAGCCTGGGTAAGCGGGCATATAAACAGTTGGAGATCCTCATGACATATATTCTTGCATCTGGTAAGCAAAGTAAGGACCTTGTAAGTCGTAAAAGATTACTTGAAAAATCAGGTGGTAGCCATGCACAATTGAACAGTATGGTGGAAAAAGGCATCTTTAGAATAAAGGACAAAACAGTTAGCCGTTTACCTGATTACATTGCTGATTCGCATCCTGGTGATATTGATCTGACTGAACATCAGGTGATAGCCCTTGATCAGATCGAAGATCAGTTTAAGAGTAAAGAGGTTGTGCTCCTGCATGGGATCACTTCGAGTGGTAAGACAGAATTGTATATCAAGCTCATGCAACAAGTGATTGAACAGCATAAGCAGGTCCTTTATTTGCTTCCCGAGATCGCACTTACTACGCAAACAATCAACAGGCTAAAGAAATATTTTGGCAATAAGATAGGGGTGTATCATTCGCGCTATAATGAACATGAACGTGTGGAAGTCTGGAACAAACTACTTGCATTTAATGGTACTTCCAATGATTCCCATAATATCATATTGGGACCACGTTCCGCCTTGTTTTTACCTTTTAGCAGACTGGGCCTTATTATTGTAGATGAAGAGCACGACCAAAGTTTTAAACAGTTTGATCCTTCACCACGCTATCATGCAAGGGATGCCGCCATAGTACTTGGCAGGATGATGGGATGTAAGGTGCTTCTAGGTTCGGCCACCCCATCACTTGAAAGCTGGTATAACTGCAAAACATCAAAGTATGGATTGGTGCAGATGACGGAACGCTATGGTGGCATGCAGCTCCCTGAAGTGCAGATCGTGAACATGCGTGAGGAGAAAAAACGCAAAACCATACGTGCTCATTTCAGTAAGGTTTTAATGGATGAAATGGAGTCTGCACTAGCTGACCATGCACAATCAATTCTTTTTCAGAACAGAAGAGGTTTTTCGCTAAGGTTGGAGTGTGATCAATGCAATTGGATACCCGAATGCAGACATTGCGATGTAAGCCTGATCTATCATAAGAAACAGAATATACTTCGCTGTCATTATTGCGGTTATGGCATGGCAGTTCCTCATGAATGCCCATCGTGCCACAGCACCGCCATCCGCATGCATGGTTTTGGTACAGAGAAAGTGGAGGAGGAGCTGGTTTTACTTCTGCCAAAATCACGCATCGCAAGGCTTGATCTGGATACCACCAGAAGCAGGTTTGCCTTTCAGCAGATACTTGAGTCTTTTGGCCGCGGTGAAATAGATATTTTGGCCGGAACCCAGATGGTGACTAAAGGCCTTGATTTCGAAAAAGTTCGAATTGTGGGCATACTCAATGCCGATAATATGCTCTCCTATCCTGATTTCAGGGCCTACGAACGAAGCTATCAGCTGATGGCACAGGTGAGTGGGCGAGCGGGTCGTAAGCATAATCGGGGTAAGGTGCTGATACAGACCTATCAACCTGGACACCCCCTGCTGCGACATGTGATCATCAATGATTATGAAAAGATGGCACAGGAGCAACTGGAGCTCCGCCAGCAGTATCATTATCCGCCCTATTATAGACTGATCCTGATCAGGTTAAAACATCGTGATGAGCACCTGCTTAACAAAGGTGCTGCTGAACTGGCATTGAGTATACGTAAGATTTTCGGCGATGAGGTGCTGGGACCCGAATACCCGATGGTGTCGCGCATCAAGAATATGTACATCAAACAGATCATTGTAAAATTCCGGCGGGACACCTCCTCCTCATCAGTAAAGAATAGATTGATGGAGGTATGTGGGAGCTTCTCTCGCCTAGCAAAGTATAAGCCCATCATGCTGCAATTTGATGTTGATCCATATTAAGATATGTGGTTTGTTTCAAGATAGATATATAGGATGTGATGTCTTGATGTTTTGATATCGCATTTGGTGAAGGAATTCCATCTTAATGATAAAATATTGACGGAAGAGATATGGTGCTCATGAATTTCGATGTACTCACCATCATTAACCTCCCGGAATTGCTTCGATCAATGTTTTGGTATATTTGCTTTTTGGGTTGGAGTAGAGGGTGTCGGCTTCGGCCAGCTCTTCTATCTGCCCGTCTTTCATCACTATGATACGATCGGACATGAAGCGGACGACACCCAGATCATGTGATATGAAAATATAAGAAAAGCCAAATTCCTGTTTCAACCTGTTAAGGAGGTTAAGTACCTGTGCTTGAACCGATACATCAAGAGCGGAAACCGACTCATCGCAAATGATCAACTCCGGGTTAACGGCAAGTGCCCTTGCAATACAAATGCGCTGACGCTGGCCGCCAGAAAACTCATGTGGATAACGGTTAAAATGTTCCGGCAGTAGCCCAACTTGATGAAGTAATTCATTCACTTTTTCGCGACGTTTCCTGCTGCTGTCATGCAAATGGTGCACCACCATTGGCTCCATGATCGTGTGCCCGATACTTATGCGTGGATTTAGCGAAGAGTAGGGGTCCTGAAATACGATCTGTAGCTTCTTCCGGTATTCACGCATTTGTTCCGGTTTCAGAGCTGTAATTTCATCATTGTCATAAAACACTTTTCCTTCGATGGGCTCGATCAGCCTCAATATACTACGGCCAAGGGTAGTTTTGCCGCATCCCGATTCGCCTACCAGGCCAAGGGTTTCACCTTGGTACAGCTCGAAACTAACCGCATCGACAGCCTTGACCCATGACTTTGTACGTCCAAATATTCCATGACGAACAGGGAACCAGGTTCTAAGGCCTTCCACTCTTAGCAATGGTTCTATGCTATATAATTGTTCGTGATACCTGGCCCTTTCATGTGGATTTTCAGCCAGGGATAGGTGAGCTTCGGCCACTCCACCCATCCATTGATTGCTCAAAAACTCATTTACCACTGGCAGCCTGGTTAACCGCTTGTCAACAGGTGGACGGCAAGCCAGCAAACCACTGGTATATGGGTGCTGTGGGTTTTGAAGCACCTCCTGCACCCTTCCTTGCTCTACTATTTCGCCTCTCTGCATTACGGCTACGTTGTCAGCCAGTTCACTGATTACTGCCAGGTCATGGGTAATAAAGATCATACCCATACCGTTTTGCTGTTGCAGTTCCCGGAGCAATTCCAATATTTTTCTCTGAACTGTGACATCCAGCGCAGTGGTGGGCTCATCAGCAATGAGTAGGTCAGGATTGCAGGCGATGGCCATGGCGATCATTACCCTTTGCTTTTGCCCCCCTGAAAGCTGATGTGGATACGCCTTATACATATCCTCCGGTCGGGGCAACTTCACTTTTTCGAACAACTCGATCACCTTTGCTTTGGCTGCTTTATGGCTGAGGTGTTCATGTTCAATAATGGTTTCTTCGACTTGAAAACCACAGCTAAAAACCGGATTGAGAGAGGTCATCGGCTCCTGGAAAATCATGCCCATTTTTTTTCCTCGAAGAGCACGTAGTTTATTCTCACTTAAACCGAGAAGGTCAATGCCCTTTAACTGTATAGTAGAAGCTTCGATAATGGCTTGACGCCGGGAAAGCAGTTGCATTATTGCCAACGACGTTACAGACTTGCCGGAACCTGACTCGCCTACTATACCAAGTGTTTGCCCATAATCAAGACTGAAGGAAGCATTTTTTACAGCATGCAACAGTCCAGTGTCATTTCTGAAACTTACATTTAGCCCTTCAACCAGTAACAGTGGGTTTTTATTCATGGATTGCTTTGGAACTACAAAGCAAATGTATGGAATTAATATGATGCAGTATTTTGATCAGCTGGTATGCAGAACAGTCTTAATTTGTATCTTTTTTAGCGTATGGTCATCGCCTGGTCCTTCTCCAGCTTTTTATCTGTCAATTGTTCAAGCCGTTTAAGGATGCGTTTATGGGTACGGTTATCTAACACCTGCCCGTCAATGATGGTCTGCTTGCCTGATATAACGATCAAAGAACCCCTGCTCGCTATTCCTTCCTCGATAAGTTCTCCCTTGAGCAAATGCAGGTACTTTCTTTCAACTCCCGGCGCTTCTTGATCAACGGTTTTCTCATCAAAATACAGATCGGGATACTGTTTTTCTTTAAGGATCATATAATTTTTCAATTCCCTGTGAAAATCTGATCGTCTGAGCTCCATTTCTTTTAGGTGTTTGTCTACTTCCTTTCGACGCATCTCAACTTCCTTTAAGATTTGTTCCTTGTCAATATCGCCAGGTAAGGCTTCCAATTCTTTTTGCAAGAGTTCCATTTTCTGCTGTATCTGCCTTTCGATTTCTTCGGCATCTTCCCATATTAGGGTTTTGCTATCAAAGGATCGAAGGAGGCTGTCTTTGTTAAATCTAAACTTACTGCCCGGTATCACACCATGTTTGTGCAACACCGAATCAATTTGCATATCGAAATGATAACGGAAAGTTGCGGTTGAATCAAGCCTTGAGAGTGCCTGGCGCATACTTTTGATGATTTCTTTCATTTTTATGCTGTCAAAATTTGGGATATGCCTCATCAATGAATCCCTCCAAGAAGCATCAAAACTGAATCGCTTCCCATCAGGACCTTCGAAATTATAAATGAATTTATCTTCGTCAGAAAGGTTGAAGAAATTAAAGGAGTCCTCATCAGTGAATATGAATCGCTTGGCCTGTATGGTATCCATGTTCTGCCGCCATTCAAACTTGTCGGTTTCGAGTATCAGTGTTTTAAATCTTGGATGGGCGCCTTTTAATTCAACCCTTTTCATGATAGTGGTGTCCTTGTCAATTAGGGTAAAATCTTTTTTTTCAAGTTCTTCGGGTGCAATTTCCTTACCGTCGACTACAGCACGTATAATTCTTCCTTCTTCCAATTCAAGCAGGATTTCCTTTTTTAATTTGGAGCTGTCATCCTTAATGAGATCCAGTGTGTCGGGAGGAAGCACATCATATACCATTTCAGTTGTGGGTGTGGAAGTGGGCTTGTAGATACCTGTGATATCTGCTCCGGCCTTTGATCCGGTCGTTGCGATAATAATTACCGCCACGATGGCCATAAGGCTTACTACTGCCTTTTCGGTGTTTGAAGGTTTAAGTCGTGGATTGTTTAAAATACGTTCAATTCTTTTCATCGTTTTGAATTTATTAAAGTAAACGGCCAGTGTATTAGGCTTAATATCCTGTTTTTCGGATAAACTGACCAAAGCCTTTGCTAATATGGTCTGTTTGCCAGTGATACTCATGGCCAGATCATCACATATGTTTTCACGTTCATGACGAATAACTGATGAAAGCCACCATACAAACGGATTAAAGAAAAGGATGACTTCGATAAGCGATTGCAAGAGGTTTACTAAAAAATCAGCACGTTTAACATGTGCAAGTTCATGTGCGAGTATCATTTCGACCTGTTCAAAAGGGATGCGGCCAAGCAAGCCAAAAGGGATAACCACCACAGGCTTAAAGTAACCGATCACCATTGGAAAATCAACCCTAAGCGATTCCATCACCGACAGCTTGCGCCTGATTTTAAGACGTTCAGCCAATTGATCCGCGAGCTTCTGAGTTGGCTTGTCTACAGGGAGAATATTCCTGGTCTTTAATCGGTAGGTCAATAGGTAGCCTCCACCTAAACGGAACATCATCATCAACATGCCAATAAGCCAAAACCACACGAAATGGGTGCTCATTTGGTTGAAGAATTGACCGGTTTTGTCCCATATCGAATCAATGCCAAAACTGGCTTCGGCAAGCACATAGATGATGCTGACAAGCTCATCACCTCTCACAGTAATATCTGCAGTTGAAAGGGGTACTTGCTGACTGAGGTGGCGCCAAATGGCTATTATAGGCTGCAATACAATTAATATGAGCCCACTCGAAGCAAGGTAATATCGGCTCAATGCAGAATAATTTTTCATCAATCTGAGCAGGATATAAACAATGCCTGCAATAATTGCTGCCTGCCAGAGGCTGTTTAACAAGGCATAACCGATGCCTGACATCACTGACTCGGAGAAGTAGAATAGGTTAAGATTCATGCTCACCCCCTTCCAATCTGTTGATCAATGCCTTGATCTCATCAAGTTCGCGTTTGCCTGGCTTTTTATTACCCAGAACCTGCATCACCAGCTTTTTGGCTGATCCACCGAAAGTTGTTTCTAAGAACTGGTCAATCAATCTCAGTTGGGTTTCATCCTGATTTAGCCTGGCATCATAAATATGCTGCCTTTGGCTTTTGTCAACGGACACGATTCCTTTCTGTGCCATAATCTGAAGCAGTTTTAATGTGGTGGTGTAGCCAACGGTACGTTTCTGATTCAATAAATCGTTGATCTGTCTTACGGTTGTAGGCCCGTTTTCCCAAATAACCTGAAGAATTTCAAGCTCTGAATCGGTAGGCTTAATAGGTAGGTTCATAAAATACGAATTATTTCGTAGCAAAATTAAATTGTCATTTGCCTTTTGTCAAGACTAAACTACGAAATAATTCGTAATAAATGTTAAAAAGTTTACATTTACAACGTTTGAAAAACTAAACCATTAAAATCAAAAGGAATATGTGAAATAGATAGGTAGTCTTCATGGCTTTGTTTTTAATAGTTTCATCATTTGAAAACTGATATCGGTAAATAGCAGGCCAGCATGAGCATTTCGTTCAATTTGCTGAATGCCTTCTTCCATTAACTTAATCATCGGGATTGCATTATGATGGTTTACAAAAGCCGAAAAATTTTGATTGAATTTTTTCTCATCATCGCCCGTTCGCACAAGCTTATCTAAATTATTACTTATCAATAGACTATGGCGTAAAATCTGTAAGGCATAGTTCAGAAAGGATTTCTGCTTTTCACGGCCAATGCGGGAGATATTGGTCGTAAACTCGAGCAGGTCCATAACGGCTCCTCGATAACACAATCTCATCCAATGCTGAAATGTCCTGAAATTATATTTTTCATCCTCTGCATTTTCGAAAAGTCTTTGTGCTTCCAGCCAATTTCCGTGTGCGACAAGCGCTATTGATTGTGCATCAGGCTTGTGCAGGTCATACTTGGTGGTTAGCGCATCCAACATATCCACGTCTGATATTCGAGGTATTTTTACCATATATGAGCGTGAACGAACTGTGGCCAGAATTTGATCCTGTTCTTCTGCAATGAGCACAAAGAGGGTTTTTTCAGGGGGTTCCTCTAATAATTTCAATAATTTATTGGCAGCCTGCTGATTGATTTTTTCTGCCATCCAGATGATCATCACCTTATATTCTGCCTCGTATGCTTTGAAATTAAGTTTTTTGATGATCTCGTTCGCATCGCGAACATAGATAGTGCCCTGTTTGTTTTCAACACCAATGTGAGCAAACCATTTATTAAGCCCCACATAGGCATCATTTTTCAAAACAAATGCACGCCAATCCTCTAAAAACAATCTGGATTCAGCATCCTTTTTTATTTTTTTGTTGGTTGTGGTCGGAAACACAAAATGAAGGTCAGGATGACTTAATTTACTCATCTTGATACAGGATGGACAAAGGCCGCAACTATCATCCTGACTTCGGTTGCTGCAGTTAATGTATTGAGCATAGGCAAGGGCTAGTGCCAGTTTACCTGAACCTTCCGGGCCAAGAAAAAGCTGAGCATGGCTTACCCTGTTTTCATTCACTGATTGAATCAACTGCTTTTTGATCGACTTCTGGCCAATGACATCAGCAAATTGCATAGTAAGATGCGGGTTTGTGAGGCACAAATTTATGAAAATAGAAGCTTGTTAGGTTGAAACACCATGCAGATATTGATGCTTTGCAGCTTTAGTGCCCTACACTAAGTAAAAGCAGAATGTGATTCGCTATTCATTAAACTCATAAATAACCGGGCCGTTTAATTCCTGTATTGATCTTCATTACCGTTATTTGAGCAGTATGGACTATCGCAATAATTATTTATAGTTTCACCTGTTTCAAACCTTGAAAATGAAAATAAGTTGTAAATAGTGGAGGTAGATCAGGTCAGATAATAGTTAAAAGAATAGAATATCAAAATATTAAGTTGAAGTTCCACGTATTTGCACACAACATTAGAAAAATCTCACAGCATCATAAGAACTTTTTTTAGTTTTGCGCCCACTTAAAAAGCACACAACAAAAGAAAACATGAATTATATTCACTTTTCGCCTTATTTTCCACCAAATTTTATTCATTTCAGCAGGGCACTGAAGGAGGCTGGGGCGACTGTTCTTGGAATTGGAGATAGTCCCTACGACGATTTAAAAGCCGAATTAAAAGAATGGCTCACTGAATACTACCGTGTAGATGATCTGCATGATTATGATCAACTTGTAAGAGCGGTCGGTTATTTCACGCATAAATACGGTAAAATTGACGGCATTGATTCTCACAATGAATACTGGCTTGAAACCGAAGCCAAACTCAGAACCGACTTCAACATCAAAGGCATCAAGGCCAATCAGCTTGATCCCATAAAGAAAAAATCAGAGATGAAGAAGGTTTACCTGAATAATAACATTGATGTGGCACGAGGTAAAGTAATAAAAAACCTTAATGAAGCCATTCAATTTGCCGATCAGGTTGGGTATCCTATGGTAGCCAAACCTAATTCAGGAGTTGGTGCAGGTGGAACATTTAAATTAAAAGATCAAAAAGACCTGGAATTCTTTTTCCGAAATAAGCCTGACCATGATTATATCATTGAAGAATTTATCAAAGGCACACTGATTTCTTTTGATGGGCTTGTTGATATGAATGGCAAGTTACTTTTTAGTAATTCACTTGAGAATGAAAAAGGAGTGATGGAGGTTGTGCAGGACGATGAACATATTTACCTTTTCACCAAACGCGACATCGAGAAAGACCTAATGGAAATTGGACTTAGAACAATAAAGGCCTTTAAGGTGAAAGGAAGGTTCTTTCACTTCGAATATTTTAGGGAATATGAAACTGATAGGCTTGTTGCGGTGGAAGTAAATATGCGACCACCAGGAGGATATATTATTGATATGTTCAATTATGCCTGTGAGATCGATATCTTTCGAGTTTGGGCAGATGTGGTTGTAAATAGCAAGCAAACGCTCAACTACGAGCACAAATACTTCGTGTGCTTTGTAAGCAGAAAGGATAAGTATGACTATACACTCAGCCATGCGCAGGTCATGGATAAATATAGCGAGGATATTATTTTCCATGCTCCAGTTGACAAGGCACTTGCAGGAGCCATGGGCAACTACAATTACCTGATCCGGACAGAGAAGCTTGATCGAATGTATGAGGTGCAGCGCGCCATTCACAGCCATAACTAATAAATAACCATGCACACTGAACATCATAAATGGCATAGCGAGCGCCTGAGCCGCGATATGGAACTAGTGGTTTATGGCCATTATGGCAAACCCATTATTATTTTTCCAACTCAGGGAGGTCGTTATCATGAATCTGAGGACTACGGAATCATTGGCGTGCTGGCCCCTTTTATTAACGACGGTAAAATTAAAATCATCGCACCGGACAGCATCGATTACGAAGCCTGGGCGCACCCTTCTGCCGATGTAAACCACCGTTCTTACTGGGGTAGTCAATACGAAGGGTATATCACACATGAAGTTGTCCCATTTATCCATACCAATTGTAACAACAATAATATATGTATTGCCACAACAGGTTTTAGTATGGGAGCTTATCATGCTGCTAATTTCTTCTTTAAGCATCCTTTTGTGTTTGATACAGTAGTTGCCATCAGCGGGATGTATGATTTAAAACCACTTATTGGTAATTTTCAAGACGATGCCATTTATTTCAACTCACCTCTTTTTTATTTGCGTAATCTGGAAGACCCAACAGTTCTGAATCAACTACGCAAAAACCAAATCATTATCGCTACCGGTCAAGGTAAATGGGAGGAAGAGGCTGTAGCGGATACGCACGAGATGAAAAGGATATTAGAACACAAAGCCATTCCAGCCCGCATCGATTTCTGGGGTCATGATGTGGATCATGATTGGATTTGGTGGCGGAAGATGATACCTTATTATATTGATCAACTAAATTTCGAATAATTATTTCGCAAGGTTGCATCAATTTAATAGAGCAGTTTTTTTTTCGAAACATTTAAATAAAAATCTCTTTACAATATATCTCGGGCTGTTAGGCTGTTAAAAAATAAGTTCAGGATATTTTAAAATAATTTCTTGAAATGTTTTGCTGATAATTAAAAACAGTTTAATTTTGCAGCCCCAATTGAGGGAAAAGGTAAAGATAGCAGGGATTCAATTGGA
>CALAZZ010000064.1 GCA_937926515.1 uncultured Bacteroidales bacterium | reverse complement strand
ATTCAGGTTCAAGCACTTTTGGGCTTCACAGGCCTTCAGGCATTGCCTTTGCCATTATGATCGTGCCCTTATACGATACACTAAGAATTATTGTGGTACGGCTGGTAAAACGTAAATCTCCCTTTAAGCCCGACAACAACCACCTGCATCACCGGATGCTGGATATGGGTTTTAGTCACAGGCAGATTGCAATCATACTATCAGTAATGACATTCGTAGTGACGACAATAGCCTATTTCATCAATAAATGGGAAATACATTACTTTTTATTGGCTATACTGGTTCTGTCATCCCTTATCTTACCAGGGCTCAAGTTGTATCGCAAAATACGCCCCAAGACATCAATCAAATAACATAAGCTTTACTCCCTGTCTTTACAAAACCGTTCATAGTTGGTTTTGCCATTATCCGTTCCCATTTCCATAGATTTTTTGAAGTCGGCACATGCTCCATCCATATCATTTAGTGAACGCAGGCAAACCCCACGCAGATTGATCAGTGAACCATCTTCACCATGGGCTGAGATGTAATCGTTTATGGCTTCAATGCTGGCTTCATGATCGTTGAGGTAATAATTTGTAAAAGCACGCAAACGCATGACATTCTGATCAGCCGGGACCTTTTCCAGATAGTTTTCAAACCCTAATAGGGCTTTTTCATAATTTTTGTTGTTGTAATTGTTCATTGCTTCAGCAAGCAAGCTCCTGTTTGGCAACACAAATTTTTGATGGTGCAGATAACGCTCCTGTTGTAGGATCAGGCTATCGCGCCTGAAATATTTCTTGGCCTCCTGTATCAGATCATAAGCCTTGTCAAGCTCACCTTCCCTTGCGTAAAAACCTGTTGCATATATCCATCCATTCTTTTCTTTTTTCTCTTTCTCAAGAAATTGGTCAATAATAGGTGGTATTTTATCTTTCTGATTCTCCTTCTCCATAATGGTCAACATTATGTGTAGGTTTCTGAAATACAATGGCTTTAGATCATATGCCAGCTGAGCGTAATGGAGGGCACTGTCGTATTGTTCCAGGTTATTGAAAGCGGTAGCCATAAAAAACTCACGGCGTGCATCCCATGGGTTCACATCATAGGGCCTCAGCTCCTCTATTGCTTCTTCGTTCTTGCCGTCGTTAATCAGGTATCTGGCTACCAGCGCTGGTATGGACTCACCCCAAATACTTACATCTGGGATGAAAGGAAACTGGCCCACGAACTTATCGGATTTGCTTCGCAAAGTGCCGGTCATGATTTCCTGGTATATGACGCGTTGCAGCTTCGACGACTCAAAATTCAGGTACATGATCCATACGTAAAATGCCATAATAAGCAAGATCACAGGCGCAATAAGTTTCATAAGCCACGGTCTGGACTTTAAACCTTCGTGGGTGATACTCGCTTCAGTATCGCCGGTAAGTATCGACTCACTGAGCAATTTCGAAGGCCGCTCGCCATCAGCGACAACAAGCTGAGCTTCTTTCCTGAAACGATTGAAATAATAGGTAGCTGAAACACTGATGGCCACATACAGGGCAAACAAAATCATCATCTCGGGTCTGTCGTGCGGAAAATTGAACATGGCATCAAAACTGAAGAACAAAAGTCCCGATCCCGCAAGGAACAGGTATTTATATAAGGCCTCGATTTGTCTCCGGTTAAAAAAGCCTAATAAAAATGTCCAAGCTGTCATCAGGAATATTCCTAAGAAAAACAGCCCACCAATGATGCCCGTTTCGACAGTGTTCTCAAGGAAATCATTATGCGCTTTATATAGATAGATAAATCCCGGTTTTTCCTGGTTTTCGTATTTCAGTACATTGATTTTCCAGTTGCCTGTCCCCACACCTAAAACAGGGTTCTCTTTGATCATCTCCAGCGAATAATTCCATGCCGTAAGCCTGATCTTGGTGGAACTGTCTTCAGGTTTGATCGAACCAATCTGTGCCCCAATGCCAGATGTGTGTCTTCCCGACTTCTTAGGATACATATTCTGTTGTACAAAGCTGAAAATGGCTAATGCCAGCACAATGGCTGTCAGGTAACTGCCCAGCAGATATAGATGCTGACGGCCCTTGCTGCGGAAATAGTTGACCAACGAGTAACCGATAAATATGGCTGTTACGATTATAAGCCCCACATAAAAGGCCCTGGCAACCATAAAAAAGGTAGCAAGTACACCAAGAAATAAACCAAGCCAACCCATGCGTTTTAACCATTGTTTTTCGTAAACCAGCATCCACAGCGCAAAGGGAATTTTGGCAAACAAGGCAGATGCCAGGATATTCTTGTTGGAATAAACCGTTTTGATATCGGTTATCCTGTCGATGTTGCCATCAATAAACTCGCCTATATAGTAAAATACTGACAACGCATCAAAAAGCAAAATGCCTGTTACCACAAATGCTACCAGTCGGATAAGTCGCATATCCTGCATCAGGATAGCCGAGATGATATAGGCAGCCGAAAAGACCGAAAACATCTTGCCGAAGTTGAGGATGAATTCGTTGGTGTTGATGGCCTGCGATAATGACAACATTGACATCACGAGGAAACCCGTATAGGCTAGACCGGTGTAGGTGGTGAAAAACCGAAGCATGGAGCCTGTTCCCACCTTAAATTCCTTGCTGCTCAGCAAATAAACAAAAGCCAGCAGGTTGAGTATGGCCAACGACATGAACTTGGGTGCGTTGGTGTCGAGCGCCATCCAGTTGGGGGTGAAGGTGACAAAGAAAATATAAGCAAGCAGGATGAGGATATGTGGGATCTTGGCCAGGCTTACAATAGGCTTGGATTCCTTTTTCCTGTCCTTTTTCCTGTTGTATTTTTTCTGCTGTCGTTTTGAGGTTTTGCTGCTCATGATATGCTGTTTTGCAAGTGTGGCCATACGCATTTAAAAAAGAAATGAACACTACACGACCACAACCATTGTTTTTCGCCTGTAAAGATAGTTTTTTTAACACATTTCTGTTCTATTGATGGCCGGCCGGCCAGGTTCCGAAAAGAAATTTCAACAACAACTGTGACCATCTTAAGCCTGGCAATCAGAATACAAACCCCTGAGCAATGTATGTTATCTGCCAAACCAATGAATACCCAATGTCTTTTCTTGCATTTTTCAGCACCTGCCAGCCTTTTTGAGCACCTACCTGCCCCGATAAGAAGCTTATTTTGAAAATAAAAAAGTTTTCAACAATTGGTATTGAATAAATTTTGTTAACGATATGTTAAATAATACCTTATATTTGTCTCGAACATTACCGGCATCCATGCCTATTGTTAATTTGACCTTAAAAAAAACTGCGTTTTTTTTCTTTTTTCGAATATGCGTAAATTCGCAGCTTACAAAGCTTTAAAAAACCAACTATTGATAATCAAACTTTTATAAACTTAATTGAATCGCTATGAAAACAAAAAACTTTACAAAAACTTTTACTTTGCTGCTGGGGCTGATGCTGATTGCAGCATTTGGATTTGCGCAGGCTACCATCGTTGAGTGGAATTTTGATGATGAAACTAAACAGGTGGAGCCACATCTTCCATATTCTGCTGATGATGGCATACCCTCAAATGTAGATATAGCGCCCGTAAGTTTAACAGGAGCTTCCTTTACTGACTGGAATACTGGGGCTAGTGGTCAATCTGCAAATGCAAATAACTGGGATGATGGCAATGGCACTAAGTACTGGCAAGCTTCATTCTCAACTGAAGGATATGAAAACCTGGCATTGAGTTCTAAACAAAGAGGCAGTAATACCGGCCCAGGAGATTTCAAAGTGGAGTACTCTTTAGACGACCTCACCTGGGCAGATGTTCCTTCTGCCAACATTACTGTCGAAAATAACTTCACTACTGGTGTTCTTACCAATGTAGCTTTGCCCGCAGCATGTAATGATCAGCCTACTGTTTATTTACGTTGGATCATGACCTCCAATACATCAGTCAATGGCGGAACTGTAGCTAGTGCAGGCACAAACCGGATTGATGACATTGTTATTACCGGCACTGCCCTACCCCTAACCCTCACCCTCGATGTAGAAGGAGAAGGCACTATTGGATACAACACCGATGTAAACCAGCCTGTTAATATTAATCAAACCAGAAACGGTATTACATGGGTAAACTGTATAGACCCACCATGCGACTATCCTTTCGAACCGGGCACCTATGTGCAAATAAGAGCAGTACCGGCTCCTGGCTGGGAATTTGTGGAATGGGTTGGCACATACACTGTAGCATCTATTCCTGCTTTTCGTATTGTATTTGATCAAATCACAGTCGAGTAGGTAAGGGGGAATCTCACCCCCAAACCTCTCACAGAACCGTAC
>CALAZZ010000063.1 GCA_937926515.1 uncultured Bacteroidales bacterium | reverse complement strand
TTTTTAATGGCTGCCACATTGGCTACATTTGCCTTCAGGAATGATTATTGAAGTGACTGTTTCAATTTATGAACAAAGAAAAACAAAATCTGGTGCGGAGTGCGATTATACCGGCATTGCTGGTTTTAATCATGTGGCTCGTCAAAATTTCGGAGACGATCTTTAATTACCGCCTGTCCTTTTTAGGCATTAAACCACTCAGCATTGAAGGGTTACCGGGTATTATACTGGCACCTTTTCTGCATGGTGACTGGAACCATTTGATGGCCAACACCTTGCCTATGCTCATATTAGGGTCGGCACTGTTTCTGTTTTATCGCCCCATTGCCTATCGTGTTTTGGTATTGATTACTGTGCTTACAGGGTTATGGGTCTGGTTGGGAGCGCGCGAAGCCACTCATATTGGAGCTAGTGGTGTTATTTATGGCTTATCGGCCTTTTTGCTTATAAGCGGTTTAATTCGAAAACATCCCAGGTTAATGGCTTTATCACTTGTTGTGGTCTTCCTGTACGGGGGAATGATATGGGGTGTATTCCCCGAATTCTTCCCGGAACGTAATATTTCATGGGAATCTCACCTGGCAGGCATGGTAGCCGGTTTGATCCTGGCAATTTTTTATAAATCGGAAGGACCTCAGCGGCCAAAGTATTCATGGGAAATTGAGGAGGAAGAAGAAATGCTAATTGCCGAATCCGATCCTGAAAACCGCACCCATGATGATGATACCTATTGGAATGTGCCCGAACCGGATAAGGATGAATTGAAGATTGTATATCGGTTCAGAAAGAAACACTAAGCCATTAATCGAAAAAATAAATCCGCAATCCCAGCCCCAGGCTGAATGCTTGCATAAACTTCACTTCGGACGATTTCAATGCATTGTATAAATATAAATCGTTGGTGGTGACAAGCATATAAATGCCAATTCCTGATAACAGGTCCGGCAAAGTTCGGGTCAATTCCAACCCCAGATCAAGGTAGGCTCTCACTGCATTGGGAGAATAGTAACCTGAAGGAATGAAATCAGGCAGACCAAAAAACGTTAATTCACTGCTGAACAACTGATAACTTCCGCTTAAACCGATAAAAGGCTTGAGATAATTTTCCCTAAAAAATTGATGATGGCCGAAATGATAGCTAAATTGCACAAGCAGTTTGTGCACAGGTTCATAGGTTTGGCTCGCTGGGGCAAATCCATATCCCACTGCAAAGTCAAAATACTTATTTTCATCGAGGTACCAGCCTGAATAGGCAGAGAGCATTCCCTTGTTTCCGGCAAATTGAATCTGAGCAAGGTCGGGCACAAGCCAACCCGGCTTCTGTTGTGGCTCCTCAGCATGTGCAAATTTAGTGAGTCCGCACAAGGCTATAATCAAGATTACACAGCGTATAGTCAAGCCGTTAAATAGAATTGGTATGAATGGTAATTGTTTCTTCATCAACTTCAATTACACGATAAACACCCATTTGGGGAGCTCCGCCAACCAGGTAAGTGATGCCATCTTCATCCAACTGATTGGGATAATGGTGGTGTCCATGTATGGATAAACTAACATGGTAATCAACCATCATAGTTTTATACTTTTCAGACAATTCCGGCGTATAGGTATCATCCCAGGGTGGCACATGTGAAATCACAAAAACATGCCGATAATCTTCCTTCTCCGAGAGCTGCTGCCCAAGCCAATCAAAATCAGGTAATTCCGGTGTCAGTTCGAGAACAACATTATTGAAAAAAACAAACTTAATGTCATGAAAACTAAAGCTATAATTCTCCGGGCCAAACATCTGCTTGTAAATGGCCCTGCCATTTACCAATACATCATGATTGCCTATCACAGTAAAATAAGGCTTCTGAAGTCTTCCCATAATTCCATGAAAAGTTTCATACTCCTTTAAAAAACCTCCATCAGCCATATCCCCTGCATGTATCACGAACAGTATCGAGCTATCGTTGCTGATCATGTCAACTGCTCGTGCCAGATCATGAAAATAACCATGATTGTCAGCAACCACAGCAAACTTAATTGGCTCATCAGGGCCTATTTTCTGCTTAAGCATTGATATTTTATCTCTATTTTGCACACGGGTTTCTTTCATATCCGCTCTCACACTGGCTGAATAGGGAGTGTACTCGAAAAGCCGGTCACAACCGGACAAGAGTAAAGTACTCAGAATAAAGGTCAGGCTCAACCCAAAAGGGACATTAGAAATCTTCATTTAATTAACTTGTTCGATCACAAATATTTAGCAAAAATATAAAAAATTATCGGACTCGATTTTGTGTTTTCCTAACAATTGTTAAAACAAAAGATTGACTTAAGATATGTTGTGATCTTTGTAAAAAATTAGAAATATGAATTTTGATGAAAAAAAATTTCAACAAATAGATAGAGCAATAACAAGCTGGATGGCCAAAAAGGGAATTTTGCTTCTCAGGATCAGTATTGGTGTTATTTTTCTTTGGTTTGGTGTACTGAAGTTCTTCCCTGGCTTAAGTCCTGCCGAAAGCTTGGCTATTAACACTATAAAGCTTCTTAGTTTAGGTTTATTATCTGAACAATTTATCATCTTTGGGCTTGCCGCCTGGGAATCATTGATCGGTCTTGGCCTGGTGTTTAACAAGTTCATGCGGATAACTTTGCTGTTGCTTTACCTTCAAATGATAGGCACGCTAAGCCCAATATTTCTTTTTCCGGCTGAAGTGTTTACACAATTTCCATACGCGTTGACGCTTGAAGGTCAATACATATTTAAGAATATGGTCGTCATCAGTGCAGGTATTGTACTTGGCGCGACTGTTCGTGGTGGTTTCATTGTTGCTGACAAAAAATCAAAGCGCTGATCATTTATCATAATTAAAGTAACAAGTAGAACCTCAGTTATCAATCACAATAAATCAATAATCTAATTGAATCACTGCTTGTTTTATGTAAGATGAGACCATAGGATTCGGTTAGGCAATCTAAAGGTTGACCCTAATTATTTTGGTTTCGACCGGTCAACTTTTATTACATTGCAGCGATTTTTTAACGTATAATAACTACAAATTTTAGCTTCATGAAGTCTATAACCGGATTCCTCATATTTACAAGCCTGGTGTTATTATCAATAACAAGCTGCAAAACAAGCGAAACCATACACGATGATTGTGATGGAGCACACTGGTTCTATTCCGGCAATACTGGCCCTGATCATTGGAAAGATCTTTGCTCAGGATATGCAAATTGTGGCCATCAGAGGCAATCACCTGTCAATATAAGCGGTGCTGTTAGCAATGAAAGTCTTTCTGCGATCAATTTCAACTATAACAATACCAGGGTCGAAATCGAAAACAATGGACATACCATTGAGTTTGTGTGTGACCCCGGCAGCACATTACATATCAATGGCACAACTTATGAGTTATTACAATTTCATTATCATGGACTTAGCGAACATCAGCTAAATGGAATACATCATCCCCTCGAAGTACATTTTGTCCATAAAGCTACAGCTGATGATTACGCAGTCATTGGAATCTTTTATGATGAAGGCGACGCTAACCCATTGTTTTCATCATTTCTCGAACATTTCCCGACAGAAGTAGGAACTTATGAAGACCACTCGGTCGAGATTGACCTTTCAACTTTATTACCTGATAATAAGTCGTATTTTCATTATAGTGGTTCATTGACAACCCCCCCATGTTCTGAAGTGGTTGATTGGTATGTATTGCAGCACACTGTCAGTGCTTCTGAGGCTCAAATAAATGCTTTTCAAGCTATTCTGAACAATAACTACCGGCCAATACAGGAACTAAACGGCCCGGTTATTTATGAGTTTAATGAATAGCGAATCACATTCTGCTTTTA
>CALAZZ010000062.1 GCA_937926515.1 uncultured Bacteroidales bacterium | reverse complement strand
CAGGAGCATTCTGGCGATCAAAATCCGTGGCCTTGATTCACTTCTTGTTTTCATATCAATTATCGTTTTAGGGGTTATTTCAATGCTAATTGACAAAAGTTTTATTAAATACAACTAATTTTTTATTTTTTTTATTTATTTTTTTTTATCTGATATACAGCTAAAATATGTTCTTTTTTAAGTGTTCATCAAACACTATTGATAGTTAGCTAATTTTACACTATCAAAAAAATCTTTATTTCATGAAAGAAAAAATCTTACCTGCGCTAAAAACCAAGTACAAGAATCTGGGGTTTGGCGAAAAGGCCTTTGACGGGGTGGCCGAGTATCTCTCCAAAACCGTCACCAAAGAAGAAGACATCGAAACCGCAATTGCCGGGGTCGAGCCGCTATTGAAATCTTTCCAGGGCGACATTGATAAGGTCCGTACGGAGCTTACCCAGAAATCAACTGAACTGGAAGAATTGAAAAAGAAGAATCCTGAGCCCCCAAAGCCAGATCCTCCAAAGCCAGACGGTGAGCCTGCTTGGTTCACAGCCTACAAAGAGGAGCAAGCAAAGAAGCTGGAAAGCCTTGAAAAGGAAAACCAGCAAACCAAAGCCGAAAAAGCTAAGGAGATTAGGGATGCTACAATAGCGGCAAAGGTTAAAGAACTGCAAATACCTGATTGGCGCATGAAAGGTGTAGTTGTTCCGGAGACTCTCGATGAGGCCGGAATCGTAACTTTTCTGACAGACATCAAACAGGATGTAATCACTGCAGGGCTTACTGATAAAAAGCCTCCTGCCTTATTCTCAAGCAAGGATGATGCGCTCAAAGAAATCGCTGACAGCCTGGTTGATAAATATGCGGCAGGACAAGAAAAGAAGTAAGTATAATTTAATTTATCGAACAAATGAATTTCGAAAAAACCACTTACGGCGGAGGCCGGCCAGTGTTCGTTAAAATCCCCCACCTTGTGGAGGGTGGATTTGAGCTTGATACATCAGGTCAGTCCTTTGCCGTTGGCACCATTCTCCCTGCGGGTACTCTTGCTATATGCAACGAGTCCACCAGGAAGATGAAGGTGCTTAAATCGGCCCGGGTAGCAGCTATTGACTCCGAAGATGCAAAGATTGTTACCCTTGAACATGATGAGTACCTCAGCAACCTGTTTGTTGCAGGTGATCTCGTGCATATCATCCCGGCTGAAGGAGGAGATCCCCTTGTTGAGGTTACCGTAGCATCCGTAGCCGAGGGAGTTATTACCCTGTCAGCTGAAATCCCCGACCTGGAGGTTGGAGATATTATTACCCAGATTGAAAATGTTGCAGATGCAGCAGCGTTCATTGCAACATTTAACTGCGTTACCATTGCCCCCATAAAGGTGCACAGTAACATTACCGGCATCGATGTATCGAAAGATGCAGAGCTGTTTGCTAATCGTGTACTGCCTGTTCCGGCATCGCTCAAAACGAACGATTTCCTGACGGCCAACCCACACATCCGCTATTCCAATTCACTCTAAAAAGCATAGGAGACTTATAACATGAAATCATTTTTTAAATCTGAACTTTTTGGAGATCTGACAAAGCTGGTTCAAATCACATTTGACCAGGCAAGTGAAAAGCAGAAGCAATTATTCAGCGAATCGTTGACCGATCAGCTGTTTGACTGGGACACGCCACAATACGGACTCACGTTCTCTGAACTGATAGGCACTTACCGTTTGACCGTTCTTGCATCGGTCATAGGAAACGATGCCGGTACACCACTAAGGAGCCATGATGGGGCTGACACCTTCGCAGGTGAGATTCCTCGAATTGGACATAAATACCCGATGACTGCAAACAAGATGCGTGAGCTGCTTCAGATGCTCGAAACTACCCGCATTGCTGATAAGGCTAAAACGCAGAAATTGATTGACACCATGTTTGCAAATGTGGCAGAAGCAATCAAGGGCGTGAAGGATAGGTACGACTTCATCACACTTAAGGCACTCTCCAACGGAGGGGTTGTTACTTTTGATGAGAACACAAATCCGGACGGAAGAAGTTTCTCTATCGATTACAAGATGCCTGCTGATAATAAGCGTTATGTAGCTGCAATCTGGAACCAGGCAAACATCAATACAGCTGATCCATTTGAGGATTTGTCTAAGATAGTCAATGACTTTAAAGGCAAAGTTGATTTTGGCGCAATGATGATGGATAACAGCGTTTTGCTGATGCTTGCGAAGTTCAAGACTGTGAAGCAGGCCATCTATGGAACCGACAAGCTCAACACACCACTGATGCTTGATTATCTGAACGAGCAATTCCAGCGTTATGGATTACCTCCCATTGTAGTTATCAATAAGCGTAACGACGTGCTTGTTAACGGCAAGCGCACCGTTGTAAACCCATGGAATTCGAACATACTGACTTTTGTTCCCAAGGGTAAGCTTGGAGTAGTTAAAACTGCATTTGAGGATAATCAGATTATGCCTGAAGAAAATGTCACCTACTCAAACTATGATCGCGGCAACATTGTGGTAGCACAATGGCGTACCGGCGAGAGTGGAGACAAACAGGCTGCAGAATTGACTCAGGCCTCAAGCCGTGGAATACCTGTATTCACTGCAATTGATGGCATTGTAAATCTTAATGTTTCAGCGACAAGCGCTTAAACTTTTTGTTATATGACAAACCTGGAAGCATTGATGGCTGACTGCAATCCATATACGGTTTTGACCGGGGTTGCAGAAAAGGCACTATTAGATTCTGGATTAAACCCGGAAGATGATTATAGTGATATAAAAAAGGTTGCAAAAGCAGCAGTTGAGGTTCTAACGCAATTCCTTTCACTCACATCAGAGAGAGAGGGTGCGTTTGGCCAGGGTTACGATAAAGCGGGATTGATCATGCGGATCAAATCTCTTTGCGAAACTGCAGACATTGATGCCTCCAGGTATGTCACTCAGACAAAAATAAGCGACGGATCGCACCTCTGGTAATTATGAGACGGTACCACCACAAGCTTTTTCTAAAGCCAATACAGGACCAGGACGACACCCCGAGAGATGCCGACGGCAATTTTATGAAACCGCAGCTGCAAAACATTTTTGCATGTAACTGCAGAGAAGAGCCGAATGGAAGTGGGCGAAAGCTTGTCCTCCCCGATGGAACACTGATGGAATATTCCTCGATGATATATGCACCGTTGGAATGTCCTGATCTGGACTTAGGGCAGGAACTATATGTCAAAGACTCACGTGATCGTGTTCGTCGTAAAGGAACAGTTTCGTGGTTCAACCGTGAGCTCAAACATTGCCAGATATGGGTATAAGTAGAAATAGTACGGATCAGGAGATTAAACGAAAGTTCAAGGAAATAAGTGAACGCATCGAGAATGCAATGATTATGGGCATGCAACGCCTGGGAGAAGAAATGCTCAACTACACAAAAAGCATACCTGCAGCGATTGGTTATACTGATCGCACCGGTGCCCTCAGAAGCTCAACAGGATACTTGCTTTTAGTAAATGGTGAGATAGTCAAGGCAAATTTCGAACGCGTAGAGGGGCCTGAAGCCACGGAAATTGATGGGACCAAAATCGGACGGGCCTTCGCCGATAAAATTGCAAAGCAATTCAATGAAGGTTTTGTGCTGGTTTTTGTCGCTGGAATGGATTATGCCTTAGCGGTTGAATCCAAGGGCCGGGATGTGCTTACAAGCACTGAAATTATGGCAAACAGCAAAGTGCCTGAAGAACTCCTTAAGCTTAAAGAAATGGTTAAAGTGATGAAGATATGAACACGACCAATGACGCAATTGATATCATCTGGAAAAAGCTGAACACTACGGTAAAACAACAAATTACCGGGGATGTATACAAGCTCAACCGACGCATCAATTCGGACAAGGAAGATATCGTTATCAACAGCTTACCCATAAGCCCAGATTTTCCTGAATCCTGTGTTGTGAATGTTAATATTTACGTTCCCAACATTTCAGTTAAGATTTACGGCAAGGTAGACAATACCATGCCTGACACCTTGCGGCTTAAACAGCTAACAAAACTTGTCAGGCAACAGCTGGAATCGGTCTCCGAAGCCCACTATATCTACTCATACGATGGACAGGCTGTTATTCCCTCACCCGAAACCAATGAGTATTACTCTAACATCAGGGTATACTTTGTTTTCGCAGGCGAGGAAGCAGCAATGACCGAGGAATAAATACAGAAAAAAATCATGGCATTACACTCAATAGGACTGGCAAGCATCAAAATTGGTGACATTGCTGGCGATGGAGGCATGGGTGCTTCACTGGCGTCGCTTGGCGGCACTTTTGAAGGATCTGCAATTATGCGACAGGATGATGGTGAAGAAACTAAATTTTTTCACGAGGAAGACGATGACCCGTTTGATGTTGACACGAAAAAAGGAGCTGTCACATTTGAATGGGCAATCACCGATTTCACTCCAGCTAAGATCGTTCAGGTTTTAGGTGGAACAGTAACTGGTGAAGGCGATGCTGCCGTATGGGGAGCACCAACGACTATCCCATCCATTGAACAATCGATCGAAATCATTTCTAAGCGTGGCGTATTCTTCAAGATTGTACGCGCTAAGATCGAGGCTAAGATCGATGCAAACTTCTCTAAAAAGGAGGTCGCCCTGGTACGTATCAAGGCAACCGTACTTACTCCCACTAAAGCTGAAACCGATTCGCTTACAATTGGAAAGGTAGCAGTATAAGCTAAATAATTGGATTCAGAGCCCCTCATTAAGGGGGGCTCTATTTTAAAAAATCACAAATGACCGAACAGCAGAAACGTCACACTGAATCAAGGGCAATTGACACTTTGCTTGATCAGGGGTTCAAGGTAAAAATAGGCTGGTTCAATATCACTATCAAACAACCACCCGCTGCAACCCTTTTGAAAATAAGCCAGGTTTACCTGCAGATGAATATTGATGAGGAAAAGCTCAAACACGGTCAGGCATTCAGGGAAAGTTATCAGCTCGTTTCAGATAACATTAAACCAGCCTGTAAAATCATTGCCATGGCCATTCTACGCAAAACAGTCAGGCGAATGATCTTAACAAGAATTATGAGCTGGTATTTACTGCAAAATATTACATCAGCAGATATGTACCGGTTGCTCAGTATTGTTGTGGTGACTAACAATACTGCGGATTTTATAGGCTCTATCAGATTGATACAGACCCTCCGGATGATGAAACCGAAGGAGGATCTGATAGAGAGTCTCAAAGAGGACTAAAGTCCCTTTGGGGAAGCCTGTGGAGTGTCTGTTGCTCGACAGGATGGACAATTGAATACCTGCTTTGGGATATAAGTTGGATAAATTTAAGGATGATGATCAACGATGCCCCTCGGTTGAGGACGACAAAGAAAACCACTGGCAAAAATCATGAGTACATACCAGAAGTGCCAGATGATGTAGAAGAAATAAAAAAAGCATTTGGAATATGAGCGGCGAGGGACCATTACATTTTACGGCTGGAATTGAGAACAGGGAATTCAATACCGCCATTGAAGATATGGAGCGTCGTATTCGGGGTGTGAGTAGTGCTGCGGAGTCAGGTGGTAAAGATATCGACAGGATGATCGACATCACACTTGAGAATGTCAAAATACAGAAAGAAGTCATATCCGATTTGGAATCCCAATTAAAGTCGCTCGAACAACAAATCAGTAAAACACCCGCTGGGCTCTCACAACAGGAATTGCGCAAAGAAGCAGCACTGGTAAGGGGTGAACTTGAAGCCGAAAAAAATAGTTTGATTGATCTTGAGGTTGCAGTAAAATCAACAGCCGGTTCTCACACTATGCTTCGCACCCAGATCATGAACCTACGTGATGAGCTTGCACAAATGGAACTGGCAGGGGAACGTGGAACAAAGAAATATGAGGAAATACGTGAGGAACTCGGAAGGCTTTCCCTTGCTTACCGCGATGTTCAGGACCAGGCAAAGATTTTCGGATCACAGCGGCAGGGATTTGATGCCCTGATATCAGGAATATCAGGCGTTGCTGGTGCGGCTTCGGCTGCCCAGGGAACGATGGGGTTGTTTGTTGGCCAGAACGAGAACCTGCAAAAGATCATGTTGCGCGTTCAGTCACTTATGGCCATAACGATCGGTCTACAGCAAGTACAAAAAACCCTCTACAAAGATTCTGCTTTCATGCTAATTACAGTGAACCGTGCAAAGCAGATTTACACCGGCACGATAAACAGGTTGTCGGTTGCCTTGTGGGGTAGCACCGCAGCAGCAAAGGCTTTATTAGGAACCCTTACCCTGGGCCTGAGTGTTGCAATAGGAGCAATCATCTTTTCAATTGACCGGATGCTTCGTAAGCAACGGGAGTCAGCAGAGGCACAGAGGCAGATGTTTGATTCAATTTCTCAAAATGCCACACAATCCGTAGTTCAGATCAGGGTACTTCAGCAACAGTGGAGCAAGCTTGGTGATGATCTGAAATCAAAAGAAAGGTTTGTTAGGGACAATGCAGATGCTTTCAAATCATTGGGAACCGAAATTAATAATGTTGCTGAGGCTGAAAATCTATTAACCTTAGAAGCAGAAACCTTTGTACAGGCACAACTTAAAAAGGCTGCATCACTTTACTACCTGCAAAAGGCTTTTGAAAAGCAGCAAAAGATACTTGAGCTCGAGGAAAATTTAAAGACTCCCGAGTATAAACCTGTTTATAGAGGAGGTGGTGTGCTTGTAGCACCTGATGAGGCGGATCCAAAGCAACTTGAGCTAACTGAAGAGTTCAAACAGATGCGTGAAAACCGCAACAAACTGGAAGGTGAGCTTACAGACCTTAGCCAGATGGCAGCTGACTTTGATACACAGTTCAAAGATATCATGCGTCAGTTCGCATCCAGCTCAGCGGATGTTGTACTGGGCCCACTTGGCTTGATTGATAAGGAGCTTGCAGAGCTAAGAAAAAAGCTACTCGAGGTTTCGGAGAAAGAGATTCCGGAGATTCAAAAACAGATTGCTGATAAAGAAAAGCAACGTGCAGCGTTACTGGGTGAAAGTGAAGACCTGCCTGTAAAAGGTATAGAAGATAATTTGCGGAAAGTGAAAGCACTTTACCAGGATTACTACAACTGGATCGAGCGCTTTGGTAAGGCATCGGCTGATCAGCAGTTTGAGAGTCTTGTGGCCGGTGGAGAAAGCTTCCTTGAATACCTCAGGAGAGAGATTGAGAAACTGGAAAAGCAGGCCGACATCACTCCCGAACAGCGCGACCGGTTGTCAGTACTTATGTCAACTGAACAGGATCTGATCGGTTCCAAGTCCAGGATGCAGGCCCTGGATGAAGAAATAAGCCAGGCCAAAGAAAAGTATGAAAGCCTGGTTGACTATATCACATTTCTTAACAAACGAATAGAGCTTGTTCCTGATGATGGATCAGAAGCAGCTGTACAGGCAAGACAGCGGATTGAGGCAGAGATAGAAGCGGCACGAAAGGAATATGTGCAGCGTAGCCGGCAAACATTTTCAGAGATCATTCGTGAAACAGCAAACTTTGCAGAACAGAGACTTCTCATTGAACAGGAGTTCCAACGCCAGTTATTAGAGCTCGACAAAGAAACCCTTAGCCCTGAGCAGTATGAACGCGCTACAGAAGGCTTAAGACAACGCCGCAGTGAACAGCTCGAAGCTGAAACCATGAAGGTGGTACAGCAGAGTGAAGCCTGGCAGCGGCTTACTTTCGATATTGAGAGCATGACCCGCAAACAGGCCGAGCAATACCTTGTATCGCTCAAAGATATGGTGATGCAACTCGACCTGCAGGGTGCTGAACTTGTGAAGATCCTTAACCTGTTAACTGAGCTTGGAGTCAGGATCAGGGAGGCAGAAAAAAATAAACTTGCACAAACCTTTATCGATGCAGGCAATGCATTGAATGATGTTGCTGCAGGGCTGGATAAGATGAACGCGGGACTGGCCGAGGCTGTGAGAAATACTGCTGACATAATCGGCAACCTGGGCAATGCACAGCAGGCCATAGCTGCTTTCGGAGCTGAGGGAGGGGCGACACTGGGTAATGCACTTGGAGTTTTCTCTGCAACAGCAAACATTGCTACTGGAATTGTTGGCTTGTTAAATGAAATTACGGGCACAAACAAAAGGGCGCTTGAACTTGAACATCAGCGTACCATGAATGCACGTGAACTACATTTTGAGATTTTGCAGGTATCAAACGAGTTGGAAAAGCAATTGGAGTTGATTAGCCGACTCCCTGCTGGAACAGGCTACGAACAATTACTTGAAGCATTAAATCAATATTTAGATGATACAGCTGCTAAACTGCAGGAACTGGAATTTGTAATATTTGATCCACAAGGCATTTCAGATTTACGGGTAAATATTGATGCAATTATTGATTGGTCAGGTCTTGATGATCCGCAAATGGCCGTTGAAAAGGCATTTGCAGCAGGATTAATTTCCCAGGAAGACTATGATCTGGCAATGCAGTATGTTCAAATGATTGAGGATGGGCAGCAACGCATATTTGATGAGCAGCGCAGGCAAGCAGAGCTTCTCACAGGTATGACAACGGATGCCCTTGTGAACAGCATTGTTGACGGAGTGAAGCAGGGGAAAAGGTCAATAGAAGACTTTGCAGGAACCTTTGAGGAAATGATGAGAAATGCTGTAATAAGATCGCTGGTTCTTGACAGATTATCTGAGCCACTGGGTGAAATTATAGATATGGTATTTGAGGCATCACAGCAAGCAGGCGGCATAACGAGCCAGGACATAAACAACTTTACTGAATTTTGGGAAAATGAAATTGGTGGCCCATTGGCGGCCATAGGGGACACGCTGGATCAACTACCGTTCCTGGCATCCACCATTGACGAGCAACTATCAGGAGCAATCAAAGGGATCACTGAGCAGACTGCCGGGATCATTGCCGGCCAGATGACCGCCATGCGTATGAGCCAGAGCAGGCAGGTGGATATCTTGAATAATCAACTGTCATACCTTGCAGGGATTGAGCGGAACACAAGTTACAACCGGCACCTGGAGCGTATTGATCGTACACTACTTGAAATTAGTGAAGTTCTTGACAGTGGTAGAAATGATGACAATCGAATAGCAGGATAGTATTATGCAAGCGATTTGGAAAATAGACGGGTTTAAGTTTTTGAACTTTGGTGTTCATGTTGAAAACTCACATGGAGTTATTGACTGGATCGATCGTGAGGTGGCTGTTAGGCACACCTGGCCCGATACCCCGGGTGAAGATATTGACCTGACATCCATTATGACAAGAAGCAGGCAGATAACTCTCGACTGTATATTGGTTGCAGATAGCGCCGCTGCAGCACTGTCGGCTATGATATCATTTCAATCGAAGTTTGATGCGGCAGGATTTCATCAGCTGACGGTAATCCTTGAGGGCAACACTACAACTGCGCTCTCCTTCCTGGTATATCGTGAAGACAAGGTTATTGTTACAAAAAACTGGAAAGACGGAAAAAACCGATGGCGCTTTTCACTTAAGCTGATTGAGCCTGTGGTTCACAAGCGCCTTCATCTTGTTCCTGGAGCAACCTTGACGCTGACGGCAAATGTTACTGCAGACAAAGAGTGCTATGTAGGCCATGATGGTGGGGCTGTGGTTAAGGTTGATCCTAATGAAGAGGCACAAGCAATAAGCAAAACCTTCGCTGCAAATGGAGTGAATCATCGATGCCTGGGTGTGTGGTATATGCATCCGGATGATGTAACTATAAATTCAATGACCGGAACACATTTATGGACGCTGTAAGAATATATCGGGGAGCTGAAGTAACTGCTGAGGTCAAGTGTAAAAAGCTTGATCACTTCATGCAGCTTATGCATGAGGATTATGTGCTATGCAATTTTGAAAGTACAGTAGAAACCGATATTGAAGTAGGTGATCATATTGAAATTGATGGATTGAAATATAAGCTGAACCTACCGGCCATAGTAAAGAAAAAAGGTAAAAACAATTACACCTATGAGTGTAAGTTTGAGGGCGACATATACGACCTCAGCAAAGCAGTCATGCTTGATATTGACAATGCCGGCATCCACATGGGGCATGAGTTCTTTTTAACGGAACAGGTTGGTGGATTTTTGCAATTGATTGAACGCAATCTGGAAAGGGTATTTGGTTCTGATCAGTGGATATTGTCGCATGCTTCTGGTATCCTTAACCGGACAGATGTAAACCTTGTATTCAACCGGGGTGGTTTGTCCTTACATGCAGGGAACACACAAATTGACGGAGTGACACTTACAGCAGGGATAAGGGTGCTTGTACTTAACAGCAGCAACCCTGATCAGGTCAATAAGATATTCTTGCTCTCTGGTAGTGGTGTAGGTAACTGGACATGGAGCGTTCAGCAAGATGGCACCGGTGAGGATACACCCGTATACGGTAACTGTGTTGAGGTGTTGCAAGGTGATGTTTATGGCAGCAAGAAGCTTGGTTTCGCTGGGTATGGCTGGATTGAGGTTGTAACCGGTGAGGAACTGAACCCGGATTTGAGGTACGAAACAATCCAATTTGCAGAAGACAGCTGCCTGAGTGCATTGCGCAAGGTATGTGACATGTATGATCTGGAATATGAAATTGAATACATAACCGAGACAGATGAAAAGATCATTCACTTAAGAAAATCAGTTGGTGCCGGGATGCATGTGTTTGAGGTGGGCCGAGAGAATGGCTTATACGAAATGACCCGGGGCCTTGTTGACAGCAATAACATCATAACACGGCTTTACTGTTATGGATCGAGCCGTAACCTGGGTGATAATTATCGAAACTTCAGTCCGAGGTTAAAATTCAATAGTATAGGTAGCTACATTGATGATGCAGAGGCTATTGATAAGTATGGTCTGATTGAGTCAGTAAAAATCTTTGATGATGTTTTCCCGGAACGTACTGGAACTGTATCCAGTGTTGTTTCGCTGACCGAATTCACTGATGAATCAATGTTTGATTTGCTGGCAGAGGATGGTGAAGGAAACACACTGTATTTACTCCCGGGAACTTCGGCAAAAATCCACTTCAACAGTGGCAACCTTGCGGGTTATGAGTTTGAGGTAGTATCCTTTGATAGTGAAACAAAAAAGATTAAGATCCGGCAAGTTACTGATGAGCGTGGCCTGGTGATCCCCTCCGCTGATAGTTCAGCATTTCGGTTTAATGCGGGTGATAAATATGTGATGTTGGATGTACGCATGCCTGAAAGCTACATTGATGATGCGGAGGAAAGACTATACGAAAAGGGGCTTGCTTTCTACAACAAGCACAAGCAGCCAAGGTACCGGTTTGATGTAACAGTTGATGAGAAGTATGCTGCTACCATGCCTGGTGGAGACATGAAATTTTTCCTTGGTATGGGGGTGGGTATTATTGATAATGACCTTGGCTTTGCCTATCAAAGTAAGATTATCAGGATCGAGCGCGATCGGAGGCATAGGCAAAGATACAAGCTGACCTTTAGTGATGAAGGCATCTCGTACAGTTCAATCACCAGGGGCCGGCAGGGATATATTCCTTCTGTTGGCGAGC
>CALAZZ010000061.1 GCA_937926515.1 uncultured Bacteroidales bacterium | reverse complement strand
TCTTATGCTTCAACAATTGCGCATCAGCAATTATGCCTTGATAAAAAGCCTGGATATCAGTTTCGATAAAGGGTTCTCCGTGATAACAGGCGAGACCGGTGCGGGTAAGTCCATACTGCTGGGCGCAATGGGTTTGGTACTGGGCAACCGTGCCGAAAGCAATGTGTTGCTTGATAAATCCAGAAAATGTATTGTTGAGGCTTATTTCGACATTGCTGAGCTCGATCTGCAAGGTTTTTTTGATGAGCATGAGCTTGACTTTAGTGTTGAATGCATTATGCGACGCGAAATTAATCCGGCCGGAAAATCGCGGGCATTTATCAATGATATCCCTGTGACCCTGAACCTGATGAGGGAATTAGGCAATATCCTGGTTGACGTGCACTCTCAACATGAGTCCTTACAATTGGCTGAGGCTACCTTCCAGCTTAGGGTGATTGATGATTTTGCAGGCAATGCCTCCTTAAAGACCGAATTTGCAAAGTCCTTTTCAGCTTACAATAATTTGGTAGCAACTATCGAGGAACTGTCGAACCAAGAGCGTGCGAAACAAGCCCAACAGGATTTTATCAAATTCCAATTTGATGAGTTGGAAGCTGCACAACTACAACCTGGTGAATACGAAGAACTTGAGCAGCGACTTAATCAATTGATGCACGCCGAAGAAATAGCCGGTGGCCTCTTTCAGGCATTGCAACTGCTTGAGGAAGAGGAAACGGCTATTCTTATCAAAATGACAAGCTTGCGTTCTATTCTTGAAAGGCTGAACCGATACCTTCCCGAATCAAAATTGCTGGCTGAACGCTGCAATGAAACCTTGATCGAACTTAAGGATATCAGCGATGAAGTCAATAAGTTGGAACAGAACTCCCGTTTTGAGCCTGCCGAAACAGAGCAGGTAAATCAGCGTATGGACATGCTAAACCATCTGCTGCATAAGCATCGTGTGCAAACAACTGATGAATTGATTGAATTGAAAAATGAGCTGGAGCAGCAATTGCTTTCGATCGAAGGTATGGGTGATGATCTTGTCAGGTTGAAAGCCGAAGCCGGCAAGTTGCAAAAGCAGATGCAGGCAATAGGAGCAAAGCTGACAACCAGCCGTTCAAAGGCCATCCCGAACCTTGGAAGCACTGTTATAGCGTTGCTTCAGTCGCTGGGTATGCCACATGCTCAATTTGAGGTAAAGATTGTTAAGCTTGAACATCCTACCATAAATGGCTATGATAGGGTGCAATTCATGTTTTCGGCCAACAAGGGCATTCCTATGGAGGATATGGCACGAATAGCCTCAGGTGGTGAGATGTCGCGTCTGATGCTGGCTATTAAGAGCCTGTTAACAGAGAAAAAGCTCTTGCCGACTATAATTTTTGACGAGATCGACACAGGAGTGTCTGGCGAAATAGCAGGAAAAGTGGGCCGCATTATGTCGACAATGGCAAGTAGGATGCAACTCATCAGTATCACCCATCTGCCTCAAATTGCCGGAAAGGCAAATCATCATTACCTGGTGTTTAAAAATGACGAAGAGGAACGTACCACTTCTTCTATTGTTAGACTGAGCGATGAGCAACGTGTGGAGGAAATTGCACGTATGCTCAGCGATGATTCGCCTTCAGATGCAGCTCGCCAGGCAGCGCGTGAGCTGATAATTGATTAGCCTGATACGGCAGAATTTGATGATTCCACTATAATTAGTGCTAGCCTTTAAAGTCCGATGGCTTCGTTATGCGCGTCATTCATATCAGCCAATTACTTTAGTAAACTCATGGCGTTCATTCCATGCATGCCTCACCCTTGAGCTGTAAAACTCAGGACTTTAAAGACAGACACCAATTAGTCCTAAAATTTATTTGCTTCATTTTAATAAGGTAAACACTATAAGGAGAATACTTATTTAGACACATTCTATTCAAAATTGTATATTTGCAGCTTGTTTAAAAATAGCTGCTAACCATTTCAAAATAAATATGGCTTACAATTTACTTAAAGGGAAAAAGGGTATTATTTTCGGTGCCCTTGACCATAAATCCATTGCCTGGAAAGTCGCTGAGCGTGCTTACGAGGAAGGTGCCCGGTTTACACTTAGCAATACACCAACCGCCCTCCGCTTTGGGGAACTTGATGAATTGGCAGCAAAGACAAACGCCACGATCATCCCGGCTGATGCCACTTCTGTGGATGATCTGAATAATGTGTTTAATACCTCCCTGGAAGTTTTTGACGGTAAGGTTGACTTTATTCTACATTCGATCGGGATGTCTTTAAACGTTCGTAAGAAAAAAGTATACAACGATTTAAGTCATGATTTCTATATGAAAACCATGGACATTTCAGCCATTTCTTTTCATAAGATGCTTCAGGTGGCCAGCAAGCTTGATGCCATTAACGATTGGGGCTCAGTGCTTGCCATATCCTATATTGCAGCACAGCGGACGCTATATGGGTATAATGATATGGCTGACGCAAAAGCATTGCTCGAGAGCATAGCTCGTAGCTTTGGGTATATCTATGGCCGTGAAAAGAAAATCAGGGTGAATACCATTTCTCAATCGCCCACACCCACAACCGCAGGCAGCGGCGTGAAAGGGTTTACCGGGCTGATGGACTTCACTGAGCGAATGTCGCCATTGGGCAACGCAACCGCAGATGAGTGTGCTGATTATTGCATCACCTTGTTTTCTGACCTTACCCGCAAGGTCACCATGCAGAACCTTTTTCATGATGGAGGATTTTCAAGTATGGGTATGAGTCTCAAAGCTATGGAGATGTATAACCGAAGCTTTACCTGTGGATGTGAAGACAACGTGGGCTTACCCACAGGCGAAGAATAATTTTACCGCATAGTTTCAAGCAAGCAGCTGCTAATGCGCCTGTTTCTCCCAACTGATTTCACGTGGCGACTGTTATTTCAACTATTTTTGTAAAATCAAATCGATTGGAATGAAGCCTGCTAGTTTATTTGTCAGCTTATTAAGTGTTTTTTGTCTATTCATTTTTTCTTCCTGTGAAAAGGAGGAGCCTGAACCGGTAACCTATACCCCGGATTTCTCCATTGCTTATGAAAGAGCCGGCAATAACCTTAATTTTTTAATCAGTTGTACGACTGATGATGTTGAAATCAATTCAATCCTAGTTTCTCCTCCAACTCTTCAGGCTGCCCAGGAGTTTGAAGGCCCACTGATGCTAAGCAGGAATGTGCTATTCACCTTTAATGAACAATTTAACTTTTCTGCCGGTACCTGGTCTTTTACGATTGCAGGTAAAGTGAGAAGCGGTGAGTATCTTGGTGCCATGTTCAATGCTGAACACACAATCAATATCTCATCTAAATAACCATAGAGGATATTTTCTTTGCTTACAATTTGGCACCACATTGCTTGCAGAAGCGGGCATCAATTTCATTTTTCTCCTTGCAATCGTCGCAAATTACCACAGCTTTATCACTTAGCTTGTGTCGCTCGCGCGTCATTTCAGCAGTTACGATTCCTGTAGGTACAGCAATGATGGCATAACCTGTCATCATAAGAAATGATGCAATGATCTGACCAAGAGCTGTTGATGGTGTGATGTCACCAAATCCAACTGTGGTAATGGTTACGATGGCCCAGTAGATGCTCTGGGGGATGCTCTTAAATCCGTTTTCAGGTCCTTCTATAAGATACATAATGGCACCCACAATTGTCACTGTTATCAATACTGCACCGAAAAAGATAATAATTTTTTCCCTGGAATGCTTGAAGGCGTGAAGCAAGTAAATGGAGGCATAGGTAAACCGGACAAGCTTCAGTATTCTGAAAACACGCAATAGTCGAAGGATGCGAATAATGATCAGGAACTGATATCCCGCATAAATAAGGCTGAGGTAGGTTGGAATAATGGACAGAAAATCAATGATGCCATAAAAGCTGGTGATATATCTGATCTTGTTGCGAGAGATCACAATTCGAATGATATATTCTATCGTGAATATTATAGTGAATCCCCATTCTAATGAAAGAAATAGGTCTTCGTATTTAAGGTGGTAATTTTGTATGCTATCTAGAAATACCACAAATACACTAAGCAAGATAATCACTAAAAGAAATTCATCAAAGAGGCGACCCGCGCGGGTATGATGTTCAAAAATGATGACCCGCAATTTTTCTTTCCATTCAGGTGCTTTACCTTGAGCTTCCATTATTTTTTTTGTTTTAAATGGTAAATGTACCAAAAAGTCGATTTTACAAGAATGCTTTTCGTATTTTAACTGCTAAAATTACTGCTTTTACGCTCAAACATACTCATCCCAAAAAGTGCAAAATCATACCTGACCGGATCTGTGGGATCGAGTAAACGTAAATTGCATGTAAGTTCATCCACCGCTTTCCTGTCATTGTAGCTTCGTTCGAGCAAACCAAGTCGTCTGGCAGTTTTTGCTACGTGCACATCTAATGGACATAATAATTGAGCAGGTGAAATGCCACTCCAGATGCCGAAATCAACGCCCTTTTCGTCTTTTCTCACCATCCAACGCAGGTACATATTCAAACGCTTTGCTGCGGAGCCTTTTTCAGGATTTGGAATATGCTTTCGAGTTCTGTTCAGATGGGGGTAGCCGAACATGACCTTGTTCAAATTGATCAGGGCCTGCCATGCGTCTTTTTCTCTAAACCCTTGGGTGAACACTTCTTCAAGTCCGCCATGATTAAGGTAGATCATTCTAAGGCTATTGATGAGTGTGGCAACATCATCACCATTGAGGGTGCGATGTTTGAATCGTGACAATGCATTCAGTTCGTTAGGACTGGCCGTTTCCAGGAAGCGATAAGGCTCATTGCCCATCAAATCAAGAAGGCTCTTGCATTTCGATACAGCAGTGCTTCGCTTCCCCCATGCCATAATTGCAGCAAAAAAACCGGCAATCTCAATATCTTCTTTCATTTTGTATTGATGTGGGATGCTGATCGGATCGTCTTTAATAAAATCAGAATTATTAAACCGGTTCGCCACATCATCAAGCAGCTCCTTGTATTGGTTTATAGGCATTCGCTTCATGGAGCAAAGGTGTGAAAATTTGTACTTTTGCTTCTTGTTTTGAACATAAAAAAAGCCCTCATGTATTTAGGTGAGGGCAATTTTATTAATAACCGGTTTGGTTTTATTGGTTTGAGCCTATTGCATCAGTTGTTCCAAGTTAAGATATCAGTTCAGTATATGCATGTCAACCACATTTTTCATACCCGTATTTATGGCATCTTCATTGAGAGGAATAAGTTTGTGATATCTTGCCGGAAGTGAATTTTTTAACCCTTTGATCACATTTTCGAGTTTAACAATGGGATTCACCTTTAGGTAAGCTCCCAGTACCACCATATTGAATATCTTGGTGTTACCCATCTCAGATGCCAGCCTGGCGCCTTCTATTTGATAAATGTTGATATCCGTTCTTTCAGGATGCCTGGTTATACCATTGGGGTCATAAATGAGTGTTCCTCCTGGTCTTACGCTCTTTTCAAATTTATCCATGGATTGCTGGTTCAGGATAATGGCTGTATCAAAAATGGTTAATATGGGGCTGCTGATGCGTTCATCACTCACAATGACAGTTACATTTGCAGTTCCGCCACGCATTTCAGGCCCGTACGATGGCATCCAGCTTACTTCCTGATCTTGCATGATCCCGCTATATGCCAGAATTTTACCCATTGAAAGCACACCCTGTCCTCCAAAACCTGCGATGATTAATTCTTCAGTCATGATTCAATTTTTTAAAGTTACTTAACAAGCTCACCATCTACTTTTATGTCGCCAAGCGGGTAGTAGGGAAACATATTTTCTTCCATCCACTTATTGGCGTCGGTGGGCGTCATTTTCCATCCTGAATTACAGTTCGAAACAATTTCAACAAAACTTACGCCCGGTTTTTTATCCCGTTGGTTTTCGAATGCTTTTCGGATAGCACGTTTGGCTTTGCGAACAGCTGAGGGTGTATGCACTGCTTGACGCGTAACAAAATAGGTACCGGGTAAATGGGCAACCAATTCGGTCATCTTCAGTGGGTTTCCCATTAGTTTTATATCACGCCCGTAGGGTGAGGTGGATGATTTCATTCCGGGAATGGTAGTGGGTGCCATCTGGCCACCGGTCATTCCATAAATACCATTGTTTATAAATATGATGGTAATATTTTCACCACGGTTGCAGGCGTGGATGGTCTCGGCCGTACCGATGGCTGCCAGGTCACCATCACCCTGGTATGTGAAAACGATCTTATCCGGGTACACACGCTTGATGCCTGTTGCGACTGCCGGAGCGCGCCCGTGTGCTGCTTGTTGCATGTCAATATTCATAAAATCGTATGCGAGCACTGAACATCCTACCGGAGCAATGCCAATGGTTTGCTCTTGCAGGTCGAGTTCTTCTATGATTTCCATGGCAATACGATGCGCTGTACCATGCCCGCAGCCCGGACAATAGCTGAGCACATTGTCAGTCATGAGTTTTGTTTTCTCGTAAACCAGATTTTCAGGTTTTATGATTTCTTCCAAACTTATGTTGGTCATGATACTAGCCTCCTATAATTTTTTGTTCAAGAGCATTGAGCACTTCTTCCGGTGTGTGGACTACACCACCAAAACGACCAAAGTGAGCCACTTTGGCACATCCTTTTACAGCCAGCATAACATCCTCAACCATTTGCCCTGAACTCATTTCAACTGCTAAAAACCCTTTAACTCCCTGTTTGCACAATTCTTGCATATCAACAGACGGAAAAGGGTAAAGTGTGATCAGCCTGAATAAGCCGACCTTAAGGCCTTTTTGACGAGCCATTTGAACTGTTTTTTGAGCAATACGTGCGCTGGAGCCGTAGGCTACGAGAATGTATTCTGCATCATCACAGTTAATAGCTTCGTAACGCACCTCATTTTCCCTGATCGTCTTGTATTTAGCTTGTAACTTCAGGTTATGTGCTTCCATTTCATGGGCTTGCAAGGCAAGTGAAGTGATGACTCTTCGTTCCGTTCCTTTTTTTCTTCCGGTGGTGGCCCATGGATATTTCTCCTCAATCTCTTTGTCGGTCAATCTTGGAACCTGATCGAAAAGTTCAACTTTTTCCATCATTTGCCCGATCACTCCATCGGAAAGGATAAGTACAGGCAAGCGGTACTTAAAAGCCAATTCAAAGCCAAGTTTTACAAAATCAGCCATTTCCTGCACTGAAGCAGGAGCCAGTACAATTTGTCTGTAGTCGCCGTGTCCACCACCTTTGGTGCTTTGGAAATAATCAGCCTGCGATGGCTGAATGGTGCCCAGGCCAGGTCCTCCACGTACTACGTTGGCATAAACACAAGGCAATTCTGCACCTGCTATATAAGACAAACCTTCTTGCTTTAGGCTGATTCCGGGGCTGGATGATGAGGTCATCACTTTTTTGCCTGCACCAGCTGCACCATAGATCATATTGATAGCTGCTACCTCGCTTTCGGCCTGCAGTACGACCATACCGGTGCGTTCATGGGGCTTTTCAGCCATTAGATATTCAATCACCTCTGATTGAGGTGTGATGGGGTATCCGAAGTAGGCATCCGCTCCAGCCCTGATTGCAGCTTCGGCCAATGCTTCATTTCCCTTCATTAGTTTCAATTCACCCATTGTTATACATTTTATATTTTACTTGTTACTGTTTAACTTAACCCTATAAACAGTGATTACTCCATCGGGGCATACGATAGCACAGTTTGAACAGCCGGTGCATTCATCCGGATGCTCCATATAAGCAAAATGGTATCCCTTACCATTTACCTCCTTGGCCAGTTCAATAACTGATGTCGGACATGCCGGTATGCAAACGCCGCAACCTTTACATTTCTGGACATCAACTACGATGGCACCTCTTACTTTAGCCATATTTTAAGATTAAAATAGTT
>CALAZZ010000060.1 GCA_937926515.1 uncultured Bacteroidales bacterium | reverse complement strand
ATTCCTAATACTAAAATTATGTTAAAAATCTTCATTTTTATTTTTTTAGTTAGGATTCCTAACTATATTTGCATCGGCAATATTGCCTAAAACACAAAAATTAATATCATGGCTAAATCAATTTTTTATCATGCCGGGTGCCCGGTATGCATTAGTGCAGAGCACGAGATTATAGGATTAATTGGTAACTCAAATGTAGAAGTGGTACATTTGGGCGAGGATCGCACACGAATCCCTGAAGCTGAGAAAGCCGGTGTAACATCGGTTCCTGCCCTATTGACACCTAATGGTAATGTGTTGCATCTCAATTTTGGTGCCTCAATGGCTGATGTTAAAGGCTAAGTTAATACTTGCCCCACATTGTTAGGATAACTATCTTTGTGGGGCATTCTTTCATAACTTCTTGTAAGCTCTATTAACAGGAAGGATGTTTTTTTGATCATTTCGTTCAAACCATACGTTCATGAATAAGTCACCCTTTGATCTGAGTCATCAGAACCAAAACATGGATAGTAAGATTATCGCGTCGCTGGAGCGTATATCTCAGGCTTTCAGGGTGATGCTTTGGGATCAGGGTAAGATGCTTGGCCTGAGTCCAATCCAAATTCAATTGTTGATTTTTGTGTTAAATCATTCCGGGGAAAAATGTAAGGTTTCCTACCTGGCTGATGAGTTCAATATGACAAGGGCAACAATTAGTGATACAATAAAAACATTGCAGGGCAAAAGGCTAATAAACAAAGTGCCTGAAGCGCACGACCACAGGAGTTATAGCATTCAGCTCACAATAGCCGGAAAGGATATTGCAGAAAACACTTCACGCTTTGCTGTAAAGCTGCAGGATGCTATCAGCAAAATTGAAAATGGAGATAAAGAGAACCTCTTGTTAAGCTTGATCGAAATCATTGATCAATTGAACAAAACCGGTGTAATCAGTAGACAGCGCATGTGTTTTACATGCACATATTACGCTAAAAAGGGAAAATATCAGCATCATTATTGCAACCTCCTGGAGCAAAGTTTGGAAGTTCGTGACCTTAGGATTGATTGTCCTGAACATGTACAGCTTTGATATCAGTTGAGTTTTATCAAGTGCTTAACATGTGGAGCAATGAATAGTGAAAAGGCCTGTATTGCCCTTTTCAGTATTTTTGTGTGCTCATGATAAATTGTAAATTATAACCCTAAGATGAACAAATTCGTATTGGTTTTCTTGTTGTTGTGCTTAAGCCTGTCATGTGGGCGAAGTCACGTATTTGATGAATCACATACTTTTGAAAGCCTCATCTGGAATCGTTTTGATATCATAGAAATGGATGTCCCGGTGCAAGCCGATGAAAGAGGCTTTGATTTTGTGGTCAGGCTTATACATACCGAAGCATATGCATACGATTTCATAAATATGAACATAACCTTCTATATGCCCGGTGGGGCAATGCGCTCACGCGATTATACCTTTCGATTGCAGGACGAGGATGGCAATTGGCTGTCGCCGGTTGTAGATGGCTTTATCGAAGCCGATTTACCAGTGATCAGTGGTTTAAAATTTTATGAGGATGGTATCTGCCGTGTTCGTATGGAAAATAAAATGACACGTTTCAATACAGCAGGTATTAAATCTGTTGGACTATCTGTTAGAAAGAGCCACAATCGCTAACGTGTTGCGAGCACCACCGGTTTTTTGTAACGCCTCACCTGTCCTTCTGTATCAAATACCTCCACAAACACAACATAGATGCCCACAGCAGCTCTGCTGCCATCTTCCTTACGTCCATCCCAGCTTACAGCACCTTCCTGGGCAGCTAAGCTACTTTTTACAAGATGACGGACTTGTTGTCCTGAGGCATCAAAAATATAGATGTTTAGCGTGTATCCTGCCTGGTCAAACCTGAAACCAATTGAGGTCACATCATCGTATCCATCTCCATCAGGTGAGAATATTTCAGGCTCAACAACGATTTCATCTGTACTTTCAGGAAAATCAGCAAATACAGAATTCTTGTATGTGGGGGTTCCAAAACCAACTGTTTCAGCAGCAGAATGCCAGTTTGTATTGTCATCGGTTGACCTGTCAAAATGAATTCGTTCCAATGAAACTCCCCGTTTACTATTGAGCAGGGGATGGTGCATGTTCTCATTATAGCTGAACACATCCAGGACAGGTCCGGATTTTGACTTAATCATGGCTGTCCCACTGGTATTGGGATAGGAAGGAAACGAAGACATCTGTATTACATTTTCAGAATACAAGGTATTATAAAGCTCAGTAACTTGAGACCGGTTCGTTGTGAGCACCAAATATGTCCCCGGTAGCATTAACAGGCTGTGCTCCGTAATGTTTCTAAGTATGGTATCAGGTGGGTTGGGAGGCGTTTGTCTTACCGCTGCAAGCCAGACCTGCTCCAGATCAATGATCTTATCTGAACGATTATATATTTCAACCCATTCCGTACCATTTGAATAAGGGTTAAAAAGAATTTCGTTGATAACAATATCCCTGGCAAGAGGGGGACTGGGTATGCCAAAAGCAATGGATGTACCCTGTGCAACCGCCAATCCTGCGCAGTTTAGGATGCTTGCTGAAAGAATCAAATCATAGATAATACCTTCTTCAAATGGGTTTTCAAAAACAAGTTCAACAAAAGTGGGGTCAGACGGATTTGTGAAGGCCTGTGAAGGGTTCATCCCGCCGGGTTCGAGCGTGTAAGCTTCAATACTCAACATGCTTGTGTTATCCATTTGTTGATCAAACCATAACTGCAAAGTCCTGTCAGTCAATACCCTAATGCGTTCCGGGGCAGGAGGCAGCGCATTGGGTGCATCCACCGAGTTTATTGAGCCCGGTGTTCCGCCTGATGGATCAACTGATGCGATCCAATTATTTCTGCCACCACAAGGATTGGATGGGTCCATTTGTTCCAGTGACCAGCCTCCATCACGTTTATTGTTGTCTCGGTACCAGTCATCGGTATATGAAACAGATGAAATATCCACCCCAAGGTTACTGACCAATCGTAGGCTGGCTCCTGCATTGGCAAGCTGAAATCCGCTAAAACCAAAATATGGTCCATACACACCCAGTTCGGCCTGGGCATCCTGATGTCCGAGTAAGATATATCCGCCGGGAGCAATTTCAATCTGGCCAATTTCACGTGCCGTTGATCCAATGACCAGTGACCAGCCATGCAGGCTTACAGGCAATTGTGTATTGTTATACAATTCAACATACTCCCAATCAGGTAATCCCACAGGTGGGTTTGGGTCAGCCATAATTTCATTGATCACCACATCGTTTGGTTGCGCTTCGTAATAACTGAACTCAACCTCTGTTTGAGGCATGATGTTGCCAACCATATCAGCTACATTTGAAATAGTTAGCTTATAGATTTCTCCCAGGTTAAAAGCTGATTGAAACTGTAATCGAACCATAGCGGCATGATCCCCATAGCCTGCTTGCGAAGAATTTCCTATACCTCCACTTGCAAGAAAATTGGAGGTGTTGGAAATACTTTCTTCATCAAGAGCTTCATTGAAGAAGAGCTCAACGGTAAACGGGTCAATGGCAACAACCGATAAAAGCTCGGGTGGATCCATATCAACCTCTTCAGGCCCAACAGATATGTTGTCGTAGTACATATTGGTACTGTTGCTGATGGTATACTGGCAATAAAAGCCGAAATAGCCTCCTGGCTGGAAAGTATTATCAGTGGCTGAAGCTTCAAAATTGAAAAACCCGCTTCCTGTAGCGTCGGCAAAAATAGACCATTCACCCTGCTCGCTTCTGATCACCCTAACTGTCATAGCGAAAGCACTGGCAACAAGGCCGGGGGTTCCCCTGGCAAGGCTGGTAAGTTGAGTGCCTTCTTTCTTAAACAATTCGATGGGATCAGCTGCGCCAGCTTCGCCAAAGCGCAGAAGATAGCCATTCAATGGGCCGCTAAGGTTGGGATTGTCACTGACCAGATAAACATCGCTGTAGTTATTTCCCGATGGACTGAATGCTAACCTGATCCAAAAACGCCATTCAACATTGCCTTCGAGTTGATATGGGGTGCTTAACCATGCATTACTGGCCTCATTGTCATTAAGCTGTAGCTGGAAGCTACTATTAACAATAAATTTATCTGTGGTGCCATCCCAGGGTGGATTATTTGTGAAGTCTCCATCACTGAAATCATCAAAAATCTGGGCACTTATGAACAACGGAATAAAGTACAGGATTAAAAAAAGCTTTTTCATTTTTTATATTTTTGCAGCTATTAGCAGGGCTGTAAATGTATAAAAAAACAATTTCTCCTGACGTATGAAATTAGCCATAGTAGGTGTCACAGGCTTGGTTGGGCAAACCATGCTTAAGGTAATTGAGGAATTTGCCATGCCTGTTGAAACCTTATTTCCTGTGGCTTCAGAGGCCTCTATTGGGAAAACAATCCTATTTTCAGGCAGTCATCACAAAATTATTTCGATTGAAAAAGCGCTTGAAAATAAGCCGGATATTGCATTATTTTCTGCCGGAAGTGAAGTTTCAAAACAGTGGGTACCAAAATTCGCCTCCAATGGCACTTATGTGATCGACAACAGCTCAGCCTGGCGCCAGCATGAAGAAGTACCTCTTGTAGTTCCCGAAGTTAATATTGCAATTTTAACCTCATCAGATCATATCATTGCCAATCCAAATTGTTCTACAATTCAAATGGTGGTTGCACTGGCCCCCATACACAGGATGTATGGATTGAAGCGGCTTGTTATCTCCACATACCAGTCAGTTACCGGATCAGGCTACAGGGGCATGAAGCAACTCGAAATGGAGCAAAAAGGCCAAAAAGCTGATAAACCGGCTTATCCACACCCCATACATCTGAACCTGATTCCACATGGTGGTGAATTCGATAAGGACTATTATACTTCGGAAGAGCGTAAACTTGAAGTTGAAACACGAAAAATTCTGAATGTTCCACAATTAGCTGTTACGGCTACTGTGGTTCGTGTTCCGGTTTTTGGCGGTCATTCCATGACCGTGAATATTGAAACATACAAACCGTTTGACCTGAATGACATAAAGAAATTGCTTGAACAGGGGCAGGGTATTGAGCTGATTGATGATCCGTTACATAATCAATACCCCATGCCCTTATTTGCCCAGGGAAAAGATCAGGTTATTGTGGGTCGTGTTAGGCGGGACAAGAGCATCAGCAAGGGGTTGAATTTATGGGTGGTGGCAGACAATTTGCGAAAAGGGGCCGCGACGAATGCTGTGCAAATAGCACAGTACATATTTGATAATAAGTTTTTTAGCAGCTAGGAAAAAGTGAAGATTTATAACGACATCAATACATTTGTTAAAGTACCCAATGCAGTGGTTACTGTGGGTACTTTCGATGGTGTGCACTTAGGCCACAGGGCCATTTTTGATAAAATGCATGAAGAGGCCGTGTTAATTGGTGGCGAAACTGTGGTTGTTACTTTTTATCCTCATCCACGAATCGTTTTGAATATTGATAGCAGCAACCTTCGGTTTATCAATACACAGAAACAAAAGATCAGGCAACTCGAAGAAACTGGAATTGATAACCTCATCATCATTGAATTTACCAGGGCCTTTTCGCGCATCAGCTCTGAGACCTTTGTTCGTGATTATCTGGTAAATAAAATTGAACCGGCTGTTCTGGTAATTGGATATGATCATCACTTCGGTAAAAACCGTACAGGTGATTTCAGGCGTTTGTACGATCTTGGGCATAAGTTAGGCTTCAAGGTGGACCGCATTCCAGCACGAGATGTTGAAAATATTGCAGTTAGCTCGACCAAGATCCGTAAAGCACTGGAAGAAGGTGATGTGCTTAAAGCCAATAAATTACTGGGATATGAATATTCCTTAAGTGGCACTGTAGTTCGTGGAAAGGAACTTGGCCGTACCATTGGGTTTCCCACTGCCAATATACAGATTGAAACTGTTTATAAGCTGATTTCAAATCCCGGGGTGTATGCATGTCGTATTGAGTGGAACGGACAAAGCTTCGATGGGATGGGAAATATAGGATACCGGCCCACCATTCAGCCCGGGGAGCTAACCACTGAAGTACACATCTTTGATTTCGATCAAAATCTTTACGGACAGGAAATCACCATCCGGTTTGTAGACCGCATACGAGATGAGATCAAGTTTAACAGTGTTGCGGCTTTGCGAGAGCAGCTTGTCCACGACAAGGTGACAGCGCGTAAAATACTACAATTCAAATAGTTGTTGTAGTATTAAGTCGAAAACATTCCCCTTAACTGATTTTGATGATTCTAAACTCAAAAATTCTGTTATTTTTGTCGTAATCAGAAGAATTACTAATTAAATATGTTAAAATGAACAAATTCTTGCGTCCATTGGCGATTGTTATTGCCTTCTTGATTGCCCCTTTAAGTGCTTTCACATGTACAAACTATCTGGTAACCAAGGGAGCTTCGGTTGACGGATCCACCATGATCACCTATGCAGCCGACTCACATGTGCTGTATGGCGAGTTATATTACTGGCCTCCGGGTGAACATCCCGAAGGTACCATGCTGGAGGTCTACGAATGGGATACCGGCAAATACCTTGGAAAGATAAAACAAGCAGCTGTTACTTATAATGTAGTTGGAAATATGAACGAATTTCAGGTCGCCATTGGTGAAACCACTTATGGTGGCCGTCCCGAATTGGTTGATACCACAGGCATCATCGATTATGGCAGCCTGATCTATATCACATTACAGCGTGCACGCTCCGCACGTGAAGCCATTAAGATTATGGCAGAACTGGTTGAAGAATATGGTTATTACAGCAGCGGTGAGTCGTTCAGTATTGCTGATAAAGATGAAGTTTGGTATATGGAACTGATTGGTAAAGGTACCAATATGGTTTATGACCGCCGCACACAAACAAACACCAATATCAACAAAGGAGCTGTGTGGGTAGCTTTGCGTATACCTGACGGATATGTGAGTGGACATGCCAACCAGGCTCGCATTACCACCTTCCCACTGGCTGATGGTAAAGTGTCAATCACATCCCGGGAAATGGACAAAATATTTGACAATGATATCCGTACCGTTTATTCGCATGACGTCATCAGTTTTGCCCGTGATCAGGGATATTATGTGGGCGAGGACAAAAATTTTAGTTTCTCCGACACTTATGCTCCTGTTGATTTCGGTGGAGCACGTTTTTGTGAGATCAGGGTTTGGACCATGTTCAATCGCATAACGGATGGCATGGATGCCCATTGGGATTATGTAAAGGGCAACATTGAGCGTGCTGAACGTTTTGATGATGGAACTGAAAATCCAAACCGCTACGCCACCAACAGAATGCCCCTTTGGGTTAAGCCTGAAAAGAAAATTTCTCCTCACGACATGATGATGTTTATGCGGGATTACCTGCAGGATACTGAACTTGATATGCGTAACGATTTGGGTGCCGGACCCTACGCTGTGCCTTATCGTTGGCGCCCTCTCACCTTCGAGATTGATGGTGTTGAATATGTGAACGAAAGGGCAACAGCCACACAGCAAACCGGATTCTCATTTGTAAGCCAATCGCGAAACTGGCTTCCTGATGCCATCGGAGGTATTCTATGGTGGGGAGTTGACGATGCAAACGCCTCAGTTTACATGCCTATGTATTCAAGCATAACCAAGATTCCGCATAATTTTGAAGTCGGCAATGGTGCCATGATGGAATGGTCCGAAACTTCAGGCTTTTGGATATTCAACCAGGTTTCCAATTTTTCATATACCCGCTACAGTTATATTCAACCTGATGTTGAAATTGTCAGAGACGGACTTGAGGAATTATTTTTAGAACGCACTCCGGCCGTCGATGCTGCCGCCCTCAAAATGTATGAGCAAGATGAGGAGAAAGCAATTGCTTATCTTACAGATTACAGCAACGATCAGGCATCACGGACCTTTAAGGCCTACAAGAATCTTTATCAGTACCTATTCATGAAATACATGGACGGCAATATCAAATACAAGGTTGAGGGCCAACAAAATCCAAAGGTTGAATTTCCGGGTTACAGTGAAGATTATCTGCGTAGGCTGGTGCAGGAAGCAGGTGATAAATTGAGGGTGATAGAGGAAACAGACTGAAGTGACACCTGGAGAACAGGTTAATGATAAATCAATGGTTACTAATCAGTTTGAGACGAAGGTGTTATGGAGCCATGTGGATGCCAACCGCCATGTGAGGCATTCGGCCTATGCCGACTTTTGTGCGCAGGCACGCATCAATATACTCGAAGCTGCGGGTTTTGGGATGGAGATGCTCCAGTCTGTGGGGCTTGGGCCCATTCTGTTTCGTGAAGAATTGCAATATCTTCGCGAGATCAGGCCTGGCGATAATGTGAAGGTGATCACCTATCTTACCCGGCTAAACGCAAGTGGATCGAGGTGGTCGTTCAGGCATGAGCTTTACACCGGCGATGGCAGCAAGGTGGCCATTGTAAATGTGGATGGGGCCTGGATCGATCTTCAAAAGCGCAAGCTCACCGGACTGCCGGAGCAGTTAATCAAGAGTTTCGATGCCATGCCCCGCAGCGAGGATTTTGAGGTGATTTGAAATCAGGCCGCTTTATCAATCCATTCGTCATTATGAGGCTAAAGCCGTCAGTTTGCTGCTTGCTTTGATAATCACTATTAGACTATTGAGTTGATGTTAATGTCTAAAAGTACTTTCCTCTTATGCCTCTGATCATACCCCTGAAGACAAAAGCATGGATGGGCATGAGCAGGTACCAGTAGTTGCGCCCTGCAATGCCAGTGGGCCTAAAGGTGGCTTTTTGGTGTAGCACATTGTCATCATCAATCTCAAATTCGAGCCAGGCATCGCCCGGAAGTTTCATCTCAGCATAGAGCAATAACCTTCGGTGCTCCCTGCTTGCATAAATCACCCGCCAGAAGTCAAGCGCATCTCCAGGATTGATTTCTGTGGGATGGGTGCGCCCACGCCGGAGGCCAACACCACCCACTGCTTTATCAATCAACCCTCTAATTTTCCAGAGGAAGTTGGCATAATACCATCCGGTTTTGCCACCTATGGCCCAAATCCGATCTATGACAGCATCAGGGTTATTGACCCGGATTTGTTTTTTGTTGGTCAGGCAGCCATAGGTTGGAACCTCAATATAATCTGAAATATGGGCCTTGAAATTGCTGCTGATGGACGAATCCTTCCAACTCGAAATGACCTCATGCTGCATGATGCGGTCAAAAGCATTCTTTATGGCTTGTTTATAGGTTAAAGGCTTAATATCCAACATTTCGAGCAGCCTGTTGTCACGGCAAACCACCTCCACCTTCATGCTGGCTACCAGGTTTACAGCGAGTTTGAAGCTGGTTTGGGTAACAAAATATAGCCAATAGGAGCTTATTTTTGGCGAAACAAACGGGTACAGTATGATCCACCTTTTCATTTCCCTCAACTCGGCAAACTGATGCAATATCTCCTTGTAGGTTAACACCTCAGGCCCTCCGATATCAAAACTTTGATTAAAAGTCTCACTTCTGTTAATCACCCTCAGCAATGCCTGGATCACATCCCTGATTGCAATAGGTTGTGATTTGGTATTTAACCAACTTGGGGCAATCATGACTGGTAGTTTTTCAACCAGATCGCGTATAATTTCGAATGATGCACTTCCAGAGCCGACAATGATCCCTGCCCGCAATGTCGTTAAGGCATATGGTCCCTTGAACAGGATGTCCTCAACCATTTTGCGTGAGTTCAAATGTTTCGACAGGTTTTTGTCATTTACGATCCCACTCAAATAAATCACTTGTTTTACCTTGGTCTTGCGCATCGCTTCGCGGAAATTGGTAGCAGAAACCGCCTCCATTTCATCAAATTTTCTGGTGTTTGATGACATGGAATGGATCAGGTAAAAGGCAATATCAATGTCTTGGGGAATGGAACCAAGTGATTCAGGTTTAAGGAAATCACCTTCAATCACACGAATATGCACCAGCATGCTTTTCTTTAAAGCAAGCCTCCTGGCATCTCGCACAAAACATAGGACTTCATGACCGTTTTCGATCAACACAGGCAACAATCGCTTGCCAATATATCCTGTTGCTCCTGTAAGTAGTATTCTCATTTGATCAAACTAACCTGCTATATCCCTCGTCAGGTAATCCAACGAACTCACTGCTTGATGACTTGAAAGTAAATTCAGCATTGGCGAAATAAGTATAAAGTTGCTATTCCAGGCAAACATAAGATAAATAATTGTAGATTTGATTATGGCATGAATGATGCCCTATTTATTCACTTAAATCCATTGATTATGAATTTACCGGTAAAGGCCAAACACATGGCCAATACATATTTAACCATTGATCAAAAACCTGATCTTACCGATCGCCATACAGGCCAGTATTTAAAACACCTGCTGACCAATCGAAAAAATGAACTGGATCCCAGATACACTGATGCAATTATTGAAGGCAGCCTCAAAAGGAAATTAACTGCATTTATCCAGCTTTATGCCACCGAGAACAATATAGATGCAGGTCCGGTTGACGGCTATTGGGGACCACAGACACAGCATGCCTTTGACAGTTTATTGTTTTTGGAGGAACATGGCATGCTGCCGGGCGATTGGCGTGATGATCCTCCCCTGGAACGCAATCCCAACAACTGGCCTTTGGAAGACGAAATTTCCATGACAGCTTTTTTTGGTCCTCCGGCAGACGAGTCCAACCTGGTATTGGTGGATGTGCCTTACGAGCACAAACTTAGCTGGGACTTGCGGCAAAAGGCAAAACGCATCAGATGCAACCGTAAGGTAGCTGACTCATTACTAAGGGTACTCAAAAAAGTGTATGATCATTATGGGTCTGCTAAAATCCAGGAATTACACCTCGATCACTTTGGGGGTTGTTATAACCCGCGAAAGAAAAGAGGCGGCAGTTCATGGTCGACACATGCCTGGGGAATTGCCCTGGATTATGACCCTGGCCGAAACCAGTTGCAGTGGGGTCGCGACAAGGCGGTTTTTGCCAGGCCTGAATATGCCGCCTGGTGGCAAATTTGGGAAGATGAAGGCTGGGTAAGCCTTGGCAGGCATAAAAATTATGATTGGATGCATGTCCAGGCAGCAAGGTACTAGTGCAGCTTTTACGAAAATAATATTATACGATCAATTTTATCCGAACAGCTGAAAAAAGTTGATTTGTTTATTGTTAATTTTTTAACACAAATCTCATAATTGTTTAATTTCGCATTTAAATTCAAACCACAAATTAAAATAAACCGATAAACCCTATTACAATAATGATGTGGATTAATAAAGCTATTGCGGGCATGCTTCCCTATATGCCAAAAAAATTGGTTTGGTTATTCTCCAAAAGGTACATCGCCGGAAAAACCATCGAAGATGCCATTGAAGTTTCCAGGCAACTTAATGAAAATGGAATGATGGTCACAATTGATTTGTTGGGAGAATTTATCACCAACCTGCATCAGGCTGAGGACAACAAGATGCAATACCTCGATATAATAAAACGCATTCAGGAAGCCGGAATTGACGGCAACTACTCACTAAAGCCTACCATGTTTGGGTTGTTGCTGGACGAGGAAATTGCATTTCAGCATATACGTGAAATAGTAGCCAAAGCAGCAGAGCACAATAATTTTGTGCGCGTTGACATGGAAGACTCGCAATGTGTAGACCCGGAAATAAAACTTTTCAGAAGGTTAAAAGCCGAATTCCCAAAAAATGTTGGCCTTGTGTTACAGGCGTATTTAAGGCGTACCTTATCCGACATCGAAAACCTTCTGGATATCCACAGCACCGAAAACCCGATCAGCTATCGGTTGTGCAAGGGCATATATGTTGAACCTGAAAGGATTGCATTCAAGAAATATCATGAGATCAACCACCACTTCCTCATCGACCTTGAATATATGTTCCAGAATGGCATTTATGCGGCCATCGCCACTCATGATAAACCGGTGGTTGAGGGAGCTTATAAATTAATCGAAAAGTACCATGTTCCCAAACATATGTATGAGTTTCAGATGCTATATGGTGTCACCCCTCAGTTGCGTCAGATGATTCTGGACGATGGTCACCGTATGCGTATATATGTTCCTTTCGGCGAACAATGGTTTGCTTATTCAACCCGCAGGCTGAAAGAAAACCCCGGAATGGCCTATGATATTATCAAGGCATTGTTTATAAGGGGTTAACCAAATTTCAGACCGTTTTTTTTCGTTTGTTGTCCGTTTCAATTTGGCCATATTCCGGGTATCATTACTATTTTTTGGGCGTAAAGAAATCTGTTGGGAAACAGTATATTGTCTTTCAACGTGATTTTTTATTAACTTTGCATTTAATTTTTACGTACGTTCCTCAACATCGAAACAATGGAAAAAGCTAGGGTTCTTTTTGTTGAACAGGCAATAATGCCTTATCTGAAGGAAACCCATATGAGCAGAATAGGACGATTTCTGCCCCAGGGTATTCAGGAAAAAGGTAAAGAGATCAGAACATTTATGCCACGCTTTGGCAATATCAACGAAAGACGAAACCAATTGCATGAGGTAATCAGATTGTCAGGGATGAACTTGATCATCAATGATACCGACCACCCCCTGATCATCAAGGTTGCTTCCATCCAGCAGGCCAGAATGCAGATCTACTTTATTGACAATGACGATTTCTTTCATCGCAAATTCACTATAAAGGATAAAACCGGAAAATTCTTTGAGGACAATGATGAGCGTACGATCTTTTATTCACGTGGCGTGATCGAAACAGTGAAAAAACTAGGCTGGGGGCCTGACATTGTTCATTGCCACGGATGGATGTCGGCGTTGGTACCACTTTATATTAAAAGGGCATATAAGGACAATCCGATTTTTAGTGATTCAAAGGTAATCTATTCCCTTTATGATGACCACTTTAAAGAAACTTTCAAGGAAGGTTTTGATAAAAAGCTTAAGCTTCCGGGAATTACTGCCAAGGATACCAAATACTATAAAGACGCCAATTACGTTAACCTGACTAAGGCAGCCATTGATTATTCAGATGCCATCATTATTGCTTCAGAGAAGTTGAATCCTGAAATTATGGATTATTTGAAAGAGGTAAAAAAGCCTATACTTGAATACCATACAGGATCCGATTATATCGATGTGTATAATGAATTTTACGATACGCTGCTGGGAAAAAACTGATTCATTTATTCATTGAAAAAGGTATAGGTTTTGAAAAAGTACATTCTGCTTGGCACCCGCGTTGTTGTGCTGGGTTTAATCATCATATTCTCCTTCGTTTCGTGTAAAAAAAAGCCTGAGCAAATCGGTGCAGATCTCCAGCCGGATCAGGACCGTATCCAGTTGCATTTTACTGATACCATTTCAATAACTGCCTACAGTGTCAGGGAAGATTCAGTGCGCACTGATGAGCCTGCACAGATGCTCCTGGGAAGCATGAAGGACCCTGTATTTGGAACTACTGTTGCCGGTTTCTATACCCAGCTCAGGCTGTCAACCAATGCACCTGACTTTGGACCCAACCCGGTATTGGATTCACTTGTGCTACAACTGGTATATTCAGGTTATTATGGAGATACCACATCCACCCAAACCATCCGTATTTATGAACTAAACGATCAACTGTTTCTTGACTCAACCTATTATTCAACCAGCCAATTAGCTCATGAATCTGTTGAAATTGCACATTATCAATTTCAGCCACGTCCACGTACCCTGTTTCCTTTTCTGGGTGATACCCTACCTCCCTTGATTCGAATTAGCCTGAGTGACATTAGTACTGAACTGGGCAACAGAATATTGAATACCCCTGAAGAAAGCCTTGAAACAGGAGATGCCTTTGCTGAATACTTTAAAGGTATTTTTGTCACTGCTGATCCGGTTTCGAGTGATGGTGTCATCTCTTATTTCAACCTGCCTTCCAATCTTTCGCGTGCCACTTTGTATTATCAAAATGACAACAACGACTCATTGCGATATGAACTTTTCATATCTGCAAACACACCACGCTTCAACCGCTTCGATCATTTCGACTACACAGATGCTGATGCCGGGTTCAGACAACAGGTCATCGAAGGCGACACAACCCTTGGAAAAAACAGGCTCTATTTGCAATCAATGGGTGGTGTGAAAACTTTTTTGCGCTTTCCACACCTGAACAAATTTGCTGAGCAACTTGGCAGTAATATTGCCGTAAATGAAGCCAAACTCATATTCACCGGATTTGAACCGGACCCCGAGATACCGGCCCCTGCCCAACTCGTGCTCGTTGAAAGGACTGATAACGAAGGCAATTACAGGATTATGAGCGACCAGCTTGAAGGCGATGCTTATTTTGGTGGTAATTATAAAGCTTCAACAAACGAATACCAGTTCAGAATATCAAGATATGCACAACGGCTGATAAAGGGTGATAGCAACGATATGGGTCTTTATGCTTTCATAGTGGGTGCCTCCGCAAAGGCTGACAGGTGGGTTTATCAGGGTACCGGGCCAAGCGAAGCAGATACCATTCCCGCATTTCGCTTGCACCTGATCTACTCCACGGTTGACTGATCAAGATGCCCAATCGACCAAGTCAAGTAAAATGATATACTTTTGTCCGATAGTATGAAGAATCAATGTAATAACATATTAACCGAGCAGCAGTAATATGTGTGGTATTGTAGCCTACGTTGGCCATCAACAAGCCTACCCCATCCTGATCAACGGACTGAGAAAACTTGAATACAGGGGATATGACAGTGCAGGTCTGGCATTGTTAAATTTGGGATTGAAAGTTTATAAAACAAAAGGGAAAGTATCTGATCTGGAACACTTCATAAATGAGGCGGACATGTCAGGAACCATTGGCATAGCACACACCCGATGGGCAACCCACGGAGAACCCAGCCAGGTGAATGCACATCCCCATTTTTCGCAATCCAAAAGCATCGCACTGATACATAATGGCATCATCGAGAACTATGCCTTGTTGCGAAAGGAGCTGGAAACAAGAGGCTACACATTTGAATCCAGTACCGACACAGAAGTGCTCACCAACCTGATTGAGGACATCAAGATGAATGAGGGCATAGAGCTGTTTGAGGCCGTGCGCATAGCCCTTAATCAGGTGATCGGAGCCTATGCCATAGTTGTTTTGGCCGAAGATGATCCTGACACATTGATCGCAGCCCGAAAAGGAAGTCCGCTTGTGGTAGGAATTGGTAAAAACGAATATTACGTTGCTTCAGATGCCACGCCTATAGTGGAACATACCAAGAATGTTGTTTATCTTGACGATGAGGAAGTGGCACTTATACAGCGCGACAAGGACCTCAAAATCAAAACCATCCGAAATCAGGATAAGACCCCCTATATCGAACAGCTGGAGCTTAATTTAACGGCTCTTGAAAAAGGCGGTTATGAGCATTTTATGTTGAAAGAAATTTATGAGCAGCCACAGTCAATCAAGGACAGCATGCGGGGCAGGTTGCACCCCGAACTGGGCTCCATTTCTCTTGGTGGTATTATTGATTACGAGCAAAAACTCATTAATGCGAACCGTATCATCATCATCGGATGCGGCACTTCGTGGCACGCAGGGCTGGTGGGCGAATACCTAATCGAAGACCTTGCACGCATTCCGGTGGAAGTGGAATATGCTTCAGAGTTTCGCTATCGCAACCCGGTGATCAATGAAGATGATGTGGTAATAGCCATTTCGCAGTCAGGCGAAACAGCTGATACCCTGGCAGCCATCGAGTTGGCAAGATCCAAGGGGGCGACCATACTTGGCATTTGCAATGTGGTTGGTTCCTCCATAGCCCGTGCCACACATGCCGGCAGCTACACACATGCCGGCCCCGAAATAGGTGTTGCCTCAACCAAGGCATTTACTGCACAGGTTACAATACTCGTGCTGTTGGCATTACGCTTGGCCGGCCTTAAGGGTACCCTCTCGAAATCCAGGTATATGCAGATTTTAAATGAGCTGCAACTTATCCCCAAAAAAGTTGAACAGACTTTACAAATGTGTAAGGATACAGTTTTGGAAGTGGCACATAAATTTAAAGATGTGCGCAATTTCCTTTACCTGGGACGCGGATATAACTTCCCTGTAGCACTTGAAGGAGCGCTTAAGCTCAAGGAGATATCATACATTCATGCAGAAGGCTATCCGGCAGCTGAAATGAAACATGGCCCCATTGCATTGATAGATGAAGACATGCCTGTGGTTGTAATTGCTCCGAAAAAAGGCTCATATGATAAGGTGGTCAGCAACATACAGGAAATTAAGGCCCGAAAGGGAATTGTTATTGGTATCGTTACCGAGGGCGACAGTATCGTCAGGGAGATGGCAGATTATATCATCGAAATCCCTGAAACAGAAGAAATGCTTGTTCCACTGCTGGCTACGATTCCTTTGCAAAAGTTATCCTACCATATTGCGGTTATGCGTGGCTGCAATGTTGACCAACCTCGCAATCTGGCAAAATCGGTAACTGTGGAGTAGCCCTGATTTTTTTGATGGTATGTTGGTGCAATACCTAATTTTAGTACTTTTGCAAGCTCGAAGTTCATTGCTTCATTTGCCCGGATGGCGGAATTGGTAGACGCGCTGGTCTCAAAAACCAGTGAGGTAATACTCGTGCCGGTTCGACCCCGGCTCCGGGTACTTTTTTAAAAAAGTAGGATGCTGTTTGAGGTATCCTTTTTTTTTTTTTTACATCCACCCCTTATCATCCAGATCGTGAAATTAACGCGATTACACATTTGATATATATCAAATACTTTTTACTAAACCACAGACGCTACAATGCAATCATGCAGGCGCATACAGCCTTTCGTCAAGTCATGACGTGATTTCGGCTCATCGAATTACGATTGCTTAAGTTCAGTAAATAAATGCGACTCATAATGTTGAAAATAGAATAGATAAAATATAAATATAATTTTTCAGGAGAGAGCAAAAAATTTAAATCCCCTCTTGGGATATAAACTGTTTTTGGAATAGCCCATCTTTGTATGCTTAGTATTCAAGTATATCATTTTCAATCACAAGATGGTTCCAAGCATTTTTTGCCAGTTATTCACAACACAAAGGTCTATATATCATTAATATAGAAAAAACGACCTAAACTAATGTTAATAAAGTATTAAAACGCACCGGTTAGATTTGCCATGCGTATGGTATTAATGTATGAGACTGGCAATAAACTGATATACATCCCTTGAACCAAAAACCTGTATACAGCCCTTTTCTGCACAAGTGCAACAGCAATTTTACTTTGATGAGCCTGTTGTTATGGATGTATAGATTTGTTTTACAGGGAGTTACCCCCCCCCCCGCAGCACATCCACACCCTCTTACCCCTGCAAACCTTTTAATTATATACATAAAACCCGCTTTTACTTTTGCTGCTTACACCGTGCAGAACCTAAACTTGCCTGATTTATTAGTGCGTTGGGATGGTACTTTACAAAACAATACCTGTTTTCAGCCTGGTTGGCAACATTTGATACAGCAAATGCAATGCAGACATTCCAATAAGAACCCAGTATAAACCAAAATTAACAAGTATGAAAACCACAAACATTATTACAGCAGCCCTTGCCATTGCGCTTGTTTTTGGCGCTTGCAGTAAGGAGGAGGCCCAAATTGAGAGCAACCAACACTACACGTCCTTTGACCTAACAGTAAGCAATACCATTAAAGGTTTTATCCAAAAGATAGATTACCAAAAGCAAAACCCAATGTTCAAAAGCTTTGAGACCATTGATGCCGATTCAGCATTATGGTATCTGGAGTCTACATTTAACTACTGCTATGGATTCCCGAACGAGTTCTATAGCAAGTTTGAAGTGGATACACTGGGGTTCACGCTTGAACTAATGGCCGATGGCAAAGTTAACCTGAGCACCCTGGCCGATAAATTCAGCCAAATGATTGATGAAGTCACAGCCGTTTACCTAAACGTTGGATTCGACGAAAAAGGCCTCTCTATGATCAATTTGCAAGATGCAGAAGTGGGTGATGAGGAAATAACCTTTTCTGTGAATGTAGTAACCGGCGAGAAAGGCACGCCTCCATCGGATCCCGTCATTAGCGGCCCCTTTGGCGAAGGCGATGACTGGTGGTATGGGGAAACTAAAGGTAAATGTGAAAGTTTCACATATGATACAGATGCAGCAGAACAACTTATGCTTGCCATGAACGCCACCTTGCCCGATCCGGAGAACAACTTTCATGTGATCAACCCAACAACTATTAGTAGAGAAGGTGGCCAACCAAATACAAGAAGGGAAAACGACCCCAATCCGCCTGACAACCTGTATGATTATTACCTGTTTTTTGGAACAGAAGAAATAGGGGCTGTGGAGCTATGCCTATACCGGAATGCTATGAACACTTATTACAGCTTTTTACGTCAATTGTTGCTTGTGAAAATCCGAAACGAAGAATTTGACCCAATGTACAGCCTGATTAATGTTATTGATATGGTTGGAAAGTGGAGTTTTACAGATGAACCAAATCGAAAGTACTTTCATGAAGGCCACTTCAATTATGGCATAAAGATTCACTATGTGGCAGAGCCTGATTATCCAATCCAACTAGATTGAATTTGTATAGTCTAGTAATCAGTAGGAACATTTTTCCATACAAAATGAAAATAGATGAAAAGTTTAATTCTGACAATAGTAGTATTACAGCTTGTCATTTGCTCTTTTGCTCAGGATGCATTCGAAATGGCATTCGGCGAATCCGGTATTCATGATGGATTACGGCAATCCATAGATCATGATGGCCATTTTTTTGTCGTGGGATTCAAAGAGTTTCCTTTTAACGGTGAGAGAACAATGGCATTTTACAAGCTGGATTACTCCGGCGATATCATAAGTACAGCTGATTTCCCAAAACCTGACACTGCCTATTTTGTAACTTTTTGCATACCTAAACCCAATGGAAATCTGTTATGTTTTGGCTCACTGAAACATATAGACAATCCCCTAAGGGGCCGGCATACTTATGTTTGCGAAATTAGTCCAGGCCTTGAACTTGTTTGGGAAAAAATGGACAGTATAGTTGAAGCTGAGCCGCATGCAAGTCATTGGTTGAAAACCTATCTCCTTACGTATGAAAATGAGGTAATCATTCAAGGAGCGTTGGATACCACAGAGTATGGACACAACAATTTTATTTTTCTGGCAAAATACGACCTGGAAGGCAACAGGCTAGATTATACTTCCTTTCGTAGTTTTAAAGATCATAACCTCGGCAGCCTGATGTTGAATGCTGACAGCAGCGGTTTTTATCTATTTAGCCAATTGACCGTTGAACCTGCCTATCGTAGTTGGATCGAATTCGACTTTGATTTTAACTACTTGGGAAGTGGCACACTTGAAACTGATTACGGCCCATCCTGGGCGCCCGTTACAGCCAGTTGGCTCAGTACAGGCAATTTTATTACGGCCAATAGGTTTAATGTGCCGGGTACAGATATCAAAGGACTTGAGATGAGGTTATATAACCCCAATAAGCAATTGCTCAAGTCAACGGTTGTTCATCACGACAAAACGATTAGGATCCCTGAAATCAGGGGCTTGGGGTTTATTGACGAAGCGTTCATCTGGGTCGCAAGCTTTGAAGATATTCCTCCCGGTTTTTCCGGAGAAGAGAATATCAGGTTTTTTGTGTTTGACAATGAAATCAACCTAAAAGGCTCCATGACACACGAAGGGGATACCCGCTACTGGCTCTGGGATTTACTGGCAACTAACGATACTGCCTGCATTGTTAGTGGCGTTGTTGCAGAACATGGAGAAGCTTATTTTTTAGACAACTACATAAAAAAAGTAAGGCTTCAAGATGTGGTTACAGGCATCAACAAGCAAGAACGGATTGCCGGTGCCAACATTGAATTATGGCCTGTTCCAGCCAGAGAAACCTTGCATGTGAAAAGCGACAGCAACTCTGAGATGCTTATTATAAATGCAAAAGGACAACAGCTAAGCACACACCCCCTACAAATGGGCTACAACCTCATAAACTTATCAGGACTCTCGCCCGGTTTATACTTAATCGCCATCAGGCAAAATGAAAATATCATTGAAACACATAAAATTCTTAAACAATGAAAAAGCACTCCAATTATCTC
>CALAZZ010000059.1 GCA_937926515.1 uncultured Bacteroidales bacterium | reverse complement strand
GTCAATATCATTTAATTTTTTGATGTAGATACAAGCTTTTCCCATTTTAAACTTTCCCAGTTTGGATAATAAATCAGCTGAATCAGCACATTCTGTATAGATATAGAGTGAGATGGCACTTTTTCGGGGCGAGAAACCAAGCATTGCCCAATCGCCCTCATGTCCGCTTGCATATTTATAATGGTAACTGCCAAACCCAACAATGGATGGTCCCCACATTTTGGGTTTATAACCTGAAACCTCTTGCAGGACTTTGATCAATTCATAACTATCTGCTTTCATTTGTTCTTTATCAACCTGATTGATAAAGGCTGTCACACTTTGATCGGTGATGCTTGTTTTATTTTGAGCCATAAATTACTTTTTGGTTAGGGTCTAAAAGTATTAATTTTCTTCCTTTCATCAGCTCAATTATTTAACTTATCTGATTTACGAAATCATTTCTATACCTTGTCCTTCTTGTGAAATTAAATTTTATATTGACAATATGAAACCGATCTCCTACATTTGTCAGCTTGTCTGCCAGACAGGGAATTGAATCTGCAAGAGCTTTTTATGATCACTATTAGCTGGGGCATCCAATTTCTTTCGTTCCGGTGAGACATCTTAAAACAGGGGTAGACTGACCAACCTCTTAGCCATTATTATTAACTAATAAAAACAATTGATATGAAATACCTGTCTTTGATTCTTATACTTTTTATGGCCATGGCTTCATGCCATCATGAGCACGATCACCTCGCACTGTTTGCAGAGGCTCAATGGGTTGATCTCACCTGGGCATTTGATGAAGAAGCGGTGTACTGGCCGACGAATATCCCTTTTAAGCATGACACTGTTTTTGAAGGTATAACTGAAAAGGGATACTATTATGCTTCTTTTAAGTACAGCGCTGAGGAGCACGGTGGTACCCATTTTGATGCGCCCATTCATTTTGCCGAAGGGGGTAAAACCGTGGAGCAGATCAACCTGAACAAGTTGATGGGGGAGGGCGTTGTAATTGATGTGAAGGCAAAGGTGGCCAACAACCGCGATTATCTTGTCTCAACTCAAGATTTTTTAGACTGGGAAGCACAGCATGGACGCATACCTGAGCATGCCATAATCCTTCTCAATACAGGAATGGCTCAGTATTACCCGGACAAAGAGATGTATGCAGGTACTTCACTAACAGGCCAGGAGGGTGTTGATAACCTCCATTTTCCCGGGCTTCATCCTGATGCAGCACAGTGGCTTGTGGATGAGCGCACGATAAATGCTGTGGGGCTGGATACACCAAGCATCGACTATGGCCAATCCAAAGATTTCATGGCACATCGCATCCTTTTTCCACATGAAGTGACTGTATATGAAAACGTGATGAATCTGGATCTGCTGCCACCCAAAGGTTCATGGATCATTGCTTTACCCATGAAAATAAAGGGTGGAAGCGGGGCGCCTTTACGTATTATAGCATGTTTGCCTCCGGCCTAACCAAAACAGCGATTTTAAAGTCCTAGCCTGAGGCCGGCCATCCAGTGGAAACCGGCTTGTGGGAAATAGCCATCCATCACATAGGGCTCGCCGTTGTAAATATAGCGGTATACCCATCCATTCGCTTCATATTGTTGGTTGAATATATTGTTGAGATGCAGAGTAAGGCTCATATTTTCAAACCATTTTGCCGGTATATCATATGCCAACATCAGGTTGCTAACCGTGTAAGGGTCAATGCTGCGTTCTTTGTTGGAGGTGTTGTCAAGATATTGCCTGCCGACATGATTTGTAGTCAGATTGATCAAAGCACCTCCAAATGGAGCATAGCTCAGTTGGCCGCCTGCAACAATATTGGGAGAGAATGATATGTCGGTATCGCCCAAATTATAAATATACTGATAGGGTTCTTCATCAGGATTATCCCAGTAGTTCCAGTTGTCAACATATTCTACAAAGTCTATTATTTTATTGCTGCTTAGGCTCATGTTTCCGTTTATTGAAAGCTTATTCCCAGCCTGGTATTGTGCGTTTATTTCAATACCTCGCCTGTAGCTTTTTGGAACGTTGGTCATAATGGCTGCACCTGTTTGGTTGATCTCGCCTGTGAGCACCAGCTGGTTTTTGTAGTCCATATTATAGAGATTGGCTTCGATGAGCCATTGCTGCTGATGAAAGCGATAGCCCAGCTCCAGGTCAATTAATTGTTCGCTGTTAATTTCCTGCCCTTGGTCAGCGTCGCGATACACTGATCGGTTAGGCTCGCGGTTTGAGGCGCCCAGGGCAGCATAAATACTATGCTTTTGGCTAATGCTATAATGCAGGCCGGCCTTGGGGTTAAAGAATGAAAAATTATGCTCCTGGGTAATGTCGCGAAGATCATCATGAATTCCACGGATGGCATAGTCCAGCCTCCTGTATTGCAGGTCGAGATAAAGGTTTAACCTATAGGCCAATTGTCTGCTAGCCCTCACGAACAAGTTGTAATCTGTCTTGGTGCCGGTATTATCATAATACTTCCAGTCAGGGGTGCTGGTGGAGGGATATCTCGCCCAGACCACATGACCAAAGTGATCACCTTCATATCGGTTCCATCCTCCACCTACAACAACATTGGTATGGATTAACTCGTAATGAATGGCAGCATTAAAACCATAAAAGTTATTGTCAAGCCACTTTTGACGTATCAGATCACTACGCGTTATGGTTTGATCACCCATTTCCACTGGTGGCAATCCATAATTGCTCAAACGGTCGCTATTGCGCCAGCTTTCGTAATACCCACGACCTTTTGTCAGAAAACCTGAGGCAGTGGCAAAGATCGTCCTGTTGAAGCGGTGTGCCAGGTGTAGCTGATAATAGTCTTGTTGATAATTATCTGTTTGGTTGTCGTAGTATCCGGTAAGCATGCCCTCGGCATCATACATTTCGCCCGAGGGGTTATATCGCCTGTTTGAAGCCAGGCTATCTTTTGGAATACCATACCATGATTGATAGGTTTTTTCCAGTCCGCTTGTGGTGATCAGCTTGATCAGACTGGAGCTGCTTTGCCAGGAAGCTGCCATATAGTAGGATTTCAGATCGGACCATCCCCGATCAATATATCCATCTGAACTTATTTTGGAGAGCCTGCCTTCTAAAGAGAATCCTTTTTGGGTTTGCCCGGTACCAAACTGCAAGGTGTTTCTGAAGGTGTTGAAAGAGCCTGCCCCTGAGCTGATCTCGGCGAATGCCTGTTTCCTTGGCGGATCAGTTTTGATGTTGATGCTGGCGCCAAAGGCAGCTGCCCCGTTTACGGAGCTGCCTATTCCTCTTTGAATCTGCATATTGTCAATGGATGAAGCCAGGTCAGGCATATTTACAAAGAAAACGCCATGCGATTCAGGGTCATTCACCGGGATACCGTTCATGGTTACATTGATCCGGGTAAGGTCAGTACCCCGTATGCGAATGCCCGTATAGCCTATTCCGGCCCCGGCGTCGGAGGTTACTACCACTGAGGGCGTGGAGGTTAACAGGTAGGGCAGGTCTGCACCGGTATTCTTTTTTCGGATATAGTCTTGATCAACCTGACTATATGTCAAGGGCGAATTGTGGGTTGCCCTGCTGGCACTAACAATGACTTCTTCACTAAGGTATGAAGCAGTTTCAAGGACTACTTCAAATTGTTGGTCATGGGTTAGTGGGATGTTTCTGGTGGTGGTTTCGAATCCCAGGAAACTAACTCGAATGGTATAATTGCCCTGTTCCAGCCTGACGAAGCTGAAATCTCCGTTCGCATCGCTTACTGTTGACCAGTTTTTTTCAATGATGGTGATGTGAGCTCCTGGCAAGGCCTGGCCATCATCTGCAGACCTGATGGTTCCGCTCAGTGAGTACTGGGCGAACGAGAACAATGGCGACAATGCCATTACAATGATGAGAATTTTTTTCATGACTCATTGATTTAAAAGGTTAAACATTTAAATCAATAGAGGAAAGCCGATCGCTGGTCTTATTCCCTTCGCCGGCATTACCCGGATCAGGTTCAAAGGGTATGATCTCAGCCCTTAATATTACCGTCTGTTGACAGCATAGGCACCCCTATTGGTATTAGCAATACAAAGGTATAATAATTATCTTGACTGGTCAAATTAATGTACAAAACCGCTTTTAATGGCATAGCGGATCAATCCTGCGATGTTGTTCACTTCCAGCTTTTTCATGAGATTGGTGCGGTGCGTATCAACGGTACGGTGGCTGATGAACAGTTTGTCTCCAATTTCCTTGTTGGAGTAACCTTCGGCGATAAGCTTCAGTATTTCAATCTCTCGCTCGGTTAGTGAGGCTTTGTGCGCATCATAAAAGGCAGTGCTGCTGGATGCTACTGAACCTCCAATCATATTCATAGTGAGCGAACTGGAAAAATACTTCCCACCTCCGATCACTCTTTTTATTGCAAGCAAAAGCTCATCCTGATCGGTATTTTTGATCAGAAAACCCATGGCTCCCATATCTGTGAATTTTTTTACCAGGCTTTTTTCTTCGTGCATGCTCAGCACTATCACTTTGATGTCAGGATGGCTTTTGCGAATATGTTGCATTGCTTCGATGCCATTCATTACAGGCATATCAATATCGAGGAGTATCAGGTCGGTGTCAATTACTTCGAGTTGTTTTAATAGCTCTTTTCCGTTTGCAGCCATTGCAATAACCTTGTTTTCATCAACTGATTCGATGATGGATTTCAGCCCCTCGGCCACGAGCTGATGATCGTCGGCAATGATTAACCTGGTCATGTTTGTTATATTGGAATTCTAATTGTTGCTAATGTGCCACTTAGGGGGCTGGGTTCAATATTGAATTCACCGTTTATTGTTTCCACACGGCTATTGATATTCATCAGACCTATACCTTTCTCCCTGAGGCTTTCATTAATAAACCCTTTTCCGTTGTCTTCAACCAACAACAACACTAATCCTGATTTCCTCATCAGTTGTACCTGCACATCTGAGGCACCTGAATGTTTGATCACATTATTGACAAGTTCCTGACAGATACGGTAAAGCCCAATTTCAATGTTCTCATCAAGCCTGCCATTAAGTCCATGGTGTTCAAAATTATATGTAATTGAACTATGGCGGAATGATTTTTCAAGCATATCCTGAATGGCAGGGATGAGGCCATCTTCCTGAAGTACTTTGGGCATCATCTGATGCGAGATCGACCTCACTTCCAGGCAGGCCTCATCAATATGGTTTACAAGCTCCTTTAAGCGTATTGCTTCATCCTCAGGGATTTGTTCAACTTGTTTGAGAATATTATCCATATTGAGTTTTACGCCTGATAAGGTCTGACCCACTCCATCATGCAGGTCTTTGGCTATGCGTTTTCGTTCCTGCTCCTGTGTTTCAACTATAGCTTTTAAATAGAGCTCCTTTTGCCGGATCATTTGTTTGTTGAGTTCTGCTTTTTGTCTTTGCCGGTGTCTGTTGTAAAGATAAATCAGAATGAAGGCAATCAGGATCATGGCGCTTATAAGTGCGGTACGTTCGGCCCGGTGCTGATCCAGCTCCAGGTCTTTGATCATCTGCTCTTGCCTGAGCATCCTGATCTCACGGTCTTTTTTATCGGCTTCATACCGCTTTTCGGCTTCTGCCAATTGCTGGGCCCGTGTTTCATTGTATACTGAATCCTGGTAATGCTTGAATAATTGCAGTTGTTCGAATGCGGTTTTGTAGTCTCCCTGTTGCTGAAACAGTCTGGTTTTTCCAGCATAAACGTGGATCATATGCTGAGCCGAACCAAGTTCATGAGCCAGGTTTTCTGCTTTCTGGTAGTAATGCAACGAACTATCATATTCACTTGTTCCGATAAAGGTAGCAGCCACATTCAGCAGCGAGTACAGATGTCCGAACATATCACCTGTCTTGAAATCAATAGCCGCTGCTTGTTTAAAGTGTTGTCTGGCTTTGTATGAATCCCCTATTGCCGCATAGATATCACCCAGGTTGTTTAGTGTGATGGCTTGTCCGCCCAGTATATTAAATTCGACTGCATTTTCATAGGCTTGCTGGTAGTAAATAATAGCTTCATCACTTTGGCCCTGTGCTTCATATATTGTCCCTATATTATTAAGCGTCATAACTATACCCCGGGTCATGCCAAGGTCAATACATATGGCGTTCGATCTGCGGTAGTATGCGAGTGCATTGTCGTACTCCCGCATGGTTTTGTAGATGATTCCTATATCATTGTAGTTGGATGCCAGCGCAGGTCGATGTCCCAGGCGTTCATTGATCTCCTTCGATTTGAAATGATAGGTGAGGGCCTTGGGGTAATCACCCTTGTTTTTGTAATAAACCCCTGTTTGGCTGTAACTTTTCGACATGAGTAACGAATCCTTGATTCCAATTGAAATGTTCAAGGCTTCATCAAGATAGTCAATGGCTTGTTGTGGGTCGTTGCGCAACACATGGTTCGACAATTCAAGCAGTAGCTCTACACGGGAGCTGTCACCGGCATGTAACAGCAGGGACTTCAAACTATCAGTAATAGCGTTTGATGTCTTTGCGTGCAAAGCATAAAAAATAATAAAGATACTGAGTAAGGACAATAATAATGGTTTCAAAGCCCGCAGTTGTTTATCAGGCAAAACTAGCAGATTTGTCGAACTGCTCAAAAAAAAATATCGTTTGGATTAAGCTGGCCTCGGTATCGCGTGGAATTGTTAAGTAAGTTGAATCCCAATCACGGCTTAATTATTATGAGTAACCTGCACTTCTTTCAGTTTTAATGCGAACATGATCGATAGCATCAATACTCCGGCATAGAAAAGCAACATGGTTTGCGTTCCAAAGAATGCTGCAACAATACCAAAGCCGGCTGCTACCAGGGTGAATATACCGATCATGGTATTGGCAAGCGACACATAAAGCGAACGGTCTTTTTCAGGGGCGAAATCAATCAGGTAGGTTTTACGGCTAAGCCGTGCACCTGCATGAGCCATCACCTGTATCAGTAGCAGTATTGAGAAGGTATATATGTTACGGAAAGGATCAGCCCACAATGGGAAACTGGCCATCAGGCTGATGTTAGCGATTCCCAATATGGCAACGGCAATCATAAGTTTACGGCTTGACCGGTCGCTGAATCTACCCCAAAACGGACTGCTGATGATATTGGCTAATCCTGCAGCAACAACGATCAAACCAAGTGAGGTTGCCTTACTGCCCAACTCCGCTTTGCCTAGAACAATAAAGAAAGGTTGGGCCAGGGGTATGGCCATTAATAAGCCACGAGTGAAGATAAAATTACGAAGGTTAGTATCATTAATAAAAAAATGCCACGCATGCTTGACTTCTTTGACCGGTGTTTTACCCCCTTCGGTTGCACCCCGGTCTTCTTTGATCAGGGCAAAAACGATCGAAGCCATCAACCATAACAGCGCTGCAACAGCGATGATCCGGAAAAATATTGTTTGGTCATCTGCACCTTTGATTGAGGTAAAAAGCCAAAGTCCTGCTATCAGCGTTAGCACACCTCCAATACTTGCCCTCAGGGCCAAAAGCTGCCCCCGTTTGCCTTTGGCTATGGTTTTGGCAACCACATCTTTGAATGCCAGGCTGGCCACACCACTTGCCATATTGAAAAGCAGTAATAGTGTGAGGATAAGGAGACCTGAGGTTAGCGACCTGGTATGAAGCACTACGAAAGCCATTGCGAATAGTGCCAGGCTTTGCACCATTGCCGGAACTACCCAGAACCACTTGCGCACTGCAAATGACCTGATCCTGGCCGAAACGATCAATTGTGGTAACAACGATCCGGCATCTTTAATAGGAACTAAAGCACCGGCCAGTCCTCCCGGAACACCCAAAGCACTGAATATCCATGGCAAGGTAGTGCCGGGGCTGACGAGCTGTTCTGCCAGCTTGGTAAATGCACCGGTTACGATATTCTTCAAGAAATTTCCCGGCACTTCCCTGCAGGCTTCCTCTGAAATGGCTTTGCAGGAGCGCTCTTCCCCCTCGTCTGTGATAAGAGTGTATGTTTTCTCAAGTATTGATTCGCTCATATTGCTGGAAATTGACTGCCAATATTTATCAACAATACTAGTAAGCTTTACCTTAAATGGCAATATTGTTACAGTTTCATCTGTGATTTTTATTAAAAAAAAATTCCTAACTTGTTTGCCTGTTTTTCAAACCAAATTATGAAAGCACTTTTCCTGACCTTATTTGCGGTCTTACTCATGCTGCACCAGATTTCAGCTCAATTCAGTCTTGACATCGAAACCGGGATGGTTTCCACTGCTTACAATGACGTTCGTATTCCCGGCGAGGGAGGAACATTTGTTTCACTTTCGGATGAGTTTGATGCAGGCACGCAACTTTTCTACAGGCTGAAAGTTGGTTATCATATTACTGAAAGGCAGGAAGTACTTTTGCTTCTTGCCCCGCTAAAGTTTGAATATTCGGGATTACCGGGCAGGGATGTGATGTTCCGGAATAGCATTTTTGCTGCTGATCAATTCCTTGAGGTTACTTACAAATTCAATTCATATCGCATAAGCTATCGATATCACTTGGTTGATAATGAAAACCTGAGGATCGGGCTGGGGCTCACAGTCAAGCTGCGGGATGCCTATATTGATTTTGCAGGCGGAGGGATCTCATCACGTAAGGATGACCTGGGCTTTGTCCCCTTAATTAATTTTATAATCCACTGGAAACCAACTGATCGTTGGGGACTGCTTCTTGATGGTGATGCGCTGGCAGCACCGCAGGGAAGGGCGGAAGATGTGTTTTTGGCCGTAAGTCATATGATTACGGAAAGTTTCATGCTCAAAGCAGGTTACCGCCTGCTCGAAGGCGGCGCCGACAACAACTCAGTTTATACCTTTTCGATGTTTCATTATGCAACAGTGGGATTATTATGGACTTTATAATTGTAATGCATATTTGATCAAACCAATGATATTATAAATGAAAAAAATTTCGTTTTTAACAGCATCGTGTTGCTTGATGCTAGTATCCTTTTGCATTGCAACACCATTTAATTCCGATATTGATCACATTGATCATTCAACCACTGAGTCCATAACCTGCGAGGAAGACGTAATAGCGGTGAATCAGCATCTAATCTTTTTTAAAGCTGATTCAATCTTTACCATCGCAAGCTCTGAAAAGCTCATGCACAACCATGTGTGTCTTGCCAGGATATTTAGATTAAAACCGACAGGATTTGTTGTTGTGACAGCCTCAAAAAGGCTTCCGCCTGTATTGGCCTATTCATTTGAGAATAGTTTTGGCGAACCTGGTCCTCACAATCCTATGTATGCAATGATTCAGGCCGATATACGCAGCAGGCTGGAATATTTTGATTTAAATGGAGGTGGCATTTTGGAACAGCATAACCCAGAATGGGATACATGTTTGAATCAACCAAACCGAGATAAGAGCAGTACCGGATTTCAGCAATGGCCGGAAGTGGGAAATGGATGGCTAAAGACAAACTGGACACAAAATTATCCCTATAACGACCTGTGTCCTATTGATCCGGTAACGATGGCCAGAAGCCTTGCCGGTTGTCCGGCAGTAGCCATGGCACAGATCGTTAATTTTCATCAGACCACCAATAATACTCATTTTAATGACGATGATGATTATTATCACAACTATGCGGGCAGGCAATACTGGATTGATGATGACTATGCTACCTATGATTTTCCATCCTATCCTGAATTGAATGACTACCTGGATACATTGAATTCGCATTACGCAAACAACACAGGACTGACAAATCAGGATATGGCTGCACTGACCTTTGCCTGTGGTGTGGCATGCAAGCAGGTATTTACATCACAGGTTTCAGGCACCTTCGGTGTGAACCAGGCTTTTGACGCCTATATGCGCTTTGGTTTTTCAGAAGCATCATTGCTTGATGAGAGCAGTTTCAATGTGTATAAACGAATCCAGCAGAACATCAAGGATACCTTGCCGGTGCATTTGGCTGTGGTTGATGTGAACTGGACTGTCGGGCACAATGTGGTGATAGACGGATATAATACCAATGAATATTTTCATCTGAATTTTGGATGGGGAGGTAGTTCTAATGGCTGGTACCTGTTGCCACAAGAGATTCCTTATAACCTGAATGTTATTGAAGGGGTGGTGGTTGATATTGGACACACAACTACCGCACTTGCCGAATATGATCTGGACAGAAAGATTAAAATGTTTCTTTTCCCCAATCCGGCTGTAGATGAAGTGAATATTGAACTGCCATGCAGTTTTAACCCTCCTTACAATATTCAAATTTTCAATCCTATTGGGTATGAGATCATAACCATTGAAAACATCCGAAGCATAAACATTAAGCTTAATCTGTCAAATTACGAGCGGGGCATATACATTTTTCAGCTAAGCGATCGACAAGGTATCGTCGGACGCCAAAAGTTAATTTTGGAATAAAGGTAAATTGTTATGATCTTTGAGTGAAGCTTTTTTTAGTTTACCTTTAAAATGTAAGTTCATCATGAAAAAGCTCGAAGAAACCTTCAGATCACTGCTTGCTTTGGCTGGAATTGAAATCAATGGCAAAGCCGAAACAGATATACAGGTATTGAATCCACATTTATATGGCCGTGTGCTTCACAATGGCTCCCTGGGCTTGGGAGAAGCCTATATGGCTGGTTGGTGGGAGGTCGATAGGCTGGATGAGTTTTTCTGTAAAATACTCAGTGCCTCAGTTGAAGAAAAGGTTAGAAGCCTGCGATTTCTGCCCCATTACCTGCAAGCATGGCTCTTTAATCATGGTAAACGATCAAAAGCTTTTGAAATAGGCAAGCATCATTATGATGTAGGGAACATGCTGTTCAGTAAAATGTTAGACAAACGTATGGTATATTCATGCGCCTACTGGAAAGATGCTCAAAACCTGGATGAGGCGCAGGAAGCCAAGCTTGATCTTATTTGCCGTAAATTGAAGCTGAAACCAGGAATGAAAGTTCTGGACATAGGATGTGGCTGGGGCAGTTTCTGTAAATATGCCAGTGAAAAGTACAATATTGAAAGTGTGGGCATAACCGTTTCTAAAGAACAGGCTGAACTGGCCGAGGAGCTATGCATTGGACTACCGGTTCAAATCAGATTTCAGGATTACCGAAGCCTGCATGCGACTTCCTTGTCAGGCAAAGAAGAGCGTTTTGACCGTGTTGTATCCATTGGCATGATCGAGCATGTTGGATACAAAAATTACAGGACCTTCATGAAAAAGGTGAATCATTTGCTGAAAGATGACGGATTATTTTTACTGCAAACCATTGGTGGCAACAATTCTGCCATCACAACTGATCGTTGGATTGCCAAATACATATTTCCAAACAGCATGCTGCCATCTATCAGGCAACTGGCATCATCAATGGAGGGCTTGTTTGTTATGGAGGACTGGCATAGCTTTGGGCCCTATTACGACCGTACCTTGATGGCTTGGTATCATAATTTTGAACAGGCATGGGATGAACTAAAAACATTTTATGAAATCAAGTTTTTCAGGATGTGGAAGTATTACCTGCTCAGCTGCGCCGGATCCTTCAGGGCACGCAAAAACCAGCTGTGGCAAGTGGTACTCTCAAAAAATGGAATACCCGGAGGATATACCTCTATCAGGTAGAATAGAGCAGATATTCAGGAAATTCTAATCTGTTGACTGTAATTCGAATTGCACTTAACATTATCTTAATATTAGATTAAGTTAATCTTAAAGATATCTTAATGAGCACTTAGCATGGGCTGGTGATTTCTGACATACTTTTGCTTCGAATCAAAAGAAACATAAGTCATGAGAAAAACCATCAGTGTAATAGTAACGTTTTTATTTTTTTCGGCCACCAGTTTAATTGCCAATTCTGAAGGTGGTGAATTGTCAGCGCCCGCACCATTGAACATGAGCGGACAGGTTATTGACAAGGTTTCAGGCGAAGGCCTTGCCGGTGCCACGCTTACCGTTGAAGGTTTTGAAGAAAAGATCTTTACTGATTTTGATGGTCGTTTCACCCTGAATGGCCTGATGCCGGGTAAATACGATATTAAGGTAAGCTATATTTCCTACGAGGATGTTACCCTAAAACAATTTGCTTTGTTTGGTAATGAAAAATTGGAAGTGAAATTAGCGGCCAATGGCGAAAAATAGTGCTTTGAGCCTTGGCTAAATTTTATCATAACTAAGACAGGTCGAAGGGCTTGTCTTTTTTTTAATTTGTTTGAACAGACGTTTTAATCGTAACGATATTTAGCATATCTTTAATAACTAAATCCAAACTCTTAGAATCAATGAAGAAGTCCCTTTTATGCATCATGATATTGTTTACTGCCTGGTCATTATCAGCTCAGGAACCCGAATTGCGTCCGGATGGCTATTACCTTGATGGCAAAAAACTGAATGGAACACTTGAAACATATGATGACAATGGAAACCTTGTTGCTGTCCGCATTTTTATTGACGGAATCGAGGATGGTATTTCTGTATATTACCATGAAAATGGAAATAAAAAAGAAGAGCGGGCGTGGAGCGATGGTGTGAAACATGGTACTTGGATTACGTGGACGGAAGCTGGTATCAGAACCGGGGTGGCTAATTATGAGAACGGACAAAAACATGGGAAATGGTTCATCTGGGATGAGAAGGGGACGCTCAGGTATGAAATGAATTATGATCGTGGCGAACGAACCGGCACTTGGTTGATGTGGGACGAAAGTGGGATTCTCATCAACGAAAAGCAGTTTGAACCATAAGTGAATATTTCATCCAATAGATTTTTGTTAGCTCACTTACACTTCAAGGACCGTTAGGACCTGCTTTCACCAAATTATGATGTGATCATAATATCATAACACGATTCATTATTTCTTTATTCTCTTTATTGTTGATTAACAATCCCATATGGGTGTAAAAGCTATTTCTCAATTTGGTTTTTATGGTTTGAGGAATAACCTTTTTGGCTTAAGGTAAACTTAACATTATAATAAAAGCGGCTTAACCAACTGGTTCTTTAAGATGTTGACTTTTGCATCATAATTTTAATCCAAAACATAGAAACATGAAAAAACTATTGATTTTAAGTCTTTTTGTCGCAGTAGCAATCTTTTCATCTTGTGATAAAGATGATGACACCGACAAATCATCACCTAAAGTGAGTGCACCTGAACAGCAGGAAGTACTTACCGGTTCAAGCGTTGAGATTACATTTGGTTTTAATGCCGAGGCCGGATTCAAATCATCAAATGTAACTGCTACAAATGGCACGGCAAGTGTTACAACTGATGGAAGTGCGGGAGCAAAATCAGGCTCCATAGTTGTTAATTTTACGGCAGGAAATGCTTCTGGTGCCGGATCAGTGACGCTGAGCGTAATGGACGAGCTCAATCAAAGTGATGATGCGACGGCTGTTTTAAATGTGGTTGAAGAGCAGACCACTTTTTTCATCAGCAGCAATATTACAGAAGATGCAACCTGGGAAACCGGCAAAGTATATGTTCTTCAAAATAGAGTAGCCGTTGTAGATGGCGTTACACTCACCATCGAACCAGGCGTTGTGGTGAAGGGCGAAGCCGGTACCGGTGCCAATGCCACAGCCTTGTTAATTGCCCGTGGTGGCAAATTGATGGC
>CALAZZ010000058.1 GCA_937926515.1 uncultured Bacteroidales bacterium | reverse complement strand
CCGTGGATATTCAGGGAGGTGAAACACTACCTCAACACCGGAGAACTGTTACCACTACCCACAGTAGAGGAGCGCGTGCACATCAGCAGCCTTCATCTAAAAAAATCGGTGGAGTGGAAAGGTGAGCGGCAGGCCATGATGGAAATGCGCAAGCACTGGAGCGATTACTTTAAAGGCTTTCCCAACTTCAAACCATTCAGGATAAGAATGATGGAGGAACTACACCTGGAAGGTATGCTTCAAATTCTTAAAGAGATTGAGGCAACATATACGGGCATAGAAGCTGAAAAAAGCCTTTCGTTGCCCGAATTGGACTGCGCTGTTGAATAAGTCGTTATGGAGGAGGATTCAGGTCATTCTTCAAATTTCCGTTGATGATGTCTTCGCTGGGGTTTCCCGTACGGCTGGAATACAAGCGATGCAACGTAAATAACACATTAACAACAAAAAGTAGCGCTCATCAATGCGCATTTCTGCAGGTTGTTTTTTTCTACCGCACCACCAACTTCTCCGCATACCACCTCTCCCCATCCCACAGCCTGACCAAATACAAACCTGCCGGCAGGCGGGCCACATCTATCTTATGGAAATAATCCTGCGGCTCAGCCTGATACAGCAGCCTGCCTGTGGGGCTGTGCAGTTGGATTTGCATGGCGGTGAGGGGTAAGTTTTCCGGCAGTTGCAGCCAGAGTTCTGTGGTGGCGGGGTTGGGATAAACCCTTACCCCCCTAGTGTTTGCAGCAGGTGTTATTATATCTACCGTATCTTCAAGTGCTATCTCAAAAATCCAGGCTTTATAGTTTGCGCTAAAGTTGCCGCACTGCACATCATGCGAAGGGCTAAAATTTGTGGTAGCTGCAAGCACATAATTATAATCACTTTTCTTTAGAACAGTATGAGGATTTTCCAGGTACTCCTGACCCCAGCCGCCATACACTTTTTGCCATTCAATATTCCCTTGTGCATCCAACTTTACTACCCAAATGGCGCCATAAGTGCCGGGCCATGAAGGATTGCCGCTTACATCGCCGTTATTGGAGCGCGTTGTTCCGATTACCACAAACCCGCCATCTTGTGTTTGGGTAATATATAGTGGATTATCACTATCATAACCTCCGATGCATTTCTGCCAGATGATCTCCATCTGCGTATTTAGCCGAACTACCCAGATATCATTCCACCCGTAAGGCGGACCTCCCGGTGGTCCATGCAATCCGGATACATCACCATCATTTGAAGAAGTGCTGGCAATAAAAGCATAGCCATCGTCCAACTCAATGATCATATAACCCAGGTCGTAATGGCTGCCGCCGTAGCAATACTGCGCCAGGATATTGCCCTGCATATCTAATTCAACAATCCATACATCAGCCCATACCCCGTCGGGGTGACATTCTACCAAACCGCCATGCCACTGGGCTGCGCCTATCATCATGATATTGCCAGCACTGTTGATCATCAATGAAATGCAATTATCCAACCCGTTGTTGCCCAAAGTTTTCTCCCACTCAATATTACCTAAGGAGTCGCATTTTGCCATCCAGCAATCGCCAATTCCATAAAATGGGTAACATCGCCGCCTCCGATGCCAATGCGGTCAATCATCACAAAGCCTCCATCGGGGGTTAGTATCATATCCCTGGCATCATCAATACCAATACAACCATAAGTTTTCTCCCAAATAATGTCACCTTCAATATTAAGTTTAAGCACCCAAATATCGGAGTGGCCGTGATTGCCTGACTGCACATCACCATCAGTAGAATAAGTATAGCCAAAAACAAAAAACTCTGTGTTGTTTAACTTGATAATCTTTAGGGGATTGTCCGCATCAGAACCTCCATAACATTTTTCCCAAATGATGTTGTAAAGGCTATCTGTTCTCACTACCCATATATCAGTGCCCCCATGATAATTTGTTACATTCTCACCTGAAGTTACATTAATAGCAAAGACATACCCATCATTAATGGCTTGAGCTTGTACATACCAGTTGTTACCGGAATCTCCGTAACATTGTTGCCAAACTATTTCCGGAATTTGTGCGGTGGCTTTAAACGTGAATAAAATTAATAAGACGGTTAAAATGTTTTTCATCATAATATTGTAAAAAAGCGAACCATCCCCCGTAAAACAGGGAATGGTTCGTAAAAGGTTATTAATTAATGATCAATTTGCCGTTCTTACTCATTGTACCGGCTTTGAGTGTGTACAAATATACGCCTTTCTTCACATCCCTGATGTCCCACACTTGCTGGCCTTGTTTTGCGGTAATCACGAAAGAAGTGATGCTTCTTCCATGTACATCAGTAATCTGCAAAACCGCGTCGTTTACATGAATCGGCAGCATATAGTTGAAAGCCACCCATGTGCTGGCAGGGTTGGGTGCGGCCTGGATGGATAAGCCGTTGCCGGGTTCTAGTACTGCTATGCTGTTTACCGTATCCGGCAACGCTATCTCAAATATCCATGCATTACGGTTTCCGCTGAATGTACCGCACTGCACATCATGCGAAGGGCTTAAATTTGTTGATGCGGCAATTACATAATTGTAATCACTTTTTTTGAGGATGGTATGTGGATTCTCCAGGGTTTCGGAACCCCAGCCGCCATAAACTTTTTGCCATTCAATATTCCCTTGCGCATCCAGCTTTACTACCCATATTGCGCCATAGGTGCCCGGCCAGGAAGGATTTCCGCTTACATCACCGTCGTTTGAGCGGGTTGTTCCAATTACAACAAATCCGCCATCTTCTGTTTGGGTAATGTAATATGGATGATCAACATCGTACCCTCCAATACATTTCTGCCAGATGATCTCCATTTGTTCATTCAGCCTGACCACCCAGATATCACCCCACCCATAAGGCGGGCCTCCCGGCGGGCCATGTAATCCGGAAATATCCCCATCATCTGAATGAGTGCTGGCGATAAAGGCGTAGCCATCGTCCAGTTCAATGATCATATACCCTAAATCGTAATGGCTGCCACCATAGCAATACTGTGCCAGGATATTGCCCTGCATATCTAATTCAACAATCCAGACATCTCCCCAAGAACCGTCAGGAAAACATTCCACCAAACCCCCATGCCACTGGGCTGCGCCTATCATCATGATATTGCCTGCACTGTTGATCATCAATGAATTGCAATTATCCAACCCATCATTGCCCAGGGTTATTTCCCATTCAATATTGCCAAGGGAGTCGCATTTTGCCATCCAGCAATCGCCTATACCATAAAAATGGGTAACATCACCTCCACCAATGCCAATACGGTCAATCATCACAAAGCCGCCATCGGGGGTTAAGATCATATCTCTTGGATCATCAATACCAATACAACCATAAGTTTTCTCCCAAATAATGTCACCTTCAATATTAAGTTTAAGCACCCAAATATCGGAGTGGCCGTGATTGCCTGACTGCACATCACCATCAGTAGAATAAGTATAGCCAAAAACAAAAAACTCTGTGTTGTTTAACTTGATAATCTTTAGGGGATTGTCCGCATCAGAACCTCCATAACATTTTTCCCAAATGATGTTGTAAAGGCTATCTGTTCTCACTACCCATATATCAGTGCCCCCATGATAATTTGTTACATTCTCACCTGAAGTTACATTAATAGCAAAGACATACCCATCATTAATGGCTTGAGCTTGTACATACCAGTTGTTACCGGAATCTCCGTAACATTGTTGCCAAACTATTTCCGGAATTTGTGCGGTGGCTTTAAACGTGAATAAAATTAATAAGACGGTTAAAATGTTTTTCATCATAATATTGTAAAAAAGCGAACCATCCCCCGTAAAACAGGGAATGGTTCGTAAAAGGTTATTAATTTATGATCAATTTACCGTTTTTGCTCATTGCGCCGGCTTTGAGTGTGTACAAATATACGCCTTTCTTCATGTCACGTATGTCCCACACCTGCTGGCCTTGTTTTGTTGTAATCACGAAAGAAGTGATGGCCCTGCCATGAACATCCGTAATCTGTAAAACCGCCTCATTTACATGAACCGGAAGGGTATAGTTGAATGCTACCCATGTGCTGGCAGGGTTGGGCACGGCCTGGATGGATAAGCCGTTGTCAACATCACTGCCCGGCATCAAAGCCGTGCTTTTCCATGCTGCAGGATCGTCCACAGGCAGGCAGTTGCAGAAATGATAACCATATGCATATTCGAGTATCCCCCGGGCCATGAGTGCAGCCTTTCCGTTTGTGTTTTCGGCAAAGTCAACCAATATGGCTATTTCGAGGCTGTCTAACTCAAAAATGGAACGGTTCTGCTGCTTCCATGCCATCTGCATCTCCATCATGGTCTTGTAGTCGTTGTATCCGGCAAGCGCATTTCCTTCAAGATTGCGGGTGGCAGGTATCAGGTTGAGCATGGCTTGCGCTGATGTGTAGTTCTCTTCGGCAAGGTAGGCCGCAACGATCTGCATGTCGGCATTCAGGTTATCCAGGTTGTTAAGCCAGGTTCGCAGGTAGGCATAATCGCTTACCGTATCGTTGAGGCAACTGCGTATCAGATTATAAGCAGCCTGTGTTTTTCCCGCCTTGTACCTTGCCATGTCCTGCAGCAATATGGTCTTGTAAGTGATCCCACCTGCCAGTTGTCTGAGGATGGAGATCATATAGGCCGGCAAGGGCTGGTCTTTGTTCTCGAGATGGCTGATCAGCTCCTCTTTGCGAAGTTCATCGGGATTGGCTGACAATATCTCAAACAAAATGCTTTCGGGCAGCACATCGGTTTTGTCGGCAGCCGCCATCAGCACTTCCTGTGACAAATGAGGCGATTTGCCCAGCAGTTCCGCCCTTAGCGCCCACATGTCCGAAGGCCAGGCCGTTTCCACTTCGGTTTTCAGCGCCTGGGTATTGCCGCCGTCTTTCAGGTTGTTGTAAAGGGCTTTCACATTGTTGAAATCCGACAGATTGGTGGCAAATGCCTGTTCGGCCTCTTGTTTTTCATCCCCGGTCAGCACAACATCCTTTGTTGACCCACCGCCTCCATAGTTTGAGGGGCAGTTGTTAGTTTCCGTAATCTGAATGGGAACCACGAAATCCTCTGTGTAATGGAGCGGGGGATTGTTCTTGTAAAAGTAATTGATCACCTGTGTACCCTCATTCTTGAAGTGGCCTTCAGGCAGCACACCGGTTGAGAAAGTATTCCCCGCTTCTTTGTGCTGAGTTCCCTGGAATGTTCTGATTTGGGGATAATCCAAAGGATCTTTTTTCGCCACAATAAAATCCCTGTTGTTCCCGGTGTTGGTGTTACACTGGTATTCGAGGCCATATAGATCATTGCCAGATAATCTATTATTTCCTTCTGCAATATTCCCGTAACTCAGTCCATTGAAGATGTTTCTGTAGATGATATCGTATTCAGTTTCACTGTTTTTGCATAGGATACCAGTATAATTCCCTTGTGGCGCGCCGCTTGCCTTGGTAAAGTAGTTTTCCTCAATGGCAAAGCCGGTGCAG
>CALAZZ010000057.1 GCA_937926515.1 uncultured Bacteroidales bacterium | reverse complement strand
TTACACTGGCACAATTACTCCGGTTTAGCTGGCACATGATGGCCGGTATATGCAAAGGACAGATAATTATGCGTATCTAAGTAATTAATATCCAGATATATATTAATATGGCCGCATAATTTTAGTCATAAGCCTATAGGTTCAACCATTTGTATTCACGGTACATCATTGCCATACCTAACTTACGTGACAGACTTGAAAATATGATAAAGTCGCAAACAGAAATTCGTGGGACATGAATTACTAACAAGGAGGATAAGCAGAAATTATTTTGGTAATAATTTCGAATACTTTAGCTCAAAAATCGGTTTAAGTTCATTAAGAAGATTGGAAAGCAATTTCAATACTTCTTTCATATTGCTAACCATAGTTTCTGAATCAATCTTTTGACCACGCCCCATTTGATAAACATTTTGCTCTACCTTACTCCTGTGGTCGTTTTGACGAGGATTAAATCTATGTGTGAACGCATTCCTATATTTAATTGCATTCTCAATAAATTTGTGATCCATGAAGGCCTGTAAAAGTGGAGCCACATCATATTTTTCCACTTCTTTTTTAAACTTATTTTTATACTCTACTTTACCTTCTTCAAAGCCAATTCCATATAACTCGTTCAATATTTGAAAAATCGTATCACGTGATGAAACCAGAAAATAATAAAACACCTCTGCGTAAAAATCAAACATAAAGCGATTTAGATGTTGGGGAGTCGAATTCTCTGATAATTCATCTGAAAACCCGCGATTGTAAGATGTTATCGCAATTAAATAAGCCTCTCTTAACTTTCCAAGAAGGTTCTTTAAACCATTATCCCACCATACGATATTCTCTATTCTTGATGCCAATCTAGGGTCCACATTATCTCTAATGATTAGCTCAATAGCGTCTTGATTAGGAAAATCAAATGATTTAAGCTTCGGCATATTCTGAAAAGCTAGCTTTCTTTCATCTTTAGTCGGGTATTTAAAGTCGCTAAGATTTAGTACCACGCTTTTGCCTTTCATAACGACCTTCTTTTTATTTACCATCTACGATTCGAATCTCGCCCTCCTCCAACCCATATAACTCATAGACAATCTGGTTGATTCGGTCTTCACAATATTCTACCTCCGTTTCAATTTGCGACAGTTTAGCTGGAATCTTTTCAGTCAACCTTTCAGCATTCAAGGATAATAGCCTGTCAACCAGCTTTGTCAACACTTCAGATGAGTCCTGGTCAATAACAGGGATAGGAAACTGCAGTATATCACGGATCATGATCTGAGGGAATGTATCATCATCTCTAATTTGGAAGCGCTTTCGGAAATACCACCCAATCAATTTAGAATTCAGTATAGCAAGCAATGGTTTGTATTGGTATGCTTTTGAAGTCAGCTTAAGCACAAAAAGCAGGGTGTTGCAATAGGATGTTTCAGGTATGTAAGTTGCGATCAATGTTTTAGCTGTGATTTTCCTGATAAGGATTTTCTCCCCTTCAAATATCGAGGGATTTCTTGGAGCAGCCAACCATTCACCATAAGTAATCCAGTTGTTGCGATCCCAATAAGTAACATATCTGCCAATGTGCTTACCATCTAGAAAAGGTTTCCAGTTATCGTTTTGAAATACCTTCGAGGTAAAGGGCTTTTCACTTCTTATCTTATGATTTTGAGGTGGTTTGCCTTTTCCAACTTCATAAGCTTTTATTCCTGAGTGCATTTCTGCAATTGCTTTCAGTCTTTGATTCTTCTTTTCTATTTTGTTCAGCAATAACTGCTCAGAATGATCTGTCTGCAGATTGAAGGCGTTCTGCTTAAACCAGTCTTGTGTTTTTCCATAATGTTCATTCACAGGATATTCAATGCTACCAATTTCCTGTTTCTTATCAAATCTCCTAACCAATACGTTGGTGGGGTGGAAAGTGTCAATGTATGTACTTCTTTCCGTCAGCAAAATAATGGTATCAACAGTAGCGCCCGAAAAAATATTTGATGGTAACCCAACAATACTTTTAAGCACAGAGTTTCGTAATAGCATTTCCCTGGCAGGCTGCGTAAAACCTAAGTTCAACAATGTGTCAGGAATGATGAAACCTAGCCTGCCATAAGTTTTCAATAGTTTCAAGCCTTGCTCAATGAAAAGCAGGTAGCTCTCAATACGCCAAACCGCCGTTTGATAACGACCCTTGAAATAAGAAGCTTCACTATCAGAGAACAATGCCCCATAAGGTGGATTACCTAACACTATATCAAAGCCTCCCAGGCCATAAACTGGCTCAGGTTCTTTTGTATGGTACTTGGTAATTAGATTTGTGACTTCCTCCTCATTCTTGACAACTTTTTGAAACTGCCTTTTAAAATCAGGGTTTTCAATGGTTTGCTCAATGTTAAATACTGAAGGGAAGGCTTTCTTCCAGTTGAAAGGTTTTACTTTTCTATCTTCACCAAAATCAAGTTCACCAGAGTAAAAATCAGTGTCAACCAGGCTGTTACCGCTCTTTATATTATCTCCCAAATTAGGTAGCACTCGTTCCTGGAACAACTGCATCTGCCGGTTGATGCTGGCCTGGGTTTCACCTTCCAGGGCTTTCAGCAGCAGGTTGAGCTTGGTCACCTCCACAGCCTGGGGGTCAATATCCACCCCAAAGATATTGTTGGTAAGGATGCGTTTTTTTTCGGCAGTGGTCAGGTTGCCATCGGGTGTAAGCGGGTTGTTTTTGCTTTTGGCCGGTGGTTTATCCAGGTAATATTGCAGGTGCCAGTCAAGCAAGTGCCGGTAGGCGCCAATCAAAAATGAGCCTGAGCCACAGGCGGGGTCGCATATTTTAAGACTTTCGACCTGTTTTGGTGTTTTGCCCTCCAACAACTTTCCCACGGTGTGCTCTACAATATAATCCACCACATATTTGGGTGTATAATACACCCCGCCGGCTTTGCGCACTTCGGGTTTTTCTTCAATCTTGGCATAGTGAGCAGGTGTAAGTCGGATGGTTTTGCCTAAAAAACGTTCATACACACTGCCCAAAATGTCGGCCGGCATCACCGAGAACTCATATTCGCTATGAGGATAATACAATTGTTTGATGATGGTCTTCAGCACTTTGTTGTTAACGTCCAATCCCGGCGTAAGGCGGTCCTCAACAAAATCGAACAGGCCGGAATTGTATTTGTCGTCAGCATGTCTGAATAGCTGCATCAGGTTCGCATACACTTCACCTTTTTCGGCGGCCTTCTTTAATTCACCGTATGGTTCCACGCCACGGTCTTCACACATGCGTAGAAAAATGATGCGGTCAAGGGTTTTTTGCACAGTGTAATTGATGCCGTCTTCATCCAGATGTTTGTTTGCGAGTGAAATGGTGGTGGCCAGGTATTTCCGCCATTCTTCAATGGACTTCAGAAACTCATCGTCAACGGTGGCTGTACCTTTTTTACGTGTATCGCTTTGTACAAACTTGTCGAAGCGCCCTTTGGGTAAGTTTTCCCTGGCAAAAACATCCCATAAAAAGTCAAATTCGTCAAGGTATTGCTTGTAATTGAGGTATTTGATGCGCGCTACGCTTGCTTTGTCGTTAGGTTTGGGCTTTTTGGTGCAGTCATAAACAGCAAACTCTTCAAAATCGGTTACAATGCTCAGCGGCACCTTGGCACTCCAACCATAACGCCGCACCTGGTAGGCCGGGCCTATATCCTCCCTGATGTTGATGGATGGCTTTTTGGCATCCACAAAAAACTTGCGCTGTCCGAACAGGGTAAAGGCATAATCAGGTGCTTTGGTGGCAGCGCCCACTTTGATCTTATCTTCATGTATCACATCGCGATAGGCTTCGGCAAAACCTTGTTCATTATCCATGTCCCAACCCAGGGCTTTGAAAAAAGGGTTGATGTAGTCAATACGGGTTTGGTGTTCGTTGTAGCCTTTACGTTTGTAGGCCTCTACATGCTCGTTGAATCGTTCGATCAGTAGCCTGATGGTTTCGCGGGCTTGTTCTTTGGTGGTATTCATAGGCTGGTTGGCTATGCGGTGTTCAAAAGTAGTAAAAATGGATGGTTCAACACATATCATGAAAAAGCATGGCTCTATATGGTGGCTGATCATTGATCACCTCACA
>CALAZZ010000056.1 GCA_937926515.1 uncultured Bacteroidales bacterium | reverse complement strand
ATGCAGAACCCGATGGTCAGCCATCAATGGGTGCGGACGGCGATGATCTGAATAACCTCGATGATGAAGATGGAGTAAACTTTACTTCTCTGCTAATTGCTGGACAGAATGCAACAATTGAAGTTACGGCTTCTGTGGAAGGATACCTGGATGCCTGGATTGACTTTAATAAAAACGGAACCTGGATCGAGGCCGGTGAACATGTACTCATTACAGAGCCGGTTACCCAAGGCGTTAATACATTTACTCTTCCTATTCCGGATTCTGCTATCTCAGGAGATACATATTCACGGTTCCGATTCAGAACAAATGATATACCCATTGATTATTATGGTTATGTTTCTAATGGCGAAGTGGAGGATTACATCATCCATATCAATGTATATGGTGATGCAAACGGTGATGGTGTTATTGATGTGCTTGATGTAGTCAATGTTATAAACTATATCCTTGGTTCAGATCCTGATGAGTTCAACTTCTTTAATGCGGATGTGAATGGTGACGGAGAAGTAGATGTATTGGATGTCGTTATGATCATCAACCTTATTCTTGGTATTGAACCTTCAAAGCATGCTGTTGAATCGCAGCCAGCTGACATATTCCTTGGATATGATGCAGTGTACCTTGAAAGTGATGGGACTTTAGCCGGATTGCAATTTGAATTATTTGGTTTGGATTCCGATCAGATTGAAAACTTCATCTTGCCTGATGGCTATCAAATCATTTCCGGATACGATGGAGAAAAACTAACTGGCATAATATTCAATTCAACAAACAACAACATTCCCGAAGGACGAATTGAGCTATTTAAAATTAAAGCAGTCAATCAATCTTTTTGGGGTAAGGTTATTGCCGGAAACACCAATGGCGATCCTGTTGAAGTTAGAAAACACTATCTCTATCAGGATGATAAAATAGAGGTTTATCCTAATCCCAATCATGGAAACTTTGTAGTTGAATTGTTTATCGCTAATGAAGCTTCAATCCATATTGAACTCTGGGATATGATGGGAAAAAGTCATGGTGTCGTCTATCATGGTAAAATGGATGCGGGAAATCACATCCTGCAAAACAATCATGCACTAACACCTGGAATCTATTTCTTACGGATGGTCTTTGAAACCAGCCCAGATACCCAATCTATCCACACACGTTCCAAGAGGATCATAATTATGGAATAGTAAGAGGTATTATTTATTATTAATTACATGCTTTAGTAAGGAAGCCGGGACTGATCGTTCCGGCTTCTTTATTGTCTTGTTTTTGTCGAATAGCTAATGATTGCCATTCATGATTTATCAAGTTACTGACACCATGATCTCAAATCTCATTCTCAATCAGCATTAAGGTCATCTGTGCAACTTGATCCAAATTCAGAAACATATTGTTGAGCTAAAAAGTATTGACATTTAGCTTATAATGTTGTAATTTAGTGCTTTATTATCTAACCAAGACTAAATTATAATAACTAAGACGGCTATTTAATTACTGACCAAATAAAAGGCTCAAACACCTTTTTTCAAATGAAAAAAGTTATTATCCAAGACAACAATGATGGCCTTTTGACTGGAACCGATCAGGAGACCCTCCCCACACATTCAGTTTTGTGTTTCAACCCTACTAATTTTCAAATTATTTTAAGGAGACCACCAATGAATCATCATTACATACAACAAACCAATGAAAACAAAAACGAATCCATCCAGGAAATTATTTGTCGGGGCAGCCATTATTTGTTCTGCCTTGTTAGTAGGCTTGCCATTAAGATTGAGCAGCCAAGCCCTCGAAGTTGCACTTTTTGATGCTGATGGCAGTGGACAAGCCACAGCATTCCTCGATTGTCCACAACCTAATGGCACTTCAGATTTCAAATCTCATTCTGATGTCCCTTATTCTCAGAATGGTGTAACCTTCTGGGGTGAGCCTTACAGCTATCATTCAGGAAGATCATACACAGCAAAAGTATCTCCACCCTGCGGAAAAGTCAGTGCCAATAATTCCTCTTTTTGTCTTTTACAAGGAGATAACACACAGTTAATGACAATTATCTGGAACAACTGGTCCAAGGTAGCTGCATGGACTGAACCCCCTTACATGGCCAAAGCAATTAATGATTATTGGTTTCAGATCCACATTAGCATAAACCCGGGCGGTTCATACAATCTTGGTGATCCTGTGACTATTTATTTTGATTACGAGATCTTCGGAGCTGGATGGACTTATCATGAAAATCCCACACCAGAGGATAGTATTTCGACCATAAATTCATTCCATTTTAATGGAACAAACGTTCTGGCAAATAATTTTAACTTCACGAGTCCACCGGGTTCAAGGGGTATGAATAGCTTGGGATCTATTGGCTCATACAATGCATTTATAGGTGACACAATCAAACTGGAGTTTAATTCTCAACACTTGGCTACTATCTACTTTCAAGGTGCACCAGGTAATTATTGGCCTAATAAGGATAAAGCAACATGCACCCTATGGGGATTAATGACACTGTCTTTATCTCCTATTCCAACACCGCCTGAATATCCAAATACAAGCTTTGAATTTTCACTTGATATTGGCTCTGATGCTGAGCTAAGTGATCCATATCAAGATGGTAACGAGGTGTTTGATCCAGGGGACGCTTATAAAATGGGAGGTCCTTTTATGGCATTACCGATGGATGGTATTAAAAATGATGCCATCATATTTCTTAATGATCCCAACCCCGTGCCAGGTGACCTAACAACCAATGTTCCCTGCGGCTCAAGTGCTTTTGACCCTTTAGCTTATTTTAATTTGAATGGAATGGATAATATGCAACTTTCTTTGAGTGGCTTAAATTATGGCCCGGGGGAAGTGTCTATTCCATATTGGGATGATGAATTGGTTTTTCCAGCTACACATTTCCTTATTTCATACAATGATGACGGCCCGGAGAATTGGTCATACAATGCATATGGAACTGAATCAGTGCCAGTAAACTCGCTATCTCCAATGGCTTCTGACAGATATGGGAAAAGTACTCCTGCAAATGAAGTCATTGCTGTGGACCTGTTTCCATACCAGTTTCCTGCTTATCCCTTTACGGTTGACTCATTATGGGCTGAAGTGGACATTCATCCTAATATGGCCCCAAACCCTGATAATGAAGAATCTGATGATAATGACGTGAATGCACTTAATTACTTTCCAGATGAAGACAATCAGGGGATTTTTTACTTTACCTGTAATAGTGAAGCCACTTACTACGATGGCTCCGGTATTCCTTTAAACCCGGGCTCAATTTATCAGTTGCAAAGCCCAGGTAACTTCATTGTAGTTGTAAAGAATGACACACATTTAGGCCTGCCTAATGGAACTGATATAAATGCGTTTTCTTTTGGATGGGTTTGGGATACATTAGAGAACAGGCATGGTCTCGCGCTTCTCTTTAGCGTCGATATGGATGATTGGAATACACCACTTGATGAGTCAGGTGGTCTTGATCCAGCAATGATCTATTATTCATTTCTTGATGGAACACACGCTGAGTTTATGTCAGTTTCAATGGATGATAATATTGATGCCTTGACAATTGTTCCATATTCTTTTAATTATGCAACAACAACATCCATATTATCAGATTATGACTTCGGTGATGCGCCGGAAAGCTCATTGGCATACCCTGCAAATGGCGTTATTGGTCAATTTCCTACATGTATAAATGTCGGAGCCCCTGGAAGCTATATTCAGCATTCCAATTTCGGTGCTTTCTTTGGTCCAACGATTGATTTTGAGTTTGATGGAAATGCAGGGATGTGTCCTGTCTTTAATCCGAACCTCTATGATCAGGACGAATGCTTCAACGATGGTGATGCTGGATTGCTTATCCCCGGTGCTTTCACAATTATTGGTAATATAGGACAAGAAACCGTTGCACCTTGCCCGGGTTCTATGCCGACAGCACTTGGAGCAGGGTGTTCGCAAGCAATCTGGGGCACACACATTGATATCCATGTTCAAAACTTTATGCCCAACCAAACAACAGGCTTCGTTAATGTTTTGGTCGATTGGGATCAAAATGGAATTTGGTCTGGAGCTGCACCCTGTCCATCAGGTCCGGCAGCAGAGCATGTGCTGGTTAATTTTCCAATACCTAATGGATTTTCAGGGCCATTATCAGCCCTACAACCACCACCTTTTTTGATTGGTCCATTTAACGATTATGTTTGGGCAAGGTTTTCCATTACCGAAATCCCTGTCACTTTACCTTGGGATGGCTCCGGATTTTTTGAAGATGGTGAAACAGAAGATTATCTTCTAGAAGTCTTACCCTCTATTCCGACTGATGAACTAGACTTCGGCGATGCTCCTGACGGCCCATACCCGACGCTGATGGCAAATAACGGCGCCCACCACCTGATCGATGGCATCACCTTTATGGGATTGCTCATT
>CALAZZ010000055.1 GCA_937926515.1 uncultured Bacteroidales bacterium | reverse complement strand
AACTCGATATTCACCTCTACAGCGACTGTGAATTAAGACCTACCACTCATTTATACCCCATCAAACTGCCGGCATAAATTCACCACCTCTACCGCCTCTTTCACATCGTGCACCCGTAGGATTTGTGCACCCTGCAGCAGGGCAATGGTATGCAGTACAGTGCTGCCATTTAGGGCCTCTCCGGCACTTGTATTGAGTACTTTGTTCACCAGTGATTTTCGCGAAAGCCCTGCCATTATTGGGAGGCCTTCGACACGCAATTCACCCAGATTTTTAAGCAAAAGATAATTGCCTTCCACACTTTTGCCAAAGCCAAAGCCGGGGTCAAGAATCACCTGGTGGCCTCCTTTTTGCCGAAGCAGCGGCAATTGCTTTTCAAAAAAAGCCTTCACCACTTCAACCGCTTCTGACCCAAGCGGGTTGTGCATCATGCGATCCGGGCTGCCAGTGGTATGCATCAATACATATGGGATATTGTGACTGCCAATGAAATCAAGCATGGCCGGATCGAACATGCCGCCGGAAATATCGTTGATCATCATCGCTCCTTCATCAATGGCAGCCTTAGCAACGCTGGCATGGTAAGTATCAACCGAAATTATAGCATCCGGAAACATCTTTACCAACATACGCAGATTGCCAACAAGCCTTTTGATTTCCTCCTCAGCGCTGATTGCCACGGCTCCCGGTCGGGTAGAGGCTGCACCCACATCAATGATGGCAGCACCCTGGATGAGCATTTTTTCTGCTGCTTGCAACATGCTTTTCTGATCCGGATAACGGCTGCCATCATAAAAGGAGTCGGGTGTGAGGTTGAGTATGCCCATGACCACTGGGCCTGTTTTACTAAATCGGCGATTGCCCAAAACGAGGTTCAGGGTTTCGGAAAAAACAGTATTTTTATGCCTTTTAAAATCGATGGCCATGGGCAGCAGCTTTTACAATGCGCAGGGCAAATTTAAGCAATTGACATTTAACCGGGTATGAGTGAACACACATTGTTGCAATACAAGCAGGTAGTTGACAAATGTAAGCATGTTTTTGAGACTAAGATGAAGGATTATGGCCCGGCCTGGCGCATTCTGCGCACCTCCTCGCTCACCGATCAGATCTATATCAAGGCAAACCGCATCCGCAGTATTCAAACTAAACAGCAACGCTTGGTGGAAGAAGGAGTGGAAGAAGAGTTTATCGGCATCGTTAACTATGCTGTCATTGCCCTCATCCAGTTGGAACATGGATTTGCTGAAAAGCCTGATATATCCTCCAGGGAAGCACTTGAAGTATACACCAAAACACTGCAGGAAGCCATTGACCTGATGATGCGCAAAAACCATGATTATGATGAAGCCTGGCGCAATATGCGGATCAGCTCACTTACCGATATCATTCTTATGAAGTTACTGCGCATCAAACAAATAGAAGATAACGAAGGCCAAACGCTCATGTCCGAAGGTGTGGACGCAAATTTTTACGACATCATCAACTATGCTGTTTTTGCACTCATCCTGCTGGAGCAGCTCAAACAAAACTCCTGATACTTTATGATTTACCTTAGAAATATCAGCCGCTACATTGTTGCTATCGTTTTCATATTTTCCGGTTTTGTAAAAGGGGTCGACCCATTGGGAACTGCATATCGACTCGACGATTACTTCATTGCCTACGGTACGGAGTGGGCCAGCGTATTGAGCCTTTTCCTTTCGATTGCACTTAGTACAATTGAGTTTTTAGTAGGAATGGCGCTTCTACTCAAATTGAAAATGAAAGCAACCTCATGGGCTTTATTGGTGATTATGAGCTTTTTTACAATCCTCACCCTTTTCGATGCAAAATATGAACCTGTTTCCGATTGTGGTTGCTTTGGCGATGCCATCAAATTAACCAATTGGGAAACCTTTTATAAAAACGTGGTTTTAATGGTATTTACCCTGATTGTGTTCATTCAGCGTAAAGCTTTCCGCCCGCATTTTACAGTCGCTTTTCAGAATCTTCTGGCAATAATTGTTTCAATTGGTTTCGTTTGGTTCTCTGTTTATAACTACCGACACCTTCCAATGATCGATTTCAGGCCTTGGAAAGTAGGTAATCAAATGACGCCCGATCCTGATCAGGAAGCAGAGATATACCTGCAGTACCGCAATAAGCAAACAAATGAGATTCGTGAATACCTTTCACCCAACTACCCATGGAACGATTCAGCCTGGATGGCTGAGTGGGAGTTTGTGGATCAGCGTGTTGTCACTTATGGTGAAATTGTGGATCATGGACTTTATGTTACAGATGATCAAGGTTTTGAACATACTGATCTCATCCTTGAACATGAAGGATTGCTGTTCCTGGGCATTATCTATGATTTCGAAAAGGCATCAAGCCAGAGCCTGGAAATGTTTTCCGGATTGCAGGACGATATTCACCAGGCAGGTCTTTCAATGGTGATACTAACAGGAAACCTCCCTGATGAAATGGAAA
>CALAZZ010000054.1 GCA_937926515.1 uncultured Bacteroidales bacterium | reverse complement strand
GATGGCCTCACGAGCGATCCGGAAGGCAGGTGCGGTTAAACTGCATCCGTGGTATACGTAAAAATCATTTTACCACCATGAACTGAATAATAATGAACCTGCCGGTTTGAATCTCCAGCCGAAAATTCATAATTGCGACCGTCCGTACAATCCTTGGGGTGACCTGGGTCCGTTGAAGGCTTATCCGTGATCAGATAAAACCTGCTTATGAACTTCGATACCTGCACTGTGCAAGTCGAAGCCTTTGATATTCACCCCACGCCTAATTTCGAGTTACAAACACCGCGTTTCGAATTGCAATCAGCACATCCCACACTCCTCCTCGCAGCCAGGGATAAATTGTTCACTATATAATATAAGGTGTATCCGCAGCATTGTGATGGTTTCGCCATGTCTTGATAATCATCAATACATAACAACCAAGAACAGCTATGAGCAATATGGTGAGGCATGTCACTTCCGGATCTTCCTCCTGGCTATTCGCAGCATGGATATAAATGTTTATAACCTTGTTGATAAACATAAAGTATTTTTTTTTGGCTGATAAACATTTACGGCTTGATTTTGTATATATTTGTAAGTTATAAGTAGCTTATAAGAGCAAAAATGAAACAATTTAACCATAACTGCGTTTAAGCTACTTTGGAAAGCAACACCGAATGATTAAGCATTTACATCAACGCTGTTTGGAGCTTGTTGTTAAAAAAATAGCAGCCCATGTATTTTTTTTTAAAAAATTTTTGCAAAACTCAGATGCTTCACGTAATATTGCAAGCTGTTGCGTAAACCAGCAGGAGAAGTATTTATGCTTACCTCTTAGGTTTATTCAACACTTATAATTCATATAATGACAGGATTACATACCAAATAGATGAAATGATCAAACTAATTTGCCTATGAAACAAAACTTGTATGCAGTCTTACTTTTTGCATATCCTGCCATTTGGGTTTGGAATAATTGCATGGAAAAATGTTAATTTCGTTAAATATCCGGCTTCGCAGTAGGGGTTTTATACTTATTGTTTGTCGTTAATAAAAAGTAGCTTGTAAAATTTATTTTGAATTTTTTTTTTCACATCTTTGCAAATAATAGAATCAATTAAGTCAAGAAATATGAACATAAATCAATCAATCATGGAAATGACACGTTTCTCTGGCCAAAGCAGGGCCCCATGTCTTTACACAGAAAATCAATCTAAATACAATTTATTAATCCAAAATTTGAAACAATTTTTTATTCACAAAAACATGAATCTTATGAAAACAAAGTACGAGTTCAAAAGGCTATTACGTACGGGAGCAATGTTTGCAGCAGTCTTAAGCTTGTTGCTTACGTTCTCTTTTATGGCCAATGCTCAATCTAGCCTTACCGTTGACATAGAATGCTACGGTACGGTGAAGGTGAAAGCACCTGGCAACCTTGAGGCCTACGCTGTGATCGAAGGACCGGTTAACGACGGACCAACGGTACCCAGTGTGTCGTCTCCAAATCAGATCGTGGTATTTAAGGAGATCGCCGAACCTGGCTTTCGCTTTGTCGAATGGGTAAGTGGTGGCGGTTTTGTTGCCCCTGTTCCATTTGACGCAGGTCCACCACTCTATCCTCCGGTAGGTAATCCCGACCCACAAGGATACGAATGGGTGACAACCGTTAATGGCGATGTTGCGGTCAAAGCTGTCTTCGAGCTTGACTGGGCTGGTGTACACACCATGACCATGACACCTGATTTCGCTGTCAATACTGTCCCAGGTATTGATCCAGATGCTCAAGGCACACCTGTTATTGTTGAAATAGAAGCAACTTATCCAATAATTACTCCTGGAGATTTCCCTGGAGTAAGTGTTGATGCATTGTTGCAGACCGACCGTACCAACGGTTTCGAAGGCCTTAGGGTCCTTGATATTACACCCAACCCGGGTGGAATGACATTCCCCATTGAGCTGGACAACCTCGGCGATGCTGGGAATGACATATTCGTTAGCGACATTTTCACTGCAGGACTTGGAATTCCATCATGGGGTGCACCTACGCTTGAAAGTCAAAGTGGAGCTACCGTAAATTGGGAAGTTACACTTGATGGTATCATGACCAGCGATATTGGTTCATTTACAGTTACCGTAAGCACTGTTGCCTACAAAGACAAGGAAGATGGTTTCGACCTGTGCCTGAACACTCTGGAATCAACTGTGATTGCAGTTACTGTAGCCGATGTTGTTAGTCAGGACTTAAACCCTGCACCTTTGGCACTTGACCCTGTACAGATCGTTTCTTGTGGCGGTCCTTTCGAATTCTTGCATGAAATCGAATATCCGCTGATTGAAAACATTGGAGATGATATCGAGTCTAATGGAGCAATCACCTCTACTTGTGACCTTGAAGGTGCAACGATCAACTGGGAAGTTGATGGTGATTTATCTGCAAGCGGCTCTTATTTAGTTCTCGGTGGTGGTTTGCCAGCTTACCTGGATGATATTGTTGGTGGAACTATTCCTCTCGAAGACTTAAGTGAGTTAGAGCTTGAATGGTACTTTGAGTTTGAAGATATGCCTGTGGGTACCTCTACTGTGACCATACAACCTATCGCACAACTCAATGGTGTTGATTATCCTTATGGTGAAGCCATAGTGATGGTAATTACAAATATGGACATTACACCGACTGTAGGTCTTGATATTCTACCCACTACCATTTACACAGCCACAAAGACTCCTATTATATTACCTATTGAAACTGATTTCCCCGAATTCAACGCTTGTGACCTGAACGGTCTCACGCTTGATGGACGTTTTTCTATTGCTTCTGGGACTTTCCCTGCTGGCTTCCAGATTCTTGATGCCAGACTCGGTGGAACCAGTATAACCGGCAATTATCCCTATGATCTTGATGACGAAACAGAAGTATTTTTCAGTGATCTGTTTGATGCTGGCTGGCCTGCCAATGTTGCAGACCTGGATGATGCCGGTCTGCTCGAATGGGAGTTTGATTTTGCCGGAGCGGATAGTCCAACTGATTTCTTTATGGTCTTTGAACTATTCACGGAATTTGATGGTGCTGAACCTTGTCAGGTTGCCGTTGATGAAGTCTACATTGAATATAACGATGCTGAACTTGATGGAGATGACCTGGTTTCAGGTTGCCTGAATGATCCTATTGATTTTGAGGTTGTCATTGAATATCCTCAGATCGAAAATATTGAGCCCGCTCCTGCTTCACTGATCACTGCTGATGCCATTATCAATGTGGACAGGGATGTGCCAAACGGAACTGTATTGGATTGGGATTATAATGGTGGTTTCAACAGTACCTATGAATTTGATGGTTCTGAACCCACTCCATTATACCTCTCATATATTATTCTAAATTCTACTCCTGCCGGTATTGCCTACACACCATTTGAAGGCCATGATGGTTTGATTGATACCTGGTCGTTCAGTATGACCATACCCAATTACGACAATGATGATGCACTTGATAATGCTGGTATATACAATATAGGTGTAACACCTGTTGTTCAGCTTTCACCATATGATGATTTCATCTATGTTGGCACACACACGGTCACAGTAGATATACCTATATACGAACTGACCATGGCTGCCAATCCTCCTTTTGCTGTTGAGTGGACTGATCCTTCAATTGACGATAACCCACACCTGTTTGGTTGCGGTGCCATTATTGATATTGACACTGAACCTTCCGTATTAGGTGGATGGACATTTGAAGATTGGACCAGTGAAGCAGGTTGTGTTACTGGCGTTGCCACTTGGGATGATCATGATTCATTCCAGAATGCAACACTTGCTGCTACCAAATACAGAATGCCTGATTGTGATGCTACAGTTACTGCCAACTTTAACCAGAATGAATATACATTTACTGTTGGTGTGATTGGTTGCGATCAGAAAGTTAATGTATTGGTGGATGGTTTTGCATCTCCTTTCCAACTTACTGGTAACAGGGCTTGTGCCCCCATTGAGCCTGTATCCGGCACATACCTTACATTTACACACGGCGAGACCATTATACTTGAGATTGTACCAACAGCAGGTTGGACCTGGGGTTCTTGGTTATACTGTGATGAGACACCGGATCCGTTGCTGGACGACTCTGACTTTACCTATTTAGGTATGGTTGACGGCAAGCACAGATACGAACTGGTATTCCGTAGCGACAAGGAATTGTATGCCAAGTTCCTCAAGAACCTGGTGGCTACTGTCTTTGTAGATGATAAGATCTATGATGCAACTACTGATGCAACATTTTATATTAATGTGGTAAGCAGTACCTTCACCGGATTAATTGATCCACCATGCCCTTCATACGGGCCAGATGTTGAGCTTGACTTTAGCGGCGCAACTGCCACTTTTGAAGACAAACACAGCTCATGGATCGATGATCCTGTTGATGGACTTACCTATCTTGATAAAGATGTTGATATCACTGGCGTTACCCTCATGGGGGCTGATGCCGATGATTATATCCTGAATACCCCTGGTTTCGATCCATTAACCGGATACGGAATTGGTAAATCAGATTACGAAGCAATGGCCAAGATCTTCCGTAAGGAAGTTAAGGTTACAGCCAGCGCTGCTGATAAAGTATATGACGGCAATACTGATGCTGTTGTAACAGGCACTGTTAGTGATTTCGTGGAACTTGATAATCCTGATCTACCAATTACTGTTACAGGTAGCGTAAGTTCTGCAGGAACATTTGCAAGCGCCGATGTAGGCACTTGGGAAGTTGCTTACTCAGCATCACTTGCGGGTGTTGATGCACCTAACTATATCCTGCCTGATCCATTGGCTACCATTACAGCTACCATCAGCTGCCGTACATTGGTTCGTGAGAATTTGGTTGCGCAGACCCGCGAATATGACGGTACAACCGATGCCACCATCACCGGATGGGGTAACTGGCAAACAGGTGTAGTTGGTGAAGGTTTGGTTTCAGGTGATATTGTGACCCTGCTTACAGCTGGTTACGATGCTGAATTTGTAGATCCTTGGATTGGCACTAAAACAGTTGTAGTTACAGGGCTAAGTCTTGGTGGAGCGGACGCAGGAAATTACTGCCTCGTACAACCAAGCTACGGCGAAGGAACCATAGTTGTTCCGGCTTATGCCATGTTCGATCCTAGCTACGAGTTGGCATGTGATCCTGATTGTGGACCTGATATTACTGATGTAAAGGTTGAAGATCCGCTCACCATTGAATTTTCCAGGGATATCTTTACCAACCAAGGACTGGATCTGCCTTCACAGGGTTCCGGACTTGGAAACTTTGTACGCCTTGAGAAATGGGTTGGTGATGGTGAACCTACATGTGATGATGAAAATTATGCACCAAATGATGACTGGGTTCCTGTGCCTTTCTTCTCAACCAGAAATGGTCGCGTAATTACCGTAACTCCAGGTACTCCTGGGCCAAATACACCTGTTAACCTTGAATGGGGTACATACTACCGCTTGCGTCATGGTGATATCTGGGCTGAAAACAGCGTTACTGGTGACTTGCAACCTGTAATTTACCGCTTGGATACAGATGAGTATGGTGAGTTCGATGAAGAGCTGCCTTGTGCACTCGAACCATCATTGCATGTGATCTTTAAGACAATTGATCAACTATACTCAGGTGTTGTTGAACCATTTGGCTGTGAAGAAGTACCTGCTCCAGGTGAAGATCCGAATATAGCCTATGATGCCGACATCAAGATTACATTTGTAAATCCTGTTAAATACACCAATACCAACCTGATTACTGATGAGCCTGGTGAGCCTACACATAAATTCCAGTTGCAGGCTAAACCTAAAGGAACCAGTGATTGGGAGGATGTGCTTTTCGAAGCCACTGCCTCTGAGTTTGTTACTGTGAATGGTGAATCAGGTCCTACTGTGATCACACTCGTGCCACTCGCATCACAAGGCAATCCAATGTTTATGAATCATCCTGCCGGTGAAATGCTACACTGCCACGACTATCGTGTATTGTGGCGTGATGGTATGGCTGATGCCGGTGCTGGTTTTGTTGATCTTACAGATGGTGGAAGAGTTGGAGCCGACGGTGTGAATCCCGACCAGGAATGGTGGTGGTGCACAACCTGCGACTTTGATCTTCATTTGGCTTACACAGCGAACAATGCTGCTGTATTCCCGAATCACGATTATTATCTTGATCCTATACCAAACAATATGTTCCTGATGCAAGGAGCAACCACACTGATTGATTTGAATGAGGATGGTAGCAACCATAGCCCGAATGGTAAGATAGATACCTATACTGCTACTAAAGATGAGGTATACCAATTCAAGGCTACCCCTGGCGAAGGTTACCACATCAGTTCATGGAACAGGAATGGTACCTCCATCTGGTATAACAGTGGTTCATGGGCTTATCAGAATACCAGCCCGGGCATTTCATGGTCATTATTCACTACTCAGAATAGTGCTACCATCAACTGGACTGCTGATCCCGCTGTACCATTCTTTGAATACCAATGGAATGTGAATTTCAATATCAACCAGTATAGAGTGAATGCTTACGCTTCACCCAGCCAAAGTCCTACTGCTTCTGGTGTGAGGATCAACTCGGGTGGTAGTTTCTTCACCAACACAACTACTGGATTGCTCAACCATGGCACCAGCATTGGTATTGATTCAAGGCCAAAAGACGGCTATTATGCTACCAACTGGAGCTTTATGGGTAATAGTTCTTATTTGGCTCCTTACGTTGGAACTAACACTGACTGGACTTATGATCCGATGCTTGTAACTAAGCCTGAATGGATTAGCCCTCCGGATGGTGAGCTTACTTTTGACCTTATTGGACCAGACATAACACATAACTCAACTTATTCATTCCGTGCAAACTTTGCTGTGTTCAACCCACGTATTGACGTTGCGGTATTCACTTCCGATGGCACACCTGGTGAGTTTGGTTATGTGAACTTCACCACACAGTTCGTACAGGGTGAAGACTGGGGTATTATCTTTACTGCCGATAACTATGCAGTATTCAAATATGGTACACCTGTTAAACTTGAGCCTGTATCAACCAACTGCGGATGGGAATTTGACCGTTACGAAATTTGGGATGGTGTTGATCCAGACACACGTATGTATGTATATGATCCTAATTTTGATCCATCAATTTTCTTTGCGATTACTCAGAACTGGGATATCCACGCTTACTTCAAACGTGTTGTATTCCCGGTTACTGTAACCACAAATCCAAATAGCCTGGCCTCAGTGTTGCTCGAAGGTGAGAATGCTGATGGTGATCCGGTTTCCATACTTAGCAATTCTCCTGATCCTGTTGTTGGAGATGACTTCATCTTTGAAACAGTTATTACCCTCACTGTTTATCCGGAACCCGGATATGAAGTGAAGAGCTGGAACAACCCATATGTTACTTTGGTTGATACCTACATTGACCGTTCTGTTTGGGAATATAACGTAGGAGCAGGTAATTGTGCTATGCCTATGGATCTCGAGGCCAATATTGGACTGAGACAATACCAGATATCTGGTGTGCCGGAACCTTCACCATATGCAGCTATACCTAAGCAAGGTACAGTAACTGGTGATCCTGGTGTGAATCATCCTACCGTACAGCTCAATAGGTTTACCAATAGGAGTACATCCAGCATTGGTACGGCTGTTGGTATGTTTGAGCACTTTGTAACAGGACACTCGCTGACTGCTACACCGGTGGCAAACTTTAAGTTTGACTATTGGTACGACATTGACAAGGGTGTAATTCTAAGCGGTCGTCCAGGTGAACCTAACGTACTTGATCTTCCAATGGTTATGGAGCCAAGGAATATCATGGCTTACTTCTCACCTGATCTACCGACTTATCCTGCTACAGTAAGTGTTAGTCCGGCCGAAGCTGGATACACCAGTCCATCAACAGGTACATACAACTTTGTAAGGCACCGTCAGATCAATGAGATAACTTCACAACATACGTTTACAGCTTATCCTGTAATTGGATGGGAATTTGTTGACTGGTCAATTAGCGGCTTAACTCTTGCAACTACTGCGGCACAGCAAAATCTTGCCGGTTACTATTGGTATCCTAACCCAGCTGACGAAAGCCAGATCAGGTTTAATATGCCAAGCAATCCTGTTTCATTGGAAGCTAACTTCAAAAAGATTGACTACACTATTGATGGTCAGGTAATCACTTACTTGCGTCCGGTTGGATCATGTAATATAGTTAACTACGGTGGCTATATAATTGACCACACTGGCCAGGCAAGTTATGTATTTGGCGATGTAGTAGATCTTGAAGCAGTTGCTGCTCCTGGATTCGAGTTTGTTAACTTTATGGTTGGTACGTGGGATCAGTCTGGTTGCATCCTCACTGGTCGACAGATCAATACCAACGGATTGGCTAGATTCGACTACACCATTCCACCGCAATGGGGTGATGAGGTTGTTATCTATGCAATCTTCCGTGAGCAAACCTTCCCTGCATATCCGAAATATACGCTTACAACCAGTACTACGCCTGACAACGATATGGCCGATACTTATGGTGATGGTACATATGTTGAAACCATCGTAGCCCTTGTTGATCAAATGGATGCTGACCCATTAGATGGTTATGGTTTCCAGAACTGGCGTGTAAATGGTGTGAATGTAGGACAAGGTGTTGGTCCAATGAATGAGATTGAGGTCAATATGAATGGTAACAAGAACGTTGTTGCTGAGTATGGTCTGATCACATACACATTAACTGTAATTGCCAAGAATAACCAAGGTTTTGTTACAGCTAATGGTACTGGACCTGCAGGTTCTGTTGTGAAGGAATTCAATATCGAAAGTGATCCGATCACTGTCGGTGCAAGTCCTGCAACACACTTTGCATTCAGCCACTTCAGTTATGATTATTATGGATTGGATCCTGTTGTTGATGTACTCAACAATCCGGTAACAAATCCATTTGGGTTCATTCCTGTACCTAATAATGTAACCATCTATGCACAATTTGTTGAGGTTGATTATAACGTAACACTTGAAGTGCGTCGTGATGATTGTAACCTTGTGCCTGTGCAAAATGTTGGTGGAACAGCCGAGATTATAGCTGGTACACCTCCATTCTATTCTGGCGATGTTATTACAGTTAAGGCTACTGCTGCAAGTGGGTATCAATTTAAACACTGGACTGATGCTAACTGTAATGTCATTATTACACAGGAACAATTCAATTACACAGTTGAAGGACACGTTACACTTATAGCTGTGTTTGAAGCACTGCCAATCACTGTAACCGTTGCTACTGATCCTGTTGATGCAGTACTCGGTGCTACTGGTGCTGGTACATATTATGTTGCTGACGACATTGATTTGGTTGCTACCAATACAAATGCTGCTAAATATACCTTCTTAGGTTGGTATGAGAACGGTGGTCTGGTTTCACCAAATATGATGCACACAGTTCAGAATATTCCATATGTAACACCAAGGCATTTTGTGGCCATGTTTGAACTTAACAAATATAACCTTGATATAACCGAAGTAGGCCCTGGATCAGTTACAGCTAATCCACCACAGCCTGTTGATGGTTATGACTATGGTACTGTCGTTACACTTACAGCTGATCCTGCCGGTATATTTGCTGGATGGAGTGGTGACCTATCGGGCACTGCTAATCCGGAAACTATTACTATGTTAGGTGATAGAAGTGTAACTGCTACCTTTAATACTTGCGACATGGTTACTGATCTTGAGGCTGATGGAATTACAGCTAAGAGAGCTACAATCAGCTGGACTGCTGTTGCCGGTGCTGTTGGATATGAGCTCCGTGTAAATGGTGGTTCATGGATGGCTGCTACTTCACCTTATCAGTTGATGGGATTAATGCCCGATACTGATTACGAAGTAGAAGTACGCACCGTTTGTGGCGCTTCAAACTTCAGTAATATTGAAGAAGTTGAATTTACCACCTACAGGCTTGGTGATGTGAATTGCGACGGAGTGATCAACGTTCAAGACGTGAGCATACTTATCGGATACAT
>CALAZZ010000053.1 GCA_937926515.1 uncultured Bacteroidales bacterium | reverse complement strand
ATGTATAAGAAGTAAACTAGCCTAAATTCTACCGTATAATCTTTGAACTAAAAACAAAGATTATGGCCGCAAAAAAGGTAGAAATTATGGATTTAAGACAATTACTTTTATTAAAGCAGCAAGGCATAAGCAATCGCAATTGCGAGCAACATACAGGCCTGCATCGTAACACGATCAACCATTATGTGAAGCTGTTCAGGGCAACAGGCGAAAGCTACCAGACCCTTCTTGCACTTGGTGATCAAGCCTTACTTGACATGTTCCCACCACGCAGTCCCGTTGACACTGAGCGCTATAGTAATTTAGTCAGCCGCTTCAGTTATTTTGAGCAGCAACTCAAAAAACCTGGCTGTACGCGCGAACAACTATGGCGAGAATACATCCTTGAAAACCCATCAGGGTACAGCTACAGCCAGTTTAACGAACACTTTTCACGTTGGCGCAATAAGCTTAAAGGCAGTGGCAAACTGATCCATAAAGCCGGGGATAAGCTGTATTGTGATTATACGGGTAAGAACCTTTACATCACTGACAAACAAACAGGCGAGCAACATAGTGTAGAGGTTTTTGTAGCCCTGCTACCGGCAAGCCAGTACACCTTTGTAGAAGCAAGCATGAGCCAGCAAAAGGAAGACTTCATCAACAGTGTAAATCATGCCATGCAGTACTTTGGCGGTGCACCCAAAGCACTGGTAACAGATAACCTTAAATCAGCCGTAAGCAAAGGCAGTAAATATGAACCCATCCTCAACAAAAGTTTCAAAGCACTGGGAATACATTACAATACCACCATCAACCCTACACGCACTTATGCCCCACAAGATAAAGCCCTGGTTGAAGGAGCTGTCAGGCTAATCTACCAACATATATTCTATCCGCTTAGTAATCAGGTATTTTTTGATTTATATAGTTTAAACCAAGCCATTAAGCCCCTTTTAAAATGCTTCAATGAGCTTCAGATGAAACTACTTCAAACCAGTCGTGTAAAGCAATACCTGGACATAGAAAAGCCTTTGCTTACCCCACTTCCAGGCTCACCCTATGAGCTTAAAGAGTTCCGAAAGGCCAAAGTGCAGAAGATGGGTTACGTCTATGTGCACCAAAACCGTAACTATTACAGCGTTCCCTTCCGCTATATTGGACAGCAGGTAGATATTCAATACGACAGCAATCAGGTTGAGATCTATTATAAACAGCAACGCATAGCCAGTCATAAACTTAGTTATCGCCCCGGTGCTTATACCACTAACAAGGATCACCTGAGCAGCTCACATAAGTTTTATCAGGAGTGGAGTCCTGAATTTTTTCTTAAGCTGGCTGCCAAAAAAGGCCCTCATCTTAAAGCGTATATAGAAAAAATACTCGCACAGGCTGATTATCCCGAAGTAGCCTTTAAGCAATGCATGGGCATACTTCAACTGGACAAGACTTATGCGCCGGAGCGCCTCGAAAATGCCTGCCAACTGGCCTTTAGTCAGTCACGCCACAGTTATCGAATCATTAAAAATATACTCGATAATAAAATCGATCTGATGAACATTCATCCACAGTTACACCCGCTTATCAGCAAACACGAAAACATCAGAGGTGCCGACCTGTACAGTTGAAACAATCAATTATACAACCAATAAGCTTAACAACTTGATCATCAAATATCTTGAACCCCAAAAACATTAAACCTATGAATCAACAAGCTACCATCGAACGTCTTAAACAAATGCGCCTTGGCGCAATGGCACAAGTGCATTACCATAACCTGCAAAACAACCTGAACATGGATTTAACTATTGATCAGTATGTTAGTCTGCTGGTAGATCAGGAATGGGAAAACAGGCAGGGCAACAAAATCAAAAAACTCATTACTACAGCCCGATTCCGAAGTACTGCCACACTGAGTGATATAGACTATACCGCCAACCGCCAACTGGATAAAGGGCTCTTTCAGCGATTAGCTTTACTTGATTTTATCAAAAATCACGAAAACATCATCATCACAGGAGCCACCGGAACAGGTAAAAGCTATCTTGCGCAAGCCCTTGGTCACCAAGCTTGTATGATGCAAATTAAAACACGCTATTTTAATACCTCCAGACTGTTGGACAACTTAAAGCTGGCACGCCTGGAAGGCACCTACACCAAAACACTACAGCAACTCGAAAAAACAGATCTGGTCATTCTGGATGATTTTGGTCTCTCCGGCTTTGACAACCAGGCCCGACAGATTCTGATGGATATTATTGAAAGTAAATATGATCGCTCATCACTTATTATCAGTTCTCAAATCCCGGTATCGATGTGGCATGAACTCATTGGTGAAGGAACTGTGGCTGATGCGATTCTGGACCGACTGGTAAACTCTTCGCATCGATTGCAACTCAAAGGCGACTCACTTAGAAAAAATAAACTCCTTTAGAAGGAAAATAACAATCAAATTAATGTGACAAATAATAATCAAATTAATGTTTAATTTTGGTCAAGAATTAAGGCTCGTTTACACTGGCACAATTACTCCGGTTTAGCTGGCACATGATGGCCGGTATATGCAA
>CALAZZ010000052.1 GCA_937926515.1 uncultured Bacteroidales bacterium | reverse complement strand
AATGATTGAGGACGGCACGCGCCGCGCTACCGAGGCGGCAAAGGAATATCAAACCCTGATGTTGGGCACAACCTCCGATGCCTTGATGTCGAGTATTGTAGAGGGATTTAAACAGGGCAAGCGCTCAGCGGAGGACTTCGCCGAAACCTTTGAGGATCTGTTGCGCAATGCCGTTCTGAGAGGCCTAACCGCAAAGGCCATACAAGGGCCGCTCGATTCATGGCTGCAAAGTGTGATGGATACCATTGGAGAGGATGGTACTTTAACCGCCCCTGAGATAGCAGCCCTGCAACAATCCCTTGAGAATAATGTGTTGATACCGCTTGAACTGATTGGAGACACCCTCGGGAACTTTGATTTGTTCGCTAATTTGCAAGATGCCGACCAGCTCGTGGGAGGGATCAAAGGCCTGACCGAGCAAACCGGAGGCGTCATTGCCGGCCAGATGACAGCTATCAGAATGACACAGGCAAGGGGCCTGGAGGTGATGAACAGTCAATTATTATCGCTTAACAGGATCGCTGAAAATACCGAATACAACCGCTATCTGAGAAGTATTGACCACAACCTTTCCGAGCTTAATGAAAAAATAGCGCGCAATAGCGCTGAAAGACGTATAAACCAATAATACAATGGGGAAATTACAGCTTATATGGACAATTGACGGTCACAAGTTTCTGAATGCAGGAGTGCATGTTGAGCGAAGCAACGGCATTTTAAACCGCCCGCCTCGCAGGATCAGTGTCCGTCATACCTGGCTGGAAGTATCAGGAGAGGATGTGGATGTATCGAAATTTGTAATTGAATCAAGGGTGATCAGCCTCGACTGTATTATTACTGCAGCTACAGCGGTGGAAGCACTGGCCAACTTCCACACTTTTATGCAAAGGTTTGAAGGATCAGGGTTCCACCAGCTGACAGTGTTGGCATATACAGCTGAAGCATCTACAGCCCTCTCATGGCTTGTGTACCGGGAGGATGAGGTACATGTTCCTAAGAGAATTAAGCAGGGTAAAAACTTTTGGAAGTTTACCCTACGCCTCCGTGAAGCTTTCCCACATAAAAGACTACATCTGGCCACCGGTGGGGCCGGTACACTTACTGCCAACCTGAATGTTGAAAACACAGTCTACGTAGGTTTTGATGGAGGCGGCCCTGTAGTAAAGGTTACACCTGATGAGGATCCTCAGGCTGTTTCGAGGATGTTTACGGCCAACGGGGTTCTGTTTCGCTGTTTAGCTGTCTTTTATCAGGATCCGGATGATGTTACAATTAACTCAATGAGTGGTACACATATATGCGACTTCTAAAAATCTACCGGGGAGATAGCGTCATTGCTACAGTTAAGCCAAAAAGGCTTGAACAGGAGCGGCAATTGATGAATGAAGACTTCGTGTCATGCACATTTGAGAGTAGTGAAGTTGTTGACCTGGAGGTTGGTGATTATATCCTCGCAGGCGGCTTGAAGTACACGCTTAATCTTCCCGCTGTGGTCAAGAAACGGTCAAAGTTAAAATATGACTATGAAGCCCGGTTTGAGGGTGATATCTATGACCTATCAAAGGCTGTGATGCTCGACATTGACAATACTGGCATCCACATGGGACATGAGTACTATTTGACAGGCCAGGTCGGAGATTTCATCCAGCTGATAGAGCGAAACCTTGAAAGGGTATTTGGTTCTGACAAGTGGATACTCTCATTTACCTCTGGTGTTACTCCGCGTCCTGATGTGAACCTGGTGTTTAACCGTGGTGGCCTCTCATTGCATGCCGGCAATACACAAATTGACGGTGTAACGATCACCGCCGGAATGAGAGTTTTGGTGCTAAACAGCAGTGATCCATCCCAGGTTAATAAGATTTACCTGTTATCAGGCTCAGGTGTTGGAAACTGGATCTGGACCGTGCAGCAAGATGGGACGGGTGAAAACAGCCCAGGGTACGGTAATTATGTGGATGTGTTGCAAGGCACTGTTTATGGAGGTAAGAAGCTTGGGTATGCCGGTTATGGCTGGATAGAAATATATACCGGTGAAGAACTCAATCCAGACCTGAGGTATGAAACAATACAGTTTTCAGAAGATAGCTGTTTGAGCGCACTTAGGAAAGTGTGTGATATGTACAGCCTTGAGTATGAAATTGAGTATGTTGATGGCACCGGTGAGAAGATCATACACTTGCGCAAATCGATTGGTGCCGGAATGCATGTTTTTGAATATGGACGTGGCAAGGGTTTGTATAACATCACACGGAGGCTGGTAGATAACAACAACATCATTACCAGGCTTTACTGCTACGGATCAAGCCGAAACATAGGAGACAATTACAGGAACTACTCCCCCCGGCTTAAGTTTAATAACATTGGCAGCTTTATCGAAGATCCGGAGGCGGTGGATAAATATGGCCTGGTTGAGCGTGTCAAGATATTTGATGATGTGTTTCCTTCCCGTACGGGTACTGTTACCTCTGTTGAGAGTGTCGATGAGTTTATTGATTCGTCTATGTTTAACCTGGTTGAAGAGGATGTCCATGCTGCAAAGTTACATTTCAACTCCGGCAACCTGGCAGGATATGAGTTTGAGGTGATCGGGTTTGATCCGGTTACGAAGACTTTCAAACTTCGTAAAGTGACAGATGAACGTGGTCTTACGTTGCCCTCTGCGACGAGCGCTGCATATCAAATTAATATCGGGGACAAGTACGTGTTGCTTGATATTCGGATGCCTGAGTCGTACATTGATGAGGCCGAAGAAGAGCTGTACGAGAAAGGTATGGCTGAGTATAATAAGATCAAGCAACCAAGGTATGAATTTGATGTTGATATTGATGAGATGTATGCCGCCGAGTTACCTGGTGGCGATGTAAAGTTTATGTTGGGGCAGGGAGTGGGGCTCATTGATAATGACCTCGGGTTTGCATATCAGAGTAAGATCGTGAAGGTTGTAAGAAATTTACTTCACAAACAACACTACAAGCTTACATTCAGCAATGACGGCATTTCGTACAG
>CALAZZ010000051.1 GCA_937926515.1 uncultured Bacteroidales bacterium | reverse complement strand
ACATTAATATTGAATATTATTCTGATACCAATATGGGGCTATTATGGATCTGCCTGGGCTCATTTTGTTTGTTATTTCAGCATGATGGCCATATCCTTTTTGTGGGGACGGAGGTTTTATAAAGTTCCATATCAATTACTCAGGGCCTTAGGTTATTTTATATTTGCCCTGGGTATCTTTTTTGTTTCTGATTATTATACAAATGAATTATCATTGATGTATAAAACCATATTGCACTCGGCATTATTTGCAATGTTTTTGATCGTGGTTTTTATCAGGGAGAGACAGAAGTTAAGACTGACTGGGAGCGACAATGAAGATTGATTACCTTATTATTTCATCAATAGGAATAAACGCTTTTGCGAGCATGGATAGGGCCAATGCTGACAGAAAAAAATTCAATACTTGAGCTCATCATATAATTCTTATTAAATTGCTGCATAAATCAAACCTGTTTTTCTATGAAAATCAAGACTATTTTACTGGCACTTTTGTTTTTTAATTTTTCGATGCTTCTGAGCGCAGACGAAAACCAAGATGTAAAAACCGGGTGGAATTTCGGTGCTTTGCCGGCCGTTTCGTTTAATTCTGACCTGGGGTTTCAATATGGGGGATTGATCAATTTATTTAATTACGGCGATGGAAGCCGATATCCCAACTATGACCATATGCTTTATTTTGAGATTTCCCGTTATACCAAAGGAAGCGGTTTATTCAGGTTTTCATATGATAGTGAGGTACTAATTCCGGGTATTCGATTGACTTTTGACGCAAGCTACATGCCCGAACAGGCCATCTCATTTCTTGGGTTCAATGGGTTCGAATCAGTGTATAATCCTGATTGGGAGGACGACGAAATCACCACTGATTATAAAAGTCGAATGTTTTATAAGCAGCAGCGAAACATGTGGCGGGTACACACCGATGTGAGTGGCCCTTTATATGGTGAAAAGCTGAAATGGGCAGCAGGCTTTGAAATTTACGATATCAGACCGGCATCGGTTGATATTGACCGGCTGAATAAAGGCCTGGATGACGACAAAAAACTTCCATCCGTTGAGGAGCAGCCCGGACTTTATGAGCGCTATCAGCAATGGGGCCTCATTCCTCAAAATGAAACTGATGGGGGAATGTTTGTAGGACTAAAAGCTGGTTTGGTCTATGACACACGCGATTTCCACCCCAATCCGATGAAAGGCATCTGGACAGATATGATCCTGTATGCTGCTCCAAAATCATTTTCCGACCTTGATGAAGGTTTTATGCGCTTGAGTATTACCCACAGGCAGTACTTTACCCTGGTTCCAAAAACATTGTCCTTTGTTTATCGGCTGTCTTATCAGGGAAATCTTGGCACCCATGTTCCCTTTTATGCCCAACCCCTAATGATAACAACCCAACTTAGGGGTGCTTATTCAGAGGGACTTGGCGGTCAGCGTTCATTGCGTGGAATTTTACGAAACAGGGTGGTAGGCGAAGATTTTATTTACGGGAATCTGGAGTTCAGATGGAAATTCCTTCAAACCAGATTGATCAATCAGAATTTTTATCTCGCCCTGAACCCTTTTCTTGATGTAGGCCAGGTGGTCAGAAAAATAGAAATTGAAGATCAGGTGAATTTGCTTAAACAGCAGTATGTCAATGTTGACTGGGATAATTATTTCAATTTTGGGTCAGAAAAGCTGCATTGGACAGCAGGAATAGGGTTAAAAATTGTGATGAACGAAAACTTTATTATTTCTGCGGATTACGGGAAGCCTTTTGACCCACAGGATGGTAAAAGCGGGCTCTACATTGGATTGAACTATCTTTTTTGATAATCAACCCCTTAAAGTGAGAAGCAGATTTTAAATAATTTTACAGTCGGTTAATCGTTTATCATTTATCACGAAACAAAGACGGGTGAACCTTTATACGAGGAAAAAAAAGTGGAAGATTTTTTTGGCTAGCATGGCGCTGATCATTATCAGTGCTTCTATTTATTATACCAATAAGTTGGTTGGTGAGTTTGCCCGGCAGGAACGTGACCAGATCAGGGTTTGGGCTGATGCCGTGCAGCGTCGTGCCAGCCTGATGAATTACACCGAAGGTTTTTTTAACGAAGTGCGTATACAGGAGCGAAACCGCGTTGAATTATTAACCAAAGCCTATAAAAATGTGATTGAAGGCTCCTTGGAAGCTGAGCTCACACTAGCACTAGAAATCATCAATAACAACACCAGCATTCCCGTGATCATTACTGATGATAATGGGAAAATACTGGGTAAGGCCAACCTGGAACCTAAACATGATACCCTTACCCTACTGCATGGTGAAGCATTACAGGATTTTATGGAGTATGATCCTTTTGTCATGCAGATATCACCCAGGATTAGACAATATTTATATTACAGGGAATCCATCATTTTTACCGAATTGAAAAGGGTTCTGGACGACCTTGTCAGTTCGTTTATGACCGAAGTAGCAGTGAATGCGGCCAGCGTTCCTGTTATAATTACTGACAGCACACACACCAATGTCTTACAATTTGGAAACCTGAATGAGCGAAACATGGAGAACCCAGATTTTGTCGCAAGGCAGCTCAAGATCATGGCTTCAGAAAATAAGCCCATACAGGTCAATTTTCTTGATCATGGCGCAACTTTTATTTACTACAAAAGCTCGGATCTTCTCGTTAGTATACGATTCTTTCCGATTGTGCAAATCATTGTTATAGCACTTTTCCTGTTAATTGCCTATTTGTTGTTCAGTTATGCGCGAAAGTCTGAACAAAACCAGGTTTGGGCAGGAATGGCTAAAGAAACGGCACATCAGATCGGAACACCCTTATCATCAATGATGGCGTGGCTTGAGTTACTTAAGATGGACGAGCAAGCGCAGCAAAAAGAGGCTATCGGTGAGATGGAGAAGGACATACAACGGCTTGAAAATATTACAGAAAGGTTCTCAAAAATTGGATCACCACCCAAGCTTGAAATTGTGGACCTGGTGATCGTTATCAGCGAAACGATTGATTATTTGAGGCCACGAACCTCTAAAAAGATTGACTACCAATTCGATGTTCCTGCTGACACTAAGGTTATGGTACCCTTAAATGCACCACTTTTCAAATGGGTAATAGAAAACCTATGTAAAAATGCCATTGATGCCATGAGTGGACAGGGAATAATAAGCATACACCTGAAACAGATCAACAACAGAGTCATTATTGATATTAGCGATAACGGAAAAGGCATGTCAAAGTCTGAATTCAAGAATGTATTCAACCCGGGTTATACCAGCAAAAAACGTGGGTGGGGGCTTGGACTATCTTTAGCCAAACGGATCATTCGCGATTACCATAGCGGACGTATCTTTGTGCGTTCATCGGTTCCGGGCGAAGGGACTACTTTCAGAATTATACTTAAAACCTCAAAATCAACTATTTGATCTAAAGATTTTAACCTTAAAATGTTCCTTATGAGAATCTTTTTTATCGCCATAGCTCTCATAATCAATATTGGCCTGAATGCCTCTGCTGAGGTCAATGAAGTCATAAGTCACTTATCCAGACTGAAATTTGATTGGCTCATCGAAAAACAGACCGATTCCCTTCAAAGATATCTTGATGATAACCTGTTGTATATTCACTCAAATGGGGTTGTTGAAAGCAAGGATGATGTCATTCAGAATGTACTTGAGGGTACCATCGTTTACTATGAAGTGGAACTTACGGATATATTGGTCAGAAGCGAACAAAACACTGCGATTCTGACAGCCCAATGCCATATTCATGCTGCCATGAATGAAAACACACTAAAAACCACACTGTTTATAACAGAGGTTTATGTGTTTAAGGATGAGGTATGGAAGCTAATAAGCAGGCACGCCAGTCGCCTACAATGAAACATAGGAAAAAAAAGCCACCATAGTAAGATACGGTGGCTAATGTTAAATGTTTTAAGCTAAGACTATTCCTTAATCAGCTCTAGGTTTACACGCAAGTCAACATTATTGCCAATCAATACACCACCACCGTCAAGAGCAGTGTTGTAGGTCAGGTTATAATCAGTACGGTCAAGGGCACTGCTGGCACGAAAACCTGCACGCGTATTTCCCCATGGATCTTGAATGGTGCCCATGAACCTCACATCAAACTCGATCTCCCGGGTAACATCATTCATGGTTAGGTCACCCAACATTTTGTAATTGTTACCTTCTTTTTTCTCGAACGCCTTGCTCTTGAATGTCATGTAGGGATTGATTTCTGAGTCAAAGAAATCGTCACTGCGCAAGTGATTGTCACGTCTTTCGTTGTTGGTGTTTACCGAGGCTGTTTCAATCTGAAACTCTACAGTAATATCTGAGAAATCCTCTGCATCTGATTTAATGGTTCCCGAAAACTGCTCGAACTTACCTATAACTGTTGCCACCATCAAATGGGTGATTTCGAAAGTGACATTGGAATGAGCATGGTCAATTTTCCACTCGGTGGATTGGCTGAAGCCCAAGGTGGCTACAAGCAATGAAACAATAGTCAATAGTGATTTTTTCATGATTAGTAAATGTATTAATATTAATGAATTAATTTTGGCCGCAAGTATAGGGGGTTTCCTTAAATTGAATTCTTAACGATTTCTTACAAATTGTTAAAAATATATAACAGAAACTCGAAATAACTTGCTCAACTTTAAACAGTATTATCCACCTTTTGTTCAATGACCCGATTGCTGAGACTATGGCAGGTATCTATTTGCATATTCCATTTTGTAAGCAAAAATGCCATTATTGCAATTTTTTTTCAATGGCGACCACTAAGCATCTGGACACCTTTGTAGAAAAATTACTTTTTGAAATCGAATCTCAGAAAACCTATCTGTTGAATGAGCCGGTTTCTACCATTTATTTTGGCGGTGGCACGCCATCACTCTTGAATACGAATACAGTTCAAATCATCATTGAAAAAATTAAACAACATTTCAATGTGCAGCCTAATGTTGAAATAACACTTGAGGCCAATCCGGATGATCTGAAAATGAACTATCTGGTTGCGCTGAAAGAAACGGAAGTGAACCGCCTCAGTCTAGGGGTGCAAAGCTTTCACGATGCAGACTTACATTATCTAAACCGTGTGCATGCTGCCGAACAGGCAGAAAAATCAATACTTCTTGCCCAGAATGCTGGTTTTACTAATCTTACCATTGACCTGATTTATGGAATTCCCACTTTAACAAATGAGAAATGGTTGGATAACCTTAAACTGTTTTTCGAACTAAAAATCCCCCATCTTTCTGCTTACGCCCTCACCGTTGAACCTAAAACTGCGTTGAATACCTTGATTAACAGAGGTAAAATGCAACCGGTTGACGAGCAGCAAACCGCAGAGCAATTTGAACTTCTAGTTAAGCAAATGGATGCTCAAGGCTTTGTACATTACGAGATATCCAATTTCGCCTTACCCGGTCACTATTCCAGGCACAACAGCATTTACTGGACAGGAGGCAACTATCTTGGGCTGGGCCCTTCGGCACATTCATACAACGGCATTACGCGTCAATGGAATGTTTCGAACCTGAACCAGTATATACATGAAAATGACTTTAGCAATATTGTCGAAGATAAGGAAGCGCTTAGCTTGGAACAACGTTACAACGAATATGTGATGACCTCATTGCGAACGATCTGGGGTTGCGACATCGAACATGTGTACAATACTTTTGGAAAAAAAGTTGCCGATCATTGTCATAAACAAGCAAATAAATATATTGAACGTGATCAGTTGGAATTGAAACAAAACCGGTACTATTTACGGCCTAAGGGAAAATTTTTTGCAGACGGCATCGCAGCGGATTTATTTCTCTGATTTTAAAATCTATGTCTTGTTTAACCACTGTGGTTATGAGTACCAAAAATATGCTGTGATCTGTATACAAAATGGCCTGAAATTACGTTATGAAAAAACTTACTAATTTAGACGAATTATAAATAAGTCATTTATTCAAAAATGAAAATCACTTTCCGGACTTTGGTCGCTATGTTACTACTTGCCTCATCTGTTGCCTGTAAGCACGAGCCTGATGACTTTATCCCCAATACTGATCCCGACCCCGATCCCGATCCGGTAGTCTTATGTGATCCGGATACTGTTTATTTTCAAAATGATATCTTGCCCTTACTCATACAAAGCTGTGGGGTAATCGGATGCCACGATCCGGGAACAGCTCAGGATGGGGTTGTTCTTACCGACTATGCCTCTGTGATCAACACCGGAGATGTGCGTCCCGGAAGACCTGACAACAGTGAGATATATGAAAAGATCACTGACGATGATGAAGATGACCGCATGCCTCCCCCTCCTTATGACAGATTGAAACCTGATCAAATAGCGATGATACGCACATGGATCATGCAAGGCGCACAGAACAATGCATGCGAAGAAGAGTGCGATGACCAATTGGGAAGTTTTAGTGGAGAGGTCTGGCCGACCATCCAAAAACATTGTCTTAGTTGTCATAGTGGAAGCAGCCCTCAAGGAGGCATCAGCCTGTCCAATTATGGTCAGATAGCGGCAATGGCTAATAGTGGCAGGCTGCTTGGCGCAATAAGTTGGCAGTCTGGCTTTACAAATATGCCATTAAATGGTAATAAATTAAGTGAATGTGAAATTACACAAATTGAAAATTGGATACTAGATGGAACACCAGATAATTAAATACAGTAGATATATTATTCTATTTTTTATGGGATCAATTATCCTTTCCGGATGTTATAAGGACAATGAAGAGGAATTATATCCCAATGGGGATTGCGATACTGATAGTGTATCATTTTCGGATGAGGTATGGCCGGTGATCAACAACAACTGTGTGATCTGTCATACAGGCGCTGTTGCACCTGTTGGATTGACAATGGGTAATTATGATGAGCTTACTGCTACAATCGGTGCCGGACCTGCACGCTTTCTTGGAGCGATCAAGCACGAATCAGGATATACGCCCATGCCACAGGGAGGAGCCAAACTGGATGATTGTACCATCAGCAAAATCGAAGCCTGGATCAATGATGGTATGCCTGATAATTAGTGTTTTGCTGTTACATCTTAAGCTATTAACAGGCTTAAGCACAGGCCACTGATTTGATTGACCAACAAAGTCGTAATACAAATGAAAGCAACAAGCCGACTATTAATTGTACTTGCGTTATGCACAGGTACATATTCACTAAAGGCACAGGATGATCTTTTCGACCTTTTCGGCGAAGAAGAACCTGTGATCGAATATGCTTATGCAACATTCAAAACTACCCGTGTTGTATATGGGCACTCGGTTGAAAACCCAGCAGAAGGTAATTTGCTGTTTCTGATCCAGCATAATTTTGGTGCACTTAACAGTGGTGCATATGAGTTTTTTGGACTTGACAGGGCAACCATTCGGCTTGGACTTGAATACGGTATTAATGATCACATTGCAGTTGGAATTGGACGCAGCGCCTGGGAAAAAACCTATGATGGATTCATTAAGGTTAAATTACTGCGGCAGAGCAGTGGGGCAAGAATGATGCCTTTGAGTGTTTCGTATTACGCGAACATGGCATTGAATTCGTTAAGGTGGCGATTTCCTGAACGCACCAATTATTTCACCTCACGTTTGTCCTATGTACATCAACTTTTGATTGCCCACAAATTTGGAGAGAGCTTCAGCTTACAGCTCAGTCCTACCATCATTCATAAAAACCTTGTTCCTACCAAGGCTGATAAGAATTTGTCATATGCCATGGGGTTTGGCGGCCGTGTAAAGCTAACCAACAGGATGACTTTCAATGCTGAATACTTTTACTATCCCGAAGATCAAACCACCTTGAACCGAATGGATATTGTTTCTTTAGGTTTTGATATTGAAACCGGTGGCCATGTTTTTCAGCTTCACATTTCAAACGGACAAGCCATGTTTGAACGTGCCTTTATAACTGAGACAACAGGTAAATGGGGAGGAGGAGATATTTTCTTTGGGTTTAATATTTCACGCAATTTTGTGATCGTCAAACCAAAAGCATTCCGCGAATAGTAACACTGTTATGTCATTGATCGAAATATTTCTTAATTTCGTTGTTAAATCTAAACATTTAATATCCAATGAAAAACAAAACACTTTCGTTTACAATTGCATTAATCTTCATGCTTTCAGTTGTATCAAGCTGTGTGTCACCTGAAGCTGAAGAACCTGAACCCTCACCAATGGAACAACTTCTGAATAAGTATGTGCAAGTTCCGCTTACTGCCAATATCGACCACCTGAGTGCCAATGAAAAAGAAATGTTGAAGCTTTTATTTAAAGCTTCTGATATCATGGACGACATCTTCTGGACACAAAATTATGGCGATAAAGATGCATTTCTGGCTCAAATTGATGACCCGGCTGCACGACAGTTTGCGAAGATTAATTATGGCCCTTGGGATCAGCTTGATAACCAAAGGCCATTTCTTGAATCCTATGGCCCCAAAACCAAGGGAGCTCAGTTTTATCCGGCAGATATGACGGATGAAGAATTTGATGATTTTGATGATCCAAACAAAGCTAGTCAGTACACCCTGATTCAACGTGATGAGCTGGGGCAGTTGAAGGCAGTTTGGTACCACGAAGCTTATGCAGACCAGATCATGGAGGTGGCCACATATTTGCGCCAGGCTTCAGAGCTGGCAGCTGACCCGGAGTTTGCTCATTATCTCCAATTGAGAGCGAAAGCTATGCTGGAGGACGATTACCTGGAGAGTGATATGGCATGGATGGACATTCGAAATAACAATGTTGACCTGGTGATCGGGCCCATTGAAAATTACCTCGACAACCGTTATGGATACAAAGCAGCACATGAGGCATTTATATTGATCAAGGATAAGGCCTGGAGTGACCGACTGTCGCGATATGCTGAATTTTTACCCGAACTGCAGACACAATTACCGGTTGAAGAGATTTATAAGCGTGAAGTTCCTGGATCTGATGCCGACTTGAATGCTTATGACGCTATATATTACGCCGGCGATTGCAATATGGCCAGTAAAACCATTGCCATCAACCTGCCAAATGATGAACGCGTTCATCTTGAAAAAGGAACACGTAAATTACAACTAAAGAACAGCATGCAAGCAAAGTTTGATCATATTTTGATGCCAATTGCCAACGAATTGATCGCGCCGGATCAGCGACCATACATTTCTTTTGATGCCTTTTTCAGCAATACCATGTTTCATGAAGTGGCACATGGTATGGGTATTAAAAACACCATTGACGGCAGTACTACTGTGCGTAATGCCCTTCGCGAACAATATTCTGCCCTTGAGGAAGCCAAAGCTGACATACTGGGCCTGTTCCTGGTTACACGCTTATCTGAAATGGGCGAATGGACGGATACAGATATAATGGAAAACTATGTCACCTTTATGGCCGGATTTTTCCGCTCTGTAAGGTTTGGGGCAGCAAGTGCCCATGGCAAGGCAAATATGTTGACCTTTAACTTTTTCTTGGATCAGGAAGCTTTTACCCGTGATGAAGATGGTTTTTATGCCATAGATATGGAAAAGATGCAAGCTGCAGCACGTGAACTCACTCGAATGGTGCTTACTGCACAAGGCGATGGGGATTATGATAAAGTGAAAGAATGGATTGGTAATGAGGGAATAATCAAGCCACAGTTGCAGGCAGATCTAGACCGTCTTACTGAAGCGGGAATCCCGGTAGATATTTACTTTGAAATGGGTCCCGAGATGGTGGGTCTGGAATAATTGAATGCTGACAGGCAAAAAATTGATTGACAAGCTGAATGCTAGGTGTTCCGGGTCAAGATTTCTTTGAGGATAGTTATACCTTGGGTATTTGAATTTCCAGCTTTAAATTAGCAATCTATCTCAACCATCACAGGGCAGTGGTCGGAGTGCTTTGCTCCAGGCAAGATTCTGGCTGATTTCAATTGGGGCAGGAGATTTTCGGTGATCATATTGTAGTCAATACGCCAACCCTTGTTATTGTTGCGTGCATTGGCACGGTAACTCCACCAGCTGTAATTATGGGGCTCCTTGTTCAGATGCCTGAAGGTGTCAATGTATCCTTGAGCCAGAAAAGCGCTCATCCATGCACGTTCTTCCGGCAAAAAACCTGATACCGTTGCATTACGGACAGGATCATGTATATCAATGGCCTGGTGACAGATGTTGTAATCACCAGAGAGCACGAGTTTATTTTTTTCCTGGCGTAAGTGGTGCACATAGGTGTTAAAATCATCAAGCCATTGCATTTTAAATGCTTGTCTTTCGTCACCACTACTGCCCGATGGGTGGTAAACACTTACAACGGAAAGGTCTCCAAAGTCAGCGCGAAGAAAGCGTCCTTCATCATCATAGTGTTCGATTCCCATACCATACGCTACATAGTCAGGCTGTGACTTACTCAAAATACCCACACCGCTATATCCTTTCTTTTTGGCTGGGAACCAATAGTGGTGATATCCAAGTTCTTCAAAGTCAAGCAAAGGAATCTGATTTTCCTGTGCTTTAATTTCCTGCAAACACAGCACATCCGGTTTGGTGGCATTGAGCCATTCAAGCAGTCCCTTGTTGATAGCGGCACGAATACCGTTGACATTGTAGCTGATAATTTTCATGGAGCTAAATCGGATTTGTGATGCTAAAGTAGTATAATTTGACTGACATCGAATAATTAGATCTGCGGTATGATTTCATCATTTTGTCAACGGAAACCTTTCAATGATAGTATACTCAGGACCGGTTGGTTTTAACACACTTTCATAAAGTCTGAATTCATTAAGTTGTAATTGTTGGTAATCGGCCTGTTCAATCGATTGAATCAGTTGCTGAAAACGATGCTTGTCAGATAAGAGTTTGATACGCCCAATGGTAAGGTGTGGAACAAAGTTTTGCCGGTCGCGCTCAAACCCCAGCTTATGCATACTGTCAATAATATCTGTAGCTAAACTGATGATGGATTCAGGGTGACTGTCAGCACCAAGCCAGATCACCCTCGGGTTGTATTTGCTTCCGAAAATGCCACATTTGTTCAGATAATAGGCTATAGGCTTGTGGTGGTTAGCCACTGATTGTAATTCCCTGGTAATTGGAAGAATTTTATCTTGAGGTGTGTTACCCAGAAATTTAAAGGTTAAATGCATATTATCCGGCTTAACCCAATTGATTCTTTCATATGAAAGTGAATGGCGTAGCTTTTCGACAAGTGTTTTCAAACTCAGATCGGCCAGGATTGACGCAGCGATAAATAAGCGTTTTGTGTGATGATTTTGCATATTTCAAAAATAGCGAAAAGCAATATTCCGGGAGGGGCCAGTCAATTTTTTCGGAACCATTTGGACAAAATGAAATAAACTGTAATTTTGCATCTCGTTTTACGGGGCATTAGCTCAGTTGGCTAGAGCGTTTGACTGGCAGTCAAAAGGTCATCGGTTCGATTCCGTTATGCTCCACAGGGTGAAGAGGTTGCTTTAAAGCACCTCTTTCCCTTTTTTATAATTCCTTTCTATTTCTCCCTAACATTCTTCGGAAGTTCTACCCATTCATAATCATTCAATCGTATCTTTGCGCTGATTGATCATAATGTTCTTGTGTAGCAACCAACAACCTAATCCATGATGCACAGGATAATTTTAGTTTTATTTTTTTATGTTCCCGTTTTAATACTTCAAGCACAAAGGGCTGACAGTCAGGTTAGGGGTGTTGTTTTAGACCGGCAAACAGGTGAAACTATTCCTGGGGTGAGCATATTGTATGGTAAATCGCAGGGCACCATTACAGATGATAAGGGTAGTTTTAATTTCACAACAGCTTCGGGCAATCAGAGCATATTTTTTAGAATGCTCGGTTACAAAACACTTACTCGCAACATTTCATTAAAATCGGGCGAAACAACGGAATTAACTATTTCGCTGGAGCAGGACGTCATTCAAATGGACCAGGTGGTGGTCACGGCCAGCCGCATCGAGCAACGCATTGCCGAGCTCACGGTTTCGATGAGCATCATCAAGCCCGAAAGTGTAGCGAGGCAGCACATTAGCAGCCCGATGGAGCTTATAGATAAGTCACCCGGCCTTGAAGTGCTTGACGGGCAAGCCTCCATGCGTGGTGGCAGTGGTTTTAGTTATGGTGTTGGCAGCCGCGTGCTTATGCTTTTAGATGGTCTGCCAATTATCGCCCCCGATGCAGGCAATATCCGCTGGCAATTTCTTCCACTGGAAAATATTAGCCAGATCGAGATCATCAAAGGTGCCTCTTCTGTGGTATATGGATCATCTGCACTGAACGGGGTGATTAATTTCCGCACCGCTGATGCCACGGTTGAACCCATTACCGGCGCCTTTGTTGAAGCAGGCATTTATAGTAAGCCCAGGAATAAGGAATGGGTTTGGTGGGAATCGCCAACAATATTTACCAATGTAGGTTTCAATCATCTTCAAAAGATAGGATCTACGGATTTTGGTCTTGGTGGGAGCATCATGCTCAATCCAGGCTACAGGTTGCGCAACGAAGATAATGGCGGCCGTTTACACCTAAAACTCAAACATTTTGCTAAAAAAATTGAAGGATTGATCTATGGCATTACAGTGCATAACGGGCAGGTTCGAAAAACGGATTTTGTGCTTTGGGAAAATGCAGAAACAGGAGCACTGATACATGACACCTCAACAGCCATTGCGCTTAAAGGAAGTTTTTTGGCAATAGACCCTTTCATCAGTTATAAGAAGCCCGGTATTTTCAGCCATGACATCAGGGCCCGTTATCAGCGCACAGTTAATCTTTTTCCCGAGTCGGCTCAGAATGATAGCGAAGCCAATAATTTCTATATGGAGTACCAGTTTTGGTATCAGCTTGCTAAATGGCTCCATATCAATACGGGCATTTCACAAAACAGCAGCAAGGTGTTGTCCAATTTTTACGGTGATCATCAAAGCCTTAACCTGGCAGCTTTTATGCAAGCTGAGGTGAGTCCCGCCGAGCGTCTTAAGCTTGTGGCAGGCATGCGGGTTGAACACAACAAGCTTGATAAGGAACCGGATAAACTTGTTCCTTTATTCAGGGCTGGTCTCAACTACAAGCTGGCCGATTTTACCTTTTTGCGAGCATCCTTTGGCCAGGGGTACAGATTTCCTTCCATAGCCGAACACTTTGCATCTACGACCCTAGGTGCGGTGCAGGTATATCCAAATCCAAATATTTTAGCAGAGTCGGGATGGAATGCCGAGCTTGGAATCAGGCAGGGTCTTAAAACAGCTTATTTTTCCGGCCAGGCTGATCTGGCGCTATTCTACCTGCAAAATAAGGATATGATCGAGTTTTTGTTCGGCATTTATAACAATCCCATCACAGGCAGCACCGGTTTTGGTTTCAGGGCTGGCAATGTTGAAGCATCAAGGGTGTATGGGCTCGAGCTGGAATATATGGTCTCCAATCAACTAGGGAACTTCAGAAATACCCTCACGGGAAGTTATGTGTATATGTATCCTGTAGAATTCGATCCGGGCACCGGCGAAAACACTGATGATATGCTTAAATACCGCCGACATCACACAGCTAAAATGCTGTTAAGCAGTTCTTACAAAAAGTGGGACATCGGGTTGGGTCTGGTTGCTCGTTCAAAAATGCTTCGTATTGATCTGGTTTTCCTGGATCCGTTAACTCGTGAAAGGATACTTCCGGGTTTTTATGAATACTGGCAAACAGCTAACACAGGACATTTAATTATCGACTTGCAGGCAGGTTATCAACTTAGTGGACAACTCAGGCTTTCGCTGGCAATTAAAAACCTCACCAATGTCGAATACATCGGCCGGCCCGGAGATATTCAACCACAGCGTAATATCAGCCTTAGGCTTTCAGCCGGTTTTTAGGGATTATTTTTTCTTTTTCGCTTCGTTGTAACATTTGCGGCAAAGTGGCTCATAGCTTTCGGTTTCACCCAACATCACAAGCTTGTCACCGGCCACCTTACGGTGCGAAAATTGAGCCAGGTTACCACATTGCATACAGATTGCGTGAACCTTGGTGACATAATCAGCACAAGCCATAAGCTCAGGAATGGGTCCAAATGGTTTACCCTGAAAATCCATATCAAGGCCGGCCACGATCACACGTACGCCGCTATTGGCCAATTGCTCGCAAACAGATGCAAGCTCATCGTCAAAAAACTGAGCTTCATCAATTCCAACCACATCATAATCATGAGCATAGAACAGTATTTGTGAAGCACTTTGTACCGGAATAGAGACCACGGTATTGGCATCGTGCGAAACAACATTATCATCGCTATAACGTTTGTCTATCTGAGGTTTGAATATCTCAACCCGTTGCTTCGCAATGCGGGCACGATTGAGCCTACGGATGAGTTCTTCAGTCTTGCCTGAGAACATAGAGCCGCAAACCACTTCAATCCAGCCTGTCCGTGACTTGCTGTTTGTATCTTTTTCAAGAAACATGATGGGCTGTGTGCTGTAACTTTATAATTTTATCCTTTGCTTTTGTGCAAAAATAATCATTAAAACTTCTGTCTGGCTCCTGAGCCTGAATATTTGAAAACAATGGAATCAAACAAGCTGATTAAAGAAATTAAGTTGGAGAATGAAAATCTGGCCGCACATCTTAACCGAATCTCTAAATCTGGATTTAAGCTTCATAGCATAGACGTGGATGTGATGCTGGATAAAACAAAACTGCTTTATGAACAATTGCTTCATTTGCAGGAATTAGTATCTGATACAGAACCTGACAACATGATCAAGACAACGGATCATGTACCGGATACAGGAACACCAGCAACCAATGTTGAAGAAAGGAGTTTCACCGCGCC
>CALAZZ010000050.1 GCA_937926515.1 uncultured Bacteroidales bacterium | reverse complement strand
TAATAGCTATGAACAACAGATCCACATGGACAATTGATCCTACTCACAGTGAAATAATTTTTAAAGTAAAGCATTTGATGATCACCAATGTTAAAGGAGAATTTCGAAAGTTCGATGCAAAGGTTACTTCATCAGGCAACAATTTTAGCATTGCCAAAGTTGCTGTCAGTATTGACACTGCATCAATTTTCACAAATAATGATGATCGTGATAATCACCTCCGAAGCGCTGATTTCTTTGAGGTGGAAAAATTTCCTGAAATCAAGTTTGAAAGCACAGCTTTTGAAAAGCTTGACGAGCAAGCATATAAGCTTACCGGCATCCTTACCATAAGGGAGGTGAGCAAAGAAATTACACTGGATGTTGAATTTGGCGGGGTCATAAAAGACCCTTGGGGAAATGATAAAGCCGGTTTTTCGGTTAGTGGTACCATAAACCGTAGAGACTGGGGCTTAAACTGGAATGCAGCACTGGAAGCAGGAGGTGTATTGGTAAGTGAAGAAGTGAGGATAAACGCCGAAGTCCAGTTCGTCAGGCTTGTTTGAGTACAGCATTAAACCGAAACATATTTACCCTGAGCTATATTCCTTATGATTATCATTAGCTCAGGGTATTTTTCTTTGTTTTGAATCACCCTGATGATCGTCCTTTTTTTTGCATAGCATACATTAGGATTTACCAAGTCTGGTCGTCAGATACTCCTTCAATCCTAGTGCATCTAATGCTAATATTTTATTATTCTCATCAGGGTTGAACCCCAAGTAAACTTGGTCCTCGTGCAATTCACCAAGCCAACCAATAAATTCAGTGATTGACATGGAGACAACTTCATATCCATTCCACTCGTCTGCAATGGCATTTTCAGCTTCAGACCTTGAAGACCATACCGGCATAAATGACCGCCCGGTATCATCTCCAAGCAATGCGTATTGACCGGCATCTGCCTGCAATAACCACAGCTCACGTTTAACAATTATTTCCTCCAGGATGTGCTCTAGCTTTTCATTTTGATCTTCAGTCATGGTCAAATAGGTTTATTATAAGTTTTATCCAATCTCGTCAAGTTCGAGCCAACGCGATGATTTCTCATCCAAAAGTTGATTCAGCTCATGCATTCGATGCGAGAGTTTTTCTAATTCAAGATAATCACCCTCAGGATTACTCAGCAGTTCTGATAGCTTTGCTTTTTCCAATTCCAGCTTTTCAATTTCAAGTTCGAGCTGCTCATATTCCTTTTGTTCCTTAAAAGTACGCTTTTTAATGGTATTATGCTGCTTTGGTTTTTTGAGCTCCTTCTTTTGCTTCGAAATATTATTTGAGCGATCGAGTTTCTCGTGTTCATCCACAAATTGTCTGTAATCAGAATAGCTTCCAACAAAACCCTTTACCTTGCCATTTCCCTGAAAAACAAATAATTGGTCAACCACTTCATCCATGAACCATCGATCATGCGAAACCACCATAAGACAACCTTTATAACTTCGCAGAAATTCTTCTAGCGTTTCCAGGGTCATCAGGTCAAGGTCGTTTGTTGGCTCATCAAGGATAAGGAAGTTAGGATTATTCACCAGAACAGTAAGTAAATACAACCTTCGTTTCTCGCCTCCACTTAACAATGATACAGGCTGCTGCTGCATTTTTGGTGGAAACTTGAAATGGTTTAAAAATTGCGATGCCGAAGCTGTCCGTCCGTTGCCCAGACTGATCACATCTGCAATCCCCTTCACCACATCGATCACTTTCTTATCCTCTTCAAACTGAAACCCGGCTTGTGTATAATAACCAAAAACCACTGTATCTCCAGCAATCACACGGCCTTTATCCGGACTCACAGTTGCAGTTATCATATTTAAAAAGGTGGTTTTACCCACCCCATTGGGGCCAATAATTCCAATGCGTTCACCTTTGGTAAATATATAATCGAAATCCTTTAGTATGGGTATGCCACCAAAAGTTTTATTCACATTTCGCATTTCCAGTATTTTGCCTCCTATACGATTCATCGAGATATCAAGCTCCAACTGCTTGGGATCACGCCTTTGCTGAGCTTTATGCTTCAACTCATAAAAAGCATCTATTCTACTTTTTGATTTCGTGGTGCGTGCTTTTGGCTGACGCCTCATCCATTCCTGCTCTTGTTTAAGCTGTTGACCAGCTTTGGCAACTTCAACCCGAATGGCTTCTTCACGTTCAGCACTTTTTTCGAGGTAATAAGTGTAATTGCCCTTGTGGCGATAGAGTTTACCAAGAAAAAGCTCAAGGATGTTATTGCACACACGATCAAGAAAATAGCGATCGTGGGTTACCATCAGCAGGGTGATATTACTTTGCCTGAGGTATTTTTCCAACGATTCGATCATGTCCAGATCAAGGTGGTTGGTGGGCTCATCAAGTAGTAAAAGGTCGGGTTCATCCAGCAGTACCAGGGCGAGTGCTAACCTTTTCTTCTGTCCTCCTGACAATGTACTGATGCGTTGTTTCAGATCGTTGATGCCATAACGCGACAGCAATTGGGTAAGTCTCTGTTCATAGTTCCATCCCTGCAAGGTGTCCATGCGACTGCTCGCCAGCACCAAGGCCTCGCTTGTTTCGTGGTTATTACTTTTGTTATGCGCATCTACGGCAGCTTCGTAATCACGAATAGCTTGCAAAACAGAAGTGTGATTGCTTTCGATTAACTCTTCTATTGTGAGCGCTTCATCAAAGTTTGGTTCTTGTTCCAGAAAACCAATTCGCAAACCCTCTGCAAAACTAATATTACCATCATCAGATTCTTCTTTACCACTCAAAATACGCATTATCGTAGTTTTACCAGCTCCATTGGCAGCGATCAGGGCTACCTTCTCCCCTTTCTGAATGCCAAAGCTCAGGTTTTCGAAAAGCAGCTCATCGCCAAAACCTTTAGAAATATTTTCAACTGACAGATAGTTCATTTGATTATTAGGTGCGTGTAGAATATTGGTACGAAAATACAATAAAGGTGAGATAAAAAACGAAGACTTTCAGCACAACGGCCACAGATGATTTTATTCAGTTGAAGTGAGTTGGATAGCACAATAAAATTTTACACATCAATTGCAAATTGATCATTTTTTTATATTGGTTACTTATTCCGTGGTGGTCTTTTTTGCCCAGCCAGAGGTTTTCTCTTTTTTTTATGCCTGAAATGTGATCCGTGTTTTTTCTCCATCTCTACAATGGATGGTCCAGCTCCCAGTGCTTCAGGTAGTGGCAACTTCATAACAGCCGCGCCAATAAATTCTTCAATACGTTTAAATTTTCGATATTCCTCAGAACTAATTAAAGTGATTGCAAGACCTGACTTTTCCGCCCTTGCTGTTCGGCCAACCCGGTGCACATAGTCTTCGGCTTCTCCAGGTACATTATAATTGATTACCAAGCTGATATCGTCCACGTCAATACCTCGGGAAACAATATCGGTGGCCACAAGGATCTGTAGCTGCCGGCTCTTGAACTGGTTCATTACCTCGGAACGCTGTGCTTGTTCAAGGTCAGAATGAATAGCCCGGACGTTCATTTTTAAAGCCTTCAATGCTTTTTCGATTTCTTTGGCGCCCGCTTTAGTAGCCGAAAAAATGAGTATCAAAGGCAGATCCTTTCCAGTGATCAGGTTTTGTATGAGTGGTATTTTTTGACTTTCATGCAACAGATAGGCAGCCTGTAACACATTGGTTGCCGGCTTTGAAACAGCCAGGTTAATTTCCTTGTGATTGAAAAGAATTGTTTTAGCCAATTTGCGAATCTCATTTGGCATCGTAGCAGAAAACATTAAGGTCTGTCTCTTTTTTGGTAAGTGACTTAGTATTTTCATGATGTCAGGCAAAAAACCCATATCAAGCATTCGATCAGCCTCATCCAGGATGAGAAACTCCAATGTGCTGAAGTTGACATATCCCAGGTTTAGATGCGATATGAGCCGGCCAGGTGTAGCAACAATTACTTCCGCACCGCTCACAAGTGCCTTCTTTTCAATGTCAAAATCTGAACCAGTACCCCCGCCATAAACAGCCAGAGAGCTGACACCGGAAAAATAAGCAAATCCCTCAAGTTGTTGATCAATCTGCACGGCAAGTTCCCGGGTTGGGGCAATGATGAGTGCTTTGATGTTGTCGGTGCGGCGATCCTGTTTGAGGATATGATGTAACAAGGGTAGCAGGAATGCAGCTGTTTTGCCTGTTCCGGTTTGTGCACATGCAATCAGGTCACTGCCTTCAATAATTAGCGGAATGGCTTGTTCCTGTATAAGGCTGGGTTTTTCATATCCCATCGAATTAATTCCCTCCATGAGGGAATCATCAAGTTCAAAATCGGAGAATTTCAAATAAAATGAGCTTTTTAGTTTTATAAAGAAAAGCATGGACAACCCTAATACCCAAGCGCAACAAAGATAATTGATTTACTGATATGAAGCACAAAACAGGCCGAAGTCCATCGCTTGAAAATTCATCAAAACCAAATGATACATTTTTTTGTCATCCCTACTTATTAATCGTAAATCATTGCCTATTATTTGTATTTTTACGATTGAAAAAAACAGGCTATGAGCAAAACAAATTTCATTAGAACTACAATACAATATACATCTTTGGTATTGGTTCTTATTACACTAGGTGCAGCCATGAGCGACACAAGCCTGGTAACAACCCCGACCTTTGATGCAACCACCTTTTCAGATGATGGAATGGAGCATGTCAAAAAGCTCAGGGTTTACAAATATGACATAAAGGAGATGATTGCACAGCCTGTTTGGCGTACCACACAGAAGGCTTTTGAGCGAGCAAAGGATACCAATGCCGATCTGATTATTATCCACATGAATACATATGGAGGCATGGTCGACATGGCTGATTCCATCCGAACAAAAATTCTAAACTCCAGCATACCAGTGTATGTACTTATTGACAACAATGCCGCTTCGGCAGGTGCGCTAATTTCCATTGCCTGCGACAGCATTTATATGGTAGCCGGCGCCAGCATTGGAGCTGCCACTGTTGTGAATCAGACCGGCGAAGCAGTTCCTGATAAGTACCAGTCCTATATGCGTGCCACCATGCGCGCTACTGCTGAGGCCAAAGGCCGCGATCCAGAAATTGCACAAGCTATGGTGGATCCGCGCGTTTATGTAGAGGGTGTATCTGATACCGGACAAGTGCTTACTTTCACCACTTCTGAGGCCATCAGGCATGGATTCTGCGAAGGACAGGCCGAAAGCATAGAGGATGCTCTTCTTCTTGCCGGCCATACCAATTTTGAGCTGATCACACATGAGCTCACGGCTATGGACAAGGTGATCAACTTTCTAATTCATCCAATGATCAGCGGTTTACTGATCATGATAATAATTGGCGGCCTTTATTTCGAGTTGCAAACACCGGGTGTTGGCTTTCCTATTGGGGCGGCAGCCACAGCTGCACTCTTGTATTTTGCACCGCTGTACCTGGAAGGCCTTGCATCCAACTGGGAGATCGTGATTTTTATTATCGGTGTAGTGTTGCTCCTTGTTGAGATCTTTGCCGTTCCCGGCTTTGGAGTCACCGGTATTCTTGGTTTGCTGTTTATTGTGACCGGCCTGACACTTGCCATGGTTGAAAGCGTGGGAGATACTCCATTTCACGTTGATATAATGCCTCTTACCCGTGCTTTCTTCACTGTGGTGATTGCTATCTTTCTGGCGCTTGCGGGCAGTATTTACATCAGTAAACGCCTTCTAACCACAACCACATTTGGCCACCTGGCATTAGAAACCTTCCAGGATAAGACTTTAGGATACACCTCAGCAACAGAAAGCTATACCACTATGATTGGCAAACGAGGCAAAGCGCACAGCATCCTGCGCCCTTCCGGAAAAGTTGAAATTGAAGATGAGTATTATGATGCTACGGCAATGAGCGGTTTTATTGATGAAGGAGAAGATATAGAGGTGGCTGCCTATCATACCGGCCAGTTATTCGTCCGGAAAGTTTAGCACTATATATGGTAATCCATTTTGAGGTCTTTTCAGACTTTGATTGCATGCACGACACGGGCAGTTGTTCAG
>CALAZZ010000049.1 GCA_937926515.1 uncultured Bacteroidales bacterium | reverse complement strand
CTCGTTAACCAGGGATTCATCAACCTCCGACAACTGGAAGTTTTTGTTCTGGATGAAGCCGACCGCATGCTTGATATGGGCTTTATAAACGATGTACGCAAGATCATAAAACTGCTGCCCGAAAGCAGGCAAACCCTTTTCTTTTCGGCTACCATGCCAAATGAAATACAAAAACTTGCCGGTACCATACTGCGCAACCCGGCAAAAGTTGAAATAACGCCTCCAACCTCCACCGTGGATAAAATAGAGCAAAGCCTGTATCATACCAATAAAAATGATAAACCTAAGCTGCTACTCAATTTGCTCCATTCCCACAAAATAAATACTGCACTGGTATTTACACGTACTAAGCATGGAGCCAACAGGGTTGTAAAAGCACTTGATCGTGCACATATACAGTCTGCTGCCATTCATGGTAACAAAAGCCAGACGGCCCGCCAGAAAGCCTTAGGCGACTTCAAATCAGGACGTTTGCAGGTTCTCGTCGCCACAGATATTGCTGCCCGTGGCATTGATATTGACGAACTTACACATGTGTTCAATTACGATCTGCCCGAGGTGCCCGAAACATATATTCACCGCATTGGCCGAACCGGTAGGGCAGGCCTGAGTGGTATTGCCATTGCGTTTTGTGATGTGGACGAACGGGGCAATTTGCGTGATATCGAAAAATTGATCGGGAAGAACATCCCCGTTATTGAAGAACACGCTTATCCTACTGACCCAACTATTCAACCAAAGAAAGCACAACCCATGCAACGCAATTGGGGCAGTCAGCGCAGACGTGCTGTGGCTTAGGGCTAAATCCATTTTTGATGGGACATTCGATTGATGTCCCCCTGCTGAAGCAGGAGAGAATGAAACGGCCATGATGTTAATTAATTATAATACACTGGATTAGCAATACTGGCTCAACTAATCAACCCTGGCCATTACCACCGCAGCCCTGTTCACATTGTATAGCTTCATATAAGGTTTCCCATCAATCAAGTAGGAAGGGTAACGCACCTGTGTTCCAACACGTCCAAAGCCTCCAAAGCGCTCATCGTCAGTCGAAAGCAGGATGTGGTAATCCCCGGTCTGCTTCAGAGGTATTTCATAGTCGGGAAGTGAGTTCACCGGATGCCAGTTGAAAAGGAAAATGAGGTTGTTACGTTCAAACACCACTGTTTTGTTTTCTTCGTCGGCATATAGCATCCAGGGTGGTGGAGCCAGCATGATATGATGCGCTTTCATCAGCTCGATCATGGCATTGTCAAAATCGGCCAGGTAGTGGTAGCGTAAGTAATCTTTTTCGATGAGCGACCATTGCCGGCGCGCATATTTGTAGCTCCAATTGTTGCCTGCACGCGGGAAGTCAATCCATTCAGGATGGCCAAACTCATTGCCCATGAAGTTGAGCCATGCCTCACCACCAAGGCTGATCGTAAATAGCCTGATCATTTTATGAAGGGCTATGCCCCTATCGATGAACAAGCTCTGGTCGTTTTTGCTCATATGGAAATACATATCTTTATCCATAAGCCTGAAGGCTATGGTTTTATCACCCACCAGAGCCTGATCATGCGATTCACAGTAGGCAATGGTTTTTGTGGTAAACAGCCTATTGGTCATGGTGTGGTACATTTCGCTGACATTCCAGTCGTCATCGCGCTGGTCCTTCAGAAGCCTGATCCAGAAATCGGGCAGGCCCATGCCCAGGCGGTAATCAAAGCCAAGGCCACCATCTTTGATGGGATTGCAAAGGCCCGGCATGCCGCTTACTTCTTCGGCTATCGAAATTGCAGATGGTTTCACCTCATGAATAAGATTATTGGCCAATTGGAGGTAGGTGATGGCATCGAATTCAACATCCCTGGTGAAATACTTCTCCGGACTGTCGAAGTTGACTCCATTTCCATGATGAAAATAGATCATGGAGGTGACCCCATCGAAACGAAAACCGTCGAAATGAAACTCTTCGAGCCAATAGCGCAAGTTCGAGAGCAAGAATTGTTGCACCTCATCCTTGCCATAGTTAAACAGTTTAGAATCCCATAAAGGATGGTCGCCACGCGCGCCTGCATGGGTATACTGGTTGTCGGACCCATCAAACTCATTGAGGCCTTCGCGGATGTTTTTCACGGTATGTGAGTGCACGATATCCATGATTACGAGCAAGCCTAGCTCATGGGCCCGGTCCACCAGTTCTTTCAGTTCTTCCGGGCTACCGAAACGTGAACTGGGCGCAAAAAAGTTTGACACATGGTAACCGAAAGAGCCATAATAAGGATGTTCGGCTATGGCCATCAATTGCACGGCATTGTATCCTGCTTTCACGATGCGGGGCAAGATATTGTCTTTAAACGCAGTGTAAGTACCCACTCCCTCTTCTTCCTGTGCCATGCCCACATGCGATTCATAGATGAGTAAGGGTTCGTTTTCAGGTAGTTTGGGGGGCTCGAATTTGAATTGGTAGCTCTTTTCAGGCTTCCAGAACTGTCCGGTGAAATCTTTGGTGTTGTCGTCCTGTACCACTCTCTTCATATAGACGGGAATACGTTCTTGCACTCCTTTTTCGGAATGTACCAATACCTTAAGAAAACTTTCGTGCCTGAGTTTACCGGCATAGGTTTTATCATCAAGGAAGATCTCCCATACGCCATGGCCATTGTTTGTTAAGGGATGTGAACGTTTGTTCCATGCATTGAAGTCGCCGATCAGGTAGAGCTGTGCTGCAGCCGGTGCCCACTCGCGGTACCACCAGCCTTTGCGCACCTGGTCATAATTGAAACCAAACAATTGATCGGCAGAAGCATAGGCGCGCAGGCTGCCATAATTGTTTTGAATGTATTCCATCCTGCTTTGATAACGCTCATAGCGTTCGCTAACGGCCTCGCTAACCGGTTCGAGCCAGGGGTCGTTCTTTACCAGCGGCATAATTTTCTTTTCCATGCTTCAGTGTTGTGGTTTAATTTCTAAGATGGTTGTTTCAGCTTTTTGCAGGACCAGATGAATGCCTTCCTTGCTGATCCGCTGCATATCAATAGTATAACTAACACTAGGATCAAAAATGTCTAAGGCTTGGCATCGGTTGGTTTTATATGCTGACAGCCCGGCTTTTCTGAGGGCATCCTCAGGAATCTTTAGCCGCACCGAACGTTTTTGGCTGCGGTTGAAATTGGCCAAAACCACGATTACTTCCGCTGTGGTGTAACGCATAAAAGCATAAACGTATTGGGGGTCAAAATCTGAATGCCAGGGATTGGCCCACATCAGATCGTAAAACGCACCTTCATTGAATGCAGCCCGGTTCAATCTGAGATGTAGCATCTTTCGATAGAATTCACGCAATTGCTTTTGTCCGTAGCTCATGGCATTGTCGTCAAACCGCCCATGCTGAATCCAGTCCTGGATGGATGGCATATGGGCATAGTCAAAAATGGTGGTTCGTCCATCATCACCGCTGAAACCGGGCGACCCCAGTGCCTCCTCTCCAAATTCCTGTCCGTTGTACAGCATAAATGGCCCGGTATGCATTAGGGCGCTGACGGCCACAGCGGGCATGGCAGCCCATGCATCACCGACCAAATGTGGCGAAGCCAGCCGTGGTTCGTCATGGTTTTCCATAAAGCGCAGCATGCGGCTTTCTTCAACCGGTAGCGTCTGCCAGCATTGGCTGATGGTTTCGGCCGGTTGATTATGAATTAAAATATTTTCCAGGGTGTTGTACAGCCCAACCTTATCATACAAGAAATCAAATCCGGCATCAATAAAGGCGTTGTAAAGGGAAGGTTGGTAGATTTCGGCAATGAACAATAAGTCGATAAAACCTTTTTTCAGATCCTTGATGAGCCACCGCCAAAATTCGACGGGCACCATTTCGGACATATCCGTACGAAAGCCATCCACCCCTTTTGCGGCCCAGTAGTTCAGTATATGCAGCATTTTGTTCCAGGTGTCGGGAATGGGATCAAAAGCCTTTGTCTTTACATTGAAGAGGTCAACACCATAGTTGAGTTTTACGGTTTCGTACCAGTCGTTGAGCGTTGGCCGGGCCGTAAAGCAGTCATTGCCTGTCACTTTAGACGGAAACTCAGTGTAATCTGTTTTGGCAGCTTCATCCAGGGGCGTCAGTGCTCGCCCTGGAGGCTGAAATGCCTCGTTGGGCAGGTAATAGAAATTATTTGTGGGTTTGAATGAAACGGAATTATCGTCATCGGCTCCAAAGTCGTGCACATCATCGGGTTTGACTACCGACCGGTATTGCCTGGCCAGGTGATTGGGTACAAAATCCATCAGTACTTTCAGGCCGGCTTGGTGGATGCGGTGCAGCAGCTCTTCAAACTCCGCCATACGCCGGGCCGGGTTGGTGGCGAGGTCGGGACCCACATCGTAATAGTCGCTGATGGCGTAGGGCGATCCTGCACGGCCTTTCACTACTGCAGGATGGCTTGGGGGAATGCCATAGGCAGTGTAATCGGTTAGGCAGGCATGGCGTATGATGCCGGTGAGCCAGATGTGGGTGATGCCCATATCCTTCAGGCTTTGGATGGCTTCCTCATTGATATCGGCAAATTTGCCGCAACCGTTTTCACTGATGGTGCCATAAGGGATGGTCTGGCGCATTTTGTTGCCAAAGAGCCTTGGAAAAAGCTGGTAGATGTTGATCATGGGCCTGCTGTTCCTGTTTTGTATCAAAGATGCGAAAAAATGTAAAGCGAAATGTTAGGAATTTCTAATGCACAATATTCTCTCTCCACGCAGGGGATTTGCCAGCTCTGAAAAGGGGGTGGCAGCACTTCTTTTGAGGATAATGGAAACCTGTGGAATAGCTTTTTAAAGCTTTGAAGTCTGTTTTCCGGATTGGACACCCACTTTTTTCATCATAAAGAATTATTGATCGATGCAATTTGATTAAAAAGCCGTGAAGTCTCATTTTCAATTTGGATTGTGGATTTATCCCCGGGTAAGGCAGATTTGCCTGTACTTCGTGCCAGCCGGCAGATCGTCCTTTTGCCGAACCAAAAGGAGATAAAAATACCACGAGCTGGGTCAAAAAGTATTGGTATAATGTTTCGCTAATGGATGCAGTTATTACCTGTCCTTAATACACCGGATTGAGTTGGCTTGTCGTTTTAAAAGGTGATGTCTTGTAACTTTGGATGAGGCGTTTCCCAAGCTTCTCCACCATGCACTGCCGTAGGTTTGGTGAGCATCGGCTGACCACCACCTGCCAAGATCGCCTTTTTGAACGAAATTGCCGCCCTGATCCCTATAGCCACCGGGTAGCCCGGCAAAACCGGTTTCATTTGTAGCACCTGTGTTGGGAGTATTCCAGTTTGCAGTTCCGGCTGCCTTCAGTTTACCACCGGCGATCAGGCTTTCCTGCAGTTCGTTAGGATCAGAATTCGGATCTAAAAACCTGATCAGGCTGCTCCATTCGGCATCGGTAGGCACATGCCAGCCCTCGGGGCAGATATTTTCACCGGATTTACTATCTCCTTCACTAACAAACCAGCTATACAGCGCCCCATAGGTGTTTTTATGGTCTGCTTCATCGTTGTTGTACCAGCAATATGCTGGAGTGGTAAGTTGAACCCAGTCGCTGCCTTCAGTCAGATGAGGTATGGAAGAACCATCATTAAACCGTGTTACCCTCAGGTTTTCGGCCATCCATTCCTGCTGCCCGATGATCACGGTGGCATAGGTGTTTCCATCAATATCGGTGACGCCTTGTCCGGGAACATAAAAACTAGCCATCAATGTCACGTCCCGCGAAGGCAAAGTGTATTCTGTATGCGTTTGCGTGTCCAAGTAATTGCCGGCTTCAGTCCATGAAGCAAAATGATAACCTTCATTGGCCATGGCGGTTAAATTGATTGTTTCGCCCGGTTGATATTTTCCTTCACCAGTAACTGTGCCGGCCTGGGGAGGGTTCACTTCAATCGTCAATAAATATGTTTCTTTTGAGCATGACAATGACATGAATAAAAGACCAATGATCAAAGCGATTAAACATAAGGTGCCTAATTTTTTCATTTTAACGGGTTTTAATTTATTGGATTTTTATACACCGAACACTCAAGCCCTGGTTTTTGGGAATAAGCGGCTGATTGCCAATACTTCCTGACCCACTACCAAGCCATCTTCCGTAATTATTACCGGATATTTCGGTAGAAGTCCGCCACCAACCGAAAGAACCGATCTCCTGATAGTTGCCAGTGGAAACTCGCCTGCCGCCCGGAAGTCCTGAAAACCCATATTCATCGGTGCCGTAATGTGTACCGTGTTCATTCCATCGCGGATGAAGGTTTGTGTTGCAATCGCCTCCAAGCGGAGAGTTGACTTGTCGGCAGGATTTCAGTTTGTTTCCTTTTAGATGATCAAGTCCGGGAATAAAATCCGGCAGTGCGTTCCAGTCCTCATTAGTTGGAACACGCCATCCCACGGGGCAAAGAGCTTTGGTATTGTCTACGGCGTACCAGTTATATAATGCACCGTAGAGGTCTTTGTTTGAAATATCACTATTATACCAGGCATAAGCGCCGGTGGTATTGTTTTCCCAGGCTGAATTGTTGGTGCCGGGGTAATCAATGGGAGAACCGTCGCGGTATTTGGTGGTTTTGAGGTTTTCGGCCATCCAGCATCTTTCAGCCAGCCACAGCGTATAATAGGTGTTCCCATCAGCATCAATAACGGTTTCCGGACAAGGTGGTTCTTCCACCATAAAAGTAAATAGGTTGCCATCATTATCCACACCAACACCATACCTGGTCCCATTGGGTGAGGTAAGTGTTAAAGAGCTGGCATGGAATGCATAAGGCACATGAAGCAGTTCCGTAACTCCAAAAAGTAAATAATCGGTACCACCATCTGCATCCAATTCGATCATAATAAAATACGGACCCAATGCCCAGTTGATTGCATCAAATTGACCTGTAAGTTGTTCGCCTAAACCAATGCCAAAATTGACAAGGCCAAACTGGTTAGTTGTAACATTGTGGGTCTCGATGTATGCCGCTGGTCCATCAGGTTCACCATGCAACAAACTAATACGGAACGATACCTCCTGATTGGCAATCAATTGCCCATCGATATCGCGTGCGATGGCCTGGTAATTGATTCCTTGGTTGGGTTGCGCCAGGATAATCTTTGAGACGATTATCAATAGGACGATAAGTAAGCTTGGTTTCATGAATAAAAGTTTTAAAATATTGATTATAAATGTCTAGTAAGTTATTGCTAGTTTAATTTGTTGGTGATAAATTTCCACTTCTTTATGCATGGATCTTGCTTGAAGATGAAGTATATAAACACCCGGGCTAAATGATTTTGTATTTAGCACCATCCTGTTCATGCCTTTCATTAGTTTACCCTCATGGAGATATTGAACTTTATTTCCAGGTATGTTAACCAGGCGAAGCTGGGCAAAGAGCTCTTCATGACAGTTTATTTCTATTGTTACCTCTCCGCCAGATGGATTTGGGAAAGCCCTAAACAAGGATTGCACGTCCAGTGGTTCATACCTTACTTGTTTGATGATCTCAACATATTGGGCATTTGGATCACCGCCCATGGCCTCACCCCACTTAAGCTGTTTGATTTTTTCATCAAAATCAATTAGTCTAATCCAACCTTTTGGGATGGTTTGGTTGTTTAAACTGACCAACATTAGGTTCAGTTTGTTGCCAATGGCTGAGGTTAGCATTTCGTGCGTTTCGACTTGTGATTTAAGTTGTTCCGCATGAATATCGTAGATCGAAAACTGCAGTGCTGTAACGTGTCCATCACTAATAATATCAACCCCTTCAGGATGTAATAACAGGTAGGCTGGATCAGGGTCAATGGATGCTTGCGTTGATTTATTTCCATATAGTATGATATTGATTGTTCCAATCGCATCAAGCACGTCAACAGTACCATCCAAATTGACATCTGCATTGTCAAAGCAAAAGGGTTCAGGATTTGTTTCGAGGATAAAATTGATTATGGTAATTACATCCAAAACGTCCACAGTGCCATCACAGTTGGCATCACCCGTAAGCCATGTTTGAGAAGTAATGGCAGGTTGTTGAAACCCCTGAGTTAAAAAGTATTCATCCGCCCCAAAGGTTTCAACAACGGTTTCACCCAGTGTCCAGCTTAAAATAGCTGTGTTGTTTTGCCAGGAACAACCGCTGGTTGAGATAATATGAGGTGGCATTGATTGGCCTTGTACTGAAGTGATCATTACAAAGAGTGTTGCCACAAGAACAATACGATATAAACGCTTCATTTTAATTGGCTTGGTTATCTATAATTAAAGAATTTGTTGCATTTATCAGGCTGTTAAACCTGGATTTATCTCGAATCTATTGTTTCAGTCAGTATTGGAGTGCGCATCCAGTTCCTAATATAAGAGAAGTAAATAAACCATGTTTTAAATATTTTTTGAAGTTAATGCCTGGTGTTATCATTTGCGGCAGGACTGAAATACTTAATAATCTTTTGTAAGGCTGCTTTTCGAAGTTCGATCATCTTCCTTTTCGCCTTCCATTGGATTTCAACTGTTGGTTTTTCTTTTCGATCATTCAACTTTGAATCTGTAGCCTTTTTACTCATTTCTTGCCTATTGGTGAATAAAAGTACTTTCATCCAACGGGGAAAGCCAGAAAATGAGGGACGTATCTGGTTGCTGCGCCGGTTTCAATAAGTTGCAGGCCGCCTAAAGATCATCTAAACAATTACTTAGAAAGTGTCAATGTAAATATACAAATACTGTTATAATACTTAACGGGGTGATATATAGCTAAAAAAAGCCATTGGAAAAGATGAAAAATAAAGTTTCAAATCCTCATGAGGTAAGCGACAAGGCTTTCGTCCGATTGAAGTCCAAGTTTACTGCGCAACCTAAAGCGCGTTGATTTAACCCCGGATTCAGATTTAAAGGTTACTGCTGCAATTTCTTTAGTGCTTAGATTTAGTTTTAAAAAAGCTGCAATTTTTATTTCAGCAGGTGTGAGGGCAGGACATACATCAAGTAGCTTCTGAAAAAACGCTGTGTGGATGTTTTTAAAAATTTTCTCAAACTCACTCCATGAATTGTCCTTCAGCTTGGCTTCGAGCCCTGCAACGATTTCGTTGATGTGTTTAACATGCTTTTCATCTACTTCGGCAGTATTCACAAATTGCTCTAGTTTTTCTATAATATTGCTTATCGTTTCGTTCATACGTAACATATCCAGGGCTTTCGATGCCAACTCCCTGTTTTTTGCTTCCAGCTTTTTTTCAAGCAATTGTTGTTCTTTTTGCCTGATATTGCTTTGCTGTTGATGTATGGTTTTCTCCTGTTCCATAAGCAGCTTATGCTTTTTCATGCTGATTGTCTTGAAGTGAAATAAAACAATCAGTAGAATAGCAATAACAATCAGGGCTATTATTGTAACGGTCAGTAAAAAGTTGTTTTTAGCTTGAATTTCGTTCCTGGTTTTGAGGAAATTAATTTCATCATCTTTTCGTGCAGTTTGAAATTTGATCTCAAGCTCACGTATGATCCTTTCTCTGTTTGCAGTAGCCAGGCTGTCGCGGATAATGCCGTCCATTGTTTTATACTTAAATGCTTCTTCAAATCTTTTATTGTAAGCATGTATTGAAGCTAATGCGGTGTAGGTTTCGGCTAGCAATTTTGGGTTATTTATGTTTCTTGCAATATGCAATGCATCCTGAGCTTTGGAGTAAGCTTCTTCAATTTTATTCAACTTGTTCAATGCAATTGCCCAGTTCAACAAACTCAGTCCAATTCCGGTATCATCCTTCAATTGGGTGAAAAGCGAATGGGCTGTTTCAAATCGGTTATTTGCATCCTGGAAGTTTCCTGTTTTTAACATGATTTTTCCAATGATCAGGTTCGAACTGGCAATCCCTCTTTGTTCCTTTAGGCCGGTTCTAATTTCAAGACCTTGTTCAAAGTAGTCCAGTGCCAAGTCAATATCATCCACTAACTCATATGCCCGGCCAATGTTTGTCAATATGATTCCAATTTCTGATTGCTTTCTTATTTTTTCGTTGATTTTAAGTGCTTTGTTCAGATAATCCAGAGCAAGAAACGGCTCGTCACGATCGATATGTAGACTGCCCAGGCTTAAATAACCAGTCGCCTCCAACTCTATATCTTCTGCCTGCTTACTTAGCCTTACCACTTCCTGAAAGTCCCTCGTGGCAGCAAGATAATTGCCATTGATGTGGTGAATAGATCCTGAAGCGAAGCAACACCAGGCAAGTCCCTGCTGATGGTTAAGTTTATCAAACAGTTTTCTGGCTTTTTCCAGGTACTCCAATGCCAGCATATAATCATCCTTGTAATAATAGGCTCTACCCTGCCATAGGAGGCTGCTGGCTATTCCCTCTTTATAATTAAGTTCTGTGGATAACAGAAATGCTTGCTGTAAATACAATAGGGAAATTTCAAAGTTTCTGCTGCAGTAATATTTTCCAAGATCGACCAACAGGTTTACCCGTGAAGTGTCATCCTGCATCAGCTCCAGTCTTTCTTCTTTTTCCTGTAGGTTTTGTTCAGTTAATTGAAAAAGAGGTAGTAATACTACAAGGGCGGATATGTAAGTATAATGTATATACCTATACATTTTGTTTTAATTGGTTTGTCACCCCCACGATCACACAATCATATCAGATGTGCTATAATCAGTTGTCATTCACAAAAATAGTCACTTTAACAAATAGGTGCAACTATTTTTTTTATTCGCAAGTCATTTAATTATATATGGCCGGAATGTGAGTCTACCTGTATATTTACGTGGATACCTGGTTGGATATTCTGAAAATTGAAAACTCCGTTTATTGATCGCACCCTGCTTACAATATTTTTTACGCCCATACGGTCATCAGATTTTTGCAACGCTTTTTCAAGTTCAAATCCAATACCATTGTCATAATAGTCCAGATGTATCTTTTTGTTTTCTGAACGCATAATGATCCTGACTTGATCAGCTTTTGCATGCTTGATGGTATTGTTGATGAGTTCGGTAAGAATACGATATAAGGTTAGTGACAGGGTTGTTCCCGGACTCATCTCTTTTGGTTGAACATCCAGTTCAATATTCAGAATACTGGTTGCATTTATGGTATCACAATAAGACTGAATCGCGCGCACCAGGCCATAGTCGGTGATTACTTTTGGAGTGATATTGTTTGCGATATTGCGTGAGCTATCTACGGCTTCGTCAATGAGCTTATTGATCATATTGATGTATTCAACCCTTTCTGTTTCATTGTGCGACTGACTATCCAACTCATCTACATACAACTTAATGGTAGATAAGAGGGGGCCTAATCCATCATGAATTTCCTTTGCAAAACGGCTGCGTTCGGTTTCTTCTGTTTCAATGATAGCAGTCAGTATCTTCTTTTCAACTTCCTTACGGTCTGCAATATTTCTGGATACACAGGTAATATAAGGCTCTTCTTCGATCATTAGCTTTCGGCAGCTTATTTCGGCCGGGATTCGTTTGCCACTGCTACTCCTATGGTCTGATTCAAAAATGTAGGTGCCTTTTCTAAGAATATGATCAATGTGTTCTCTTATCGTGGGATCAGCCGGGTTCATATGTATTTCGCTAAAGTGTTTTTTCAACAGTTCTTCACGTTTGTACTCAAGGTTCTCACATGCTGATTGGTTCACTTCAACGATGTCCCCGGTCATATTTAATACGAATATCTGATCAGAACTGCTGTTGAACAAGATGCGATACCGGTTGTCAAGTGTGCGGTGGATTCGCTCAGCCTTACGAAGTCTCTTAAGGATTGACCTGATCAATAGGGTACCGGTTAATAGAAGCACCGAAACAACAAAACCTGCCAGTGGTGGAATAAATGAACTTACAGCCAGATCAGAAATACCAGCAAAATAGAGCAGTTGGAAAATATTTTCGAGTGCCATCAATAGCATGGCTGCTGCAATGAACATCCATGCATTTCGCCGGCTTGAGGCATTCATATAAGTCAGGACCACCACAAAGGTGGCTAGTCGGATTAAGGTGGACAGGCTTATTAATAGAATGATCATATCTGATTAAACCGCTTTGTTTTGCCGCAATGTTTCGATGGCTTTTTGAAAAATCGGGTCAATACGATGGTATATGGGGTAGAATCCTTCATCATCATAAAGATTGCGTGCCACATAAGCTTTAAACAGGGTGATTATATGGTCTTTACTGTCTGCAATTTCATTTGGGGTGGTTGAAATGCCATGATCATTAACCCAGTCAATCATTTCATTAAACAGGCTGTTGTCTACAATGAATTCCCTGGTGAATGTTTCAAAATTACCGTATTGATTCAACTCTGGTCGGTTTTTGTCTGCATAATCAAAAGCAAATTGAAATAAAAGGCCCCGATTTGCAACCTTATTGAAATAAATCAGGCTGCTGTCGCTTAAAAGCGGCACATATATATCCGGCATGATGCCACCACCACCATACACAACCTTGCCGCCGGGGGTAATAAACTTTAACGAATCTGCCAGCGGAATACTGTCTTCATACATCATCTCACCATTTAAATACCTGTCGAACGGTTCATGGTGGTACGATTCAAAGTCACCGTCATAGTGTTTTTGTATTGATCTGCCTGTGGGTGTAAAGTACCGGGCAACAGTAAGCCTGATGGCCGAACCATCACTCATTGTGATCTGTTCCTGTACAAGCCCCTTGCCGAATGAGCGCCTGCCAATAATTGTGCCCCTGTCGTTGTCCTGCAGTGCACCTGCTACGATTTCACTTGCCGAAGCAGATGACTCATCAAGTAATACAACAATTTCTTCTGTTTCGAGCAGTCCTTTTTGTGTGGCAAATGCAAATTGTTTTGGTCGGTTCTTACCTTCTGTATACACGATCAGCTGCCCATTCATCAGGAATTCATCTGCAATGTCAGTAGCTGCTTTTAAATAGCCTCCTGCATTGCCCCTCAAATCCAGGATTAATTTTTGCATGCCTTGACTCTTCAATTTACGGGCTGCAGCCAGGAATTCATTATAGGTAGTGGCAGAGAACTTATTCAATCGTATATATCCGATGTTTTCATCAGGCATATAGGCGATATCTAAACTATAGGTAGGAATCACATCACGTGTTATGGTAAAAGGAATCAGGTTTTTGACTCCTCTGCGAAGAATTTTAACATTCACCCTGGTTCCTTTTGGACCTTTTAGCTGTCGCATGGCATCACGGTTGGTTACCTCAACACCGGCAACCAAAGTGTCCTCAATAAAAATGATGCGGTCGCCGGCCATAATTCCCACACGCTCACTCGGCCCTCCTCTGAGCGGATTAATCACCGTAATGGTATCTTTCTCAATACGAAATGAAACACCAATGCCTTCAAAACTACCTAGTAACGGGTCATTCATCTCATTGAAATCAGCTGCTGTAATATATTGACTGTGGGGGTCAAGTTTTTCGAGTATGGCATTGATGGCACGGTTTTCGAGTTGATCACCTTCTACTTCATCCACATAGTCTCGCATAATATACCGCATCACATGATCAAGCTTACCTCCTTTATGTGCTGACAATGAGAACGTAGTATTTGGACTGGATTCGTTGAATGTAAGCTTACTGCCGAGGTATATGCCTGCAATAAGTACAAGCGACAGCATCAAAGGCAAATATATTTTGAAGTTTTTCATAAGGATTTTAATTGTATTTGTCTAGGAAACAACAGAGTGCATCATTTCACAGCAAAATTAGCATAATTTCATCGGATGAAAGCTTTCCTGATGCCAACGAAATTGTGAGCATCTCATTTGTTTGATTTTTTTAACATTTCTGAAAGTTTAGAAATGTCTACCCCTGTTTGATGATTTTCAATAAACCGGGATTGGTAGGATGAGTACTCATGATTTACTGCTAAGAAAAAAAAGAAAAGACAGGTCCTTATTCGGCACCTGTCTTTTCAAAAAATTAAATCTGTTCTACGAAAATTAATTTCTAAGGTGTTCGCCTTTAAGTGTCGAGTAGTTAATACGCAATGCGCCAGACTTTCGCAATTCCTGTTTCACATCAGTCACGATCCCCATTTTGGATTCGTTATGAACTTTGAGCGAAGTGGTAAGGAAGTTGCGGTCAGCTTCGGGCCTTGCTTCACGTTCGCGTGCAATGAATTCTGGCACGTCATTCACGGTTGAAAACTGGTCATTCAACTGTATACGAGATTCAGTTCCATATCGCTGTGGATTGGTTGGCGGGCCAATGTAAATGTAGCTTACCAACGATTTTTTCTCCAGTTTCTGCACCTCAGTCGCCAAAGGCAGCCTTATTTTAACCCTAAGGGTGACCTCACGCATTACTGTTGTTACCATAAAAAAGAACAGCAACATGAAGATAATGTCAGGCAACGAAGAGGTGTTAATTGCACCGGAACCTTTTCCTTTTTTTGTTTTAAATTTTGACATATTGCTAATCTCCTATACTTTCCGGTTCAGCTTCAGATATACGCATGGGTACAGCCTCATTAATGGCTTTTATTCGATCCTCATCGACTAAGTTTCTGAATCTGACACCATATCTATCCATGGACAGCTCATCTTTCAATTCATTGAAAGCGCGGGCCAATTCATTTTGTACCCTGATATACATATCATAGGATGTTCCCCTGTCATTCTTAAGTGAAATAACACCTTCGGAGGTATAAATTTCACCCAAACCTTCAATTTCCCTAAGCTTGACTTCCGGGAAATCCGGATTATCAGGATAATGAGGACGCATAAATTCCTTGGCAACATCCTTCAGGGTGGCTATATCTCCGGGTTTACCATCAACAAGTAGCCTGTCGTTCTTGTTAACAAGCACATTCAAAATATTTCGTTGCCTGATCAGGATATCTTCCGGGTCTTCAACTGGCGGTGGCAGCCGGCGTGTAAGGCCTGTGTCAATATCCATAGTTGTTGTTACCAGGAAGAAAATCAGCAACAAGAACGCAATATCAGCCATTGAGCCCGCATTGATTTCGGGTGATGCTCTTCTAGCCATATTTTATTATTTAAAAAATTTTGATAGTCCTGAATATAGTATTGCAAGTATGGCGATGGAACCGGTTATATATGTAAACAAAATTCCCACTCCTACTTGTTTGGATGTATCAGCTGTAATTTCCAGTGCTGCAAGCCTGGCATCGCTGAAAGTATTGCCGGCCAAACTATATGAAATAAGTGCAATGACAACGACAATGCCGAGTATGACCAATAACCTGAGCACATTTGTGGGCTGCTGTATAAAACTGAAAACAGGCGATGCTATGGTTACAACAACAGTAGCGATAAGCAGGATATATGCCCAGCGCATGAGGGATGATTCACCCAGGCTGTTTGAATAAAACAATACAGCAAGCACCACAGACACAGCCAATAAGGCATACAGCACCCAACCTATATATTTGGATAATTTGTCAATCATGGTGATTATTTTTTGTTGTGTTTGTTTATAATATCGATAAAGGAGATGGAACTATCTTCCATTTCATTTACAAGGGAGTCAATTTTGGCAATGATAAAGTTGTAAAAGATTTGCAGGATAATGGCCACGATCAAACCAAATACCGTGGTTAGAAGTGCAATTTTAATACCTGATGCAACGATCTGCGGAGAAATGTCACCGGCAGCAGCAATATCATCGAAAGCCTGGATCATACCAATAACTGTTCCCATAAACCCAAGCATGGGAGCCAGGGCGATAAAGAGTGAAATCCAGCTCACACCACTTTCAAGACGACCTGTAATTACTGAGCCATAGGAAACAATTGATTTTTCAACTTCTTCAACGCCTGCATCATAACGCAGCAGACCTTGATAGAAAATGCTTGCGACAGGGCCACGGGTGTCGCGGCAAATTTCTTTGGCTTTTTCAAGACCTCCATCATCAAGTGCATTCTCAATGCTAACCAAGAGCTTTTTGGTATTGGTTGCACTCAATGTCAGGTAAATGATCCTCTCGATGCTGATGGCAAGTCCAAAAATAAGTACGAGCAATACAATACCCATAAAAGCGGGACCGCCTTCGATAAATTTTTCTTTCAGCACTTCGTGGAATGTGAGCGGCTCTTCTGGTTCAGCCTCCATTTCAACTGTTTCGGCTTCAACAACCTCTTCCATAACGGCAGTTGTGTCGGCTTCGGCCGGTTCTTCCATGGTTTCCTGGGCTAATATTACATTGGTTAGCCCAAAAGTCATCATTCCGGCAATGGTCAGTAGGGAAATTAATTTTTTCATAGTTTAAGATGTTGATTACTACTTTTAAACGCTGATTTGAGGTTTGTTAATAATGAAAAATTCTAAGTTTAAGGACACAAATGTAAGTAATTATTCTAAAAAAACTCAATCTAGCTTTAGATTAAATGTTTAACATAAAAAAATGCGGAGAGAGGGGGATTCGAACCCCCGATACCCTTTTGGGGTATACCCGCTTTCCAGGCGAGCGCCTTCAGCCACTCGGCCACCTCTCCATAACTTCAAAACCCTGAAAATATAGGGCTTTACAAAAATGAGCGCCAAAATTACATATTTTTTTTCCAATTTAAGTGGTCATTTCGCCCCGGATCGCTGTTTGTAATAATTCTAAAATACGTTCTTTTGTCAACCCACTTCCCAACAGATACATCAACTTTGCAACAGCTGACTCAGATGTGATATCCAATCCGCTTACAACGCCTATTTCACCCAGCGTCATGCTGGTTTCATATTTACCCATTTCAACAGATCCGGAATTGCATTGGGTGACATTGTAGATGATCAATCCGCTGCGAATCGCATTTTCCAGACAATCGATGAACCAGGGATCGGTTGGTGCATTTCCCGATCCAAAGGTTTCCAATATGAGTGCCTTCAGCCCTGGTATTTTGAGTGTATTCGCGACTACATTTTCAGAAATGCCTGGAAACAGTTTTAATATGGTAACATTGCAATCCAGCCTGGTGTGAATTTTTAGTTTTTTGAAATTTGGTTTTAGAATATAATTGGTGTTATACTTAATGCGAACACCCACTTCGGCAAGCAGGGGGTAGTTTCCCGAAAAAAAAGCATTGAAGTTCTCAGCATTTTGCTTGGTGGTGCGGTTGCCACGCATAAGCTGGTTCTCAAAATAGATACATACCTCCGGAACAAGCGGTGTGTCTTCTTCTTTGGCTGCTGCTATTTCAATGGCAGCCAGAAAATTATCCCTGCCATCGGTGCGTATCATACCCATAGGAAGCTGCGATCCGGTAAACACGACCGGCTTGTTCAGATTCTCTAACATAAAACTTAAGGCTGATGCAGTAAAGGCCATAGTATCAGAACCATGAAGCACTACAAAACCGTCATATTGTTCGTAGTTTGTTTCAATCAGCTGGGCCAGCCTGATCCACATCTCAGGCTTCATATTGCTGGAATCCACCAGGGGATCAAACGAAAAAAAATCAATTTCATAATTGAAGCTCTTCAAAAGTGGCATCTGGTCATAGATCTGCTTGAAGTCAAATGGTCTGAGCGCACCAGTTTCAGCATCCTGGATCATGCCGATGGTGCCTCCGGTATAAATTACCAGTATGGTGGTTTTGTCTTCCATAGGTTACAGTTTAAAAAGTTTGATTGCATTGGCTGTGGTTTCTTCAGCAACGGTGTCGAGAGAGATTTCTTTTACTTCGGCCAGTTTGTTGGCCACATGTAGTAAATACCCACTTTCATTGCGCTTACCCCGGTAAGGGACAGGGGCCAGAAATGGAGAATCAGTTTCCAATATCAAATACGAAAGTGGAATGTCTTTTATGATGATATCCAGTCTGGCTTTTTTGAAAGTAAGTACTCCACCAATTCCCATCAGCATATTCATTTTCATAATACGCGCCGCCTCTTCACGACCTCCGGTAAAACAATGAAAAACACCACGCAGCCTTCCCTGGTGTTCTGATTCTACAATTTCCAGTATTTCAGAAAATGCCTCACGAGTGTGAATGGCCACCGGCAGATCGTGTTTAATAGCAAGTTGCAACTGAAACCGAAAAGCTTCCAGTTGCTGCTCCCTGAAGCTGGTATCCCAATAGAAATCAAGGCCGATTTCACCTACTCCTGAGTATGTTTCCTGGGCCAGACGTTGTTCCACTATTTGCAGTTGATTTTCAAAATCAGCTCCCACTGAGGTTGGATGTAGTCCCATCATTGGGAAACAGTTTGTTGGAAACGCATGGCATAGTTCCAGCATAGGATCTATGCTTTGCACGTCAATATTGGGCAGCAGAAAGGTATCAATACCTTTTTGAATTGCGGTTTCGATGACATTATTACGGTCATTGTCAAACTGTTCGAGGTATAAATGTGTGTGAGTATCAATAAGTCGCATGGGGCAAAATTAGAAAGTTTATAGTCAGCCTATGACTTTACTGCATTTTATATGATAATTCAACTGAATAGTACATGAAATCACAAAATTTCGATACAAAAGTTGCCGGTAAGCCTGATCCGATTGGATGCTTGTTTGTATTAAAGATCAATTGCAGGAAATACAAAAAGGATATCAGCAACCAATATAACGTGATATCACCAGGCGTTGAATTTCGGAGGTGCCTTCGCCAATTTGTAACAGGCGCTGGTCACGATAGAAGCGTTCCACAGCATAATCTTTCATCAGTCCATAACCACCATGGATCTGCACTGCCTCATCAGCCACTTCGCGTGCTATTTCGGAGCAGTAGAGTTTTGCCATTGCAGCTTCTTTTCCAAAAGGCCTGTTCTCATCCTTTAGCCAGCATGCCTTGTAAAGCAAGTTTCGTGCAAGCTCTATTTTAGTTGCCATATCTGCCAGCTTAAAGGCATTGATTTGAAATTTAGAGATGGGTTGCCCAAACTGTTTACGTTCCTTGGCATATTCAAGAGCAAGTTCAAAAGCTCCCTGGGCAGCCCCCAGACCCATAGCTGCAATCGAAAGGCGGCCTGCATCGAGCGTTGAGAGCATAATTTTAGAACCCTGGCCCTCTTCTCCAAGTATATTTTGCTTTGGAACGCGTACGTCATCGAAAAAAAGCTCGGAGGTGTCGGATGCACGCCACATCATCTTATTATGCATCGGAACACGCTTAAAACCAGGCGTATCCCTTTCGACAATAATGGTTGTAAATTGCTTTTTGCCATCAACCGTACCTGAAACAGCTTGTACTGTACATCCGATACTGATCTCAGAAGCACCATTTGTAATGAATATTTTTGATCCGTTTATCACCCATTGTTCGTCAATAAGTTCGGCGGTTGTTTTTGTACCCCTGGAGTCAGAGCCCGCACCGGGCTCGGTCAGGCCAAAACTCCACAAAGCATCCCCTGTACAGAGCTGAGGCAGGTATTTTAGTTTTTGTTCTTCAGTACCATAATAGTACAAAGGACCAATACCGAGTGAATTGTGTGCTGCCAGCGTAGCAGCCTGAGAGCCATCAATACGTGCCAGCTCTTCAACAGCGATGATATATGCCAGGGTGTCAAGGCCCTGACCACCATATTTTTCGGGCAGGTACATGCCAAAAAAACCTAACTCACCCATTCGTTTGGTTAAAGCAATGGAAAACTCAGCTTTCTCGTCCAGTTCCTGAGCCTGTGGTTTAATTTCGCGTTCTGCAAAGTCACGTGCTGTTTCACGCACCATATGATGAATTTCCGAAAGATCAAAATTCATGGATCTTATGTATTTGGTTTGTTATTCGATTTCTTTTAAATGAACCATCTGTGTCTTGGTATCAACCATATCGCCTGGCTGAACATTTATTTTATCAACAATAGCATCCACTGGAGCTACAATATTATTTTCCATTTTCATTGCTTCCACAACGAGCAATACAGTCCCTCTTTTAACATGCTCGCCGTTTTCCACGTTTAGTTTAATAACCTTGCCGGGCATAGGTGCGAAAAGACCCTCCATGTCAGAAGCATGCTCGAAAAGATTGGTTTCATGATTTAATTCAAGTTCATCCATTCTTCTAAGATGAAATTGATTTCCGGAGAATTCAATTATTGCTGATCCATTTTCGTTAGATGAAACAAAAGCCTCAAAAACTTGTTCATTCAATTCCACCAATATCTTTTCATGATCGAAACTGATGAGATTGGCCTTTACCTCCTGTTCATTGATATGAGCATGCAGATACTTTGGTGATTTATCATGAATTTGTATTTTGAATGTCCGATCGTCTACTTTCAAATCAAAGATCATGGTGTGGCGCCAATAACCTATCTCCTGCCATACGGTGAAACGGTGATCAACCGGATTTTTTACCATATTAAAAAACAAGAAAGCAGTGGCCGGGAAAACAGGATCAACCGTTTCTTTCGACCTTTTCATTTGCAGAATCAACTCGCTTGTGTGATCATCACAAAAATTTGTGCTGATTTCATTGTTTAAAAATCTGGGATGGGAAATCAGCTTAAGCAGGTAAGAAATGTTGGTCTGAATACCATGAATGGCGTATTGTGTGAGTGCAGATTTTGCTTGATGAATAGCTTGCTCACGCGATTCGCCCCATACAATGAGCTTGCTGATCATAGGATCATAAAAACTGAATATCTCCGACTCCTCAACCATACTGCTGTCAATTCTGACATCGTCCATGACAGGCTCCACATAAAGGTTGATCTTCCCGGGAGAAGGCATGAAATTATTGGCAGGGTCTTCGGCATAGATACGACATTCAATGGCGTGGCCGGTTTGAATCACATCAGCCTGCTCAATTCTTAATGGCTGTCCTTGTGCGATAAGTATTTGTTCCTCTACAAGGTCAATGTCAGTAACCAATTCGGTTACAGGATGTTCAACTTGTATGCGGGTGTTCATTTCAAGAAAATAGAAATGAAGGTTCTGATCGACAAGAAACTCAATGGTGCCTGCATTTCTATATCCGATGGCCTTGCAAAGCTTAACTGCGGCCTCTCCCATCTGCTGCCTTATTTCCGTGCTTAGTGTGGGCGAGGGCGATTCCTCAATGATTTTCTGATAACGACGCTGAATGGTACATTCACGTTCGAACAGGTGAATCACATTGCCGTGTATATCACCAAGCACCTGTACCTCAATGTGTCGTGGCTGCTCAATATATTGCTCCAGATAAACAGTGCTGTCTCCAAAATAGTTTTTGGCTTCACGTGCTGTTGTCTCAAGCACTGCTTCCAACTCATTGGGATGATGTACGATCCGCATGCCTTTTCCACCGCCGCCTGCTGCTGCTTTTACCAATACAGGAAAAGGCAGGTTGGATGAATTGTCTAAAATTTCCCGTTTGTTTCCGGTCAAACCTTTTGTTACCGGTAAACCATTTTCAACAGCAAAATCACGCGCAGCTATTTTATTTCCCATCAGCCTCATTGACCTGGCATCCGGTCCAATGAAAATGATGTTGTTTTTTTCGCAGGCTTCAACTAAAAGCGGATTTTCAGCAAGAAAACCATAACCGGGATGAATGGCATCGGCATTTACTTTCTTTGCAATGGAAACTATCTTTTCCACATTCAGGTAAGTGTGTTCCAGGTCACCACTTCCAAGAGGATAAGCTTCACTGGCAAACTTAACATGAAAGGCTTCTGAATCATGCTTTGAATAAACAGCAACCGATGATATTCCTAACTTATTAAGAGTATGAATAATGCGTACTGTAATTTCGCCTCGGTTGGCTATAAGGACCTTGTTAATATTTTGCGCCTTCATTATCTGATCCAATTGGGTTTTCTTTTTTCAAAAAAAGCGGCTATTCCTTCTTGACCGTCAATTGATCCGCGTTGTATTGCAATCAGTTCTGCTGTTTTTTCCATCATTTCTTTCCTTCCTAAAGGTGTTTTCGTAACTTCACTGATGAGAAGTTTGCAATTCGCAATGGCTGTGGGTGATGCCGTTAAAAACTCTTTGACATAAGATTGTAAAATATGCTCTTGCTCACCCAGTTCATAAATTCTGTTTACCAAAAGAAACCGATATGCTTCCATAGCTGTAAACTTCCTTCCACTAAGCATAAGCTCTCTGGCTGCGGCTTCACCACATCGTTGTATCACATAAGGTGAAATGGTTGCCGGCGTGATCCCTAGCTTGACTTCGCTGAAAGCAAAAACTGTATTTTCTTCTGCAAGCACTATATCGCATGCGGCTGAGAGCCCGTTGGCACCGCCATATACCGCACCATGTAAGCTGGCAATAACCGGTTTGGGACAAGTATAGACCGTTTCAAATAAATTAGCAAGCCTCAAGGCATCCTGGAAATTTTCAGCCCTGCCAAAGTTGGCAATTGATTTCATATAATTAAGGTCTGCACCGGCGCAAAATGATTTTCCATTTCCGCTTAGTACAATCACCCTTGTTTGTTCCTCCAGTGAAAGCCTTTCAAAAGCATCAGTTAGCTCAGCAATCATCTCTGCGTTGAGTGCGTTATGCTTTTCAGGGCGGTTCAGACTGACTGTAACGACCTGGTCTTTTCGTGCTAACGCTATGGTTTGATACTGTTTCATTGCTATTTACATTCTGAATACACCAAACTGCTGTTCGGGGAAGGGTTTATTAATAGCTGTGGCAATTCCCATTGCAAGGATCTTTCGGGTGTCGACAGGATCGATTATGCCATCATCCCAAAGCCTGGCAGTGCTGTAATAGGCTGAACCTTCGCGCTCATATTTTTCAAGGATGGTATTGCGTAGTTTTTCTCTTTCATCATCCGGCATAATCTTTCCTGCAGCACGATACTGATCTTCTTTAACCGTAACAAGTACTGTTGCAGCCTGCTCACCGCCCATTACAGATATTTTTGCATTAGGCCACATAAAAAGTAAGCGGGGGCCAAAGGCCCTGCCGGCCATCCCGTAGTTTCCCGCACCAAATGAACCTCCAAAAATGACAGTGAATTTAGGTACGTTCGCATTGGATACAGCATGGACCATTTTAGCACCGTCCTTGGCAATACCACCGCGCTCAAAATCCTTGCCTACCATAAATCCTGTTATATTTTGCAAAAAAACAAGTGGGATTTTTCGTGATGTACAAAGTTCAATAAAATGAGTCACCTTTAGGGCTGACTCTGAAAAGAGGACACCATAGTTGGCAATGATCCCCACGGGGAATCCCATCACACGAGCGAAGCCTGTGACAACAGTTGTTGCATAACGTGCTTTGAATTCCTGAAACCGGCTGCCATCCACCATACGCATGATGATTTCACGTGGGTCAATGATCTTTTTTAGATCCAAAGGCGCCAGCCCGTATAATTCAGTGGGGTCATACTGGGGATCTTCAGGTTCAGTGGTATCCAGAAACTGTTTTTCGCCGGGCTTAAGTGTTTCAAATATATTTCGGCATATTTGAATGGCATGTGTGTCGTTTTCAGCATAATGATCGGCTACACCCGAAATGGAGGCATGCACATCTGCTCCTCCCAGTTCCTCGGCAGTAACTTCTTCACCTGTAGCTGCTTTTACCAGGGGAGGGCCACCCAAAAAAATCGTTCCCTGCTCCTTGATGATAATGGCTTCATCACTCATGGCAGGCACATAAGCACCGCCTGCAGTACAGGAACCCATCACAATGGCAATCTGTGGCAGCTTCATGGCCGACATTCGGGCCTGATTGTAAAAGAACCGGCCGAAATGATCACGGTCAGGGAAAACAGTATCCTGTTCAGGAAGGAATGCCCCGCCTGAATCAACCAAATAAACACACGGCAGGTTGTTTTCCATAGCAATTTCTTGAGCACGCAGGTGTTTTTTGATGGTGTATTGCATATAGGTTCCGCCTTTCACGGTGGCATCGTTGGCGATGATAACCGTTTCATGGCCGTGAATAACGCCAATACCCGTTACGATTCCTGCTGAGGGGAATCCGTTTTCATAAAGATTATAAGCCGCCATAGGCGAAAGTTCAAGAAACGGTGTATCACGGTCAATCAGTAGATTTATTCGTTCCCGTGCAAGTAGTTTTCCACGCTGCTTATGAAGAGCAATAGCCTTTTCACTTCCACCCCTGGTGGTGGATTTCTGAATGGATTTGAACTCATTCAGCATTTTTAGGTAATCCGCTTTATTCTGCTTGAACTCTGCGGAATTGGTATCAATTTTCGTTTTAAGCTGGTACAAATTCCATTGAATTTAATTGTGGATATCTATTTGAATACGATCTTACATCGGCCAGCGATGCTTTATAAATAAATTTTGCTGCAACATTTTGACGGACTGTAAAGGTATAAAAATATGTAGAAAGCGACTGTTCTATGAAGGTTTTTTGAACCATGTTCAACATTTGAATACAATGATAGTGATCATGATATATACATGTAAAAGAAATACATATCAAAAAAGTGTTAAGAAATCACAAAATTGGAGCCATATGAGAGGTAATTATAACAGCAGGCTTTACAAATGCATCTTTTTACATATTTTAGCATCCTTAATAAATAGACCAAATGTTAAACAAAACCAGACAATAACCGAAAATGAACTATCCCAAAAAAGTTACCTTTGGTGACATTACCGTTCGCGACGGCTTCCAGCACGAAGAAAAATTCATACCGACAGAAGCCAAATTGTGGTTGACAGAGGAATTGATGTTATGCGGCTTTAAACACATTGAAATTACGAATTTTGGAAACCCGAAAGGCATGCCTCAGTTCCGTGATGCGGATGAATTATTTAAACTAGTCCGTAAGAGCAAGCGCATAGCCCACCTGCTGCCAGAAGTTAAATTCACGGCCGTAACCATACGCGAAAAGGCAGTTGAGCGCGCCATTCAAGCCCGAAAAGAAGGGTATGGGCCCGATCGCATTCTGCTTATGGTAAGTACCAGCGAGTCGCATCAAATGAAAAACTCAGGGCTAAGCATTGATGAGTATTTCAAAATGGCTGAAAAATATGTGCCTATGGCACGTGATGCAGGCATGAAAGTTAATGGAACGGTAAGTACAATTTGGGGTTGTCCGATCGAAGGGCCCACCGAAATGAGTAAAGCTGTTGACTTTACTAAACGGTGGTTCGATGTAGGGGCCACCGATATTGAGCATGCTGACCATGATGGTTCAGCTTCGCCTGATCGTATATACCGTTATTTCTCAATGCTTATGGATGCTTTTCAGGATCCCACAAAGCATATTGTACATTTGCATACTACACGTGGCTGGGGTCTGGCTAATGTTTTAGCTGCATTACAGGCAGGAATGACCAATTATGAATCCACCATGGGAGGCACCGGAGGACAACCGGCTAATTTTGTTGATGGTGTTCCCGTGTCAGGAACAGGTGAATACTATTATAATGAATCCTTGAATGTTGGCCTGGTTCCCACAGAAGATATGGTGGTTATGATGGATGAGATGGGCATTGAAACCAATTTGGATATTGACCGTGTGCTTAAAACGGGTAAGATGGTTGAGCGTATCATTGGCCGAAAACTGCGCTCGGAAAGTATTCACCAGGGTCGAATTCCGAAATCTCTTTCCGGAAGGAAGTAAGTGATTGAAAGCATAAAAAAAGTTCAGCTTCATTCTGCTTTCAATCATTAATGACTTTAGTTTTACAAATTAAGACCTGATATGATTCACATTACAGAAACTGCACGCGATGCCATGCAGGGTATCAAGCAGCCCATACCTACAACCCAAAAGATTGAATATATTAATGCACTGCTAAAAGCAGGTTTTGATATCGTTGATGCAGGTAGTTTTGTTTCTCCCAGGACCATTCCCCAGATGGCAGATACCCTGGAGGTCTTACAGCAAATCGAAATACCTACTGACCCTCCTGAACTCATGGTGTTGGTGGTGAATGCACGTGGAGTTGAACAAGCCTCAAATTGTGAACGCATCAAATACCTTTCTTATCCTTTTTCCATATCACCCACATTTTTAAAGCGGAACTTAAATACAAATGAACAAGGCTCGCTTGCCACGATAGAGAATATTATTGACGCAAGCCTGCCACACAGGTTTGAGCTTGTGATATACCTTTCCATGGCGCTGGGCAACCCCTATGGTGATGACTGGAGTATTGACATGGTCCTTGATGGTGCAGCCAAACTTCATAATCTTGGAGTGAGGCGCATGCCTCTATCCGATATTCTTGGCGATGCTACTGCTGACCGCATTTATCAGGTTTATACCAAAATTATTCCTGCCTTTCCGGATACAGATTTTGGTCTGCACCTACACACCAAACCATCAGACAGTTATGTGAAGCTTGAAGCTGCCTGGGAAGCCGGAGTGCGAAGTTACGAAACAGTACTAAACGGCCTTGGTGGCTGCCCAACAGCAGCCAGTGAGATGGTTGGTAACCTGAGCACACAAGATCTGTTGCACTTTTGCCAACAGAAAAATATCCCCACCAGCATCGATCAGCAAGCCTTAAACGAGGCGGTAATGTTGGCAGGAGGCCTACTGGGGTGATCAGACTCCTTAATTCGAACTAACAAATAAAGCAATTTAAACCTCAGGCAACACTCTGTTTTATGATAGGTTTATGGATATTCCTGTTAGTCAATAAACTCAGACAGCTTCCCTTTTTGAGCTACTCTAACACCCTTGGGTGTTTGCTGTAAGGTGCATGCCTCATAGTACAAATCATGTTCAAGAAACAGAATATAATCGTTCGCAAGGGCTTCCGAATAAAATCGTTCCCGGTCCTTTAATGTTTCGAGAGGCCTGGTATCGTATGCCATAATCCATGGCATGGGGATATGCGCTGCCGAAGGCATGAGGTCAGCCATGAACACAATTGTTTTGCCATTGTATCTTATATGTGGGATCACCTGTCCCTCTGTATGGCCGTTGTATAAATTAAAAGTGATGTTTGGGATATGTTCGCCTTCTTTATCAATTAACTTTAATTTTCCACTTTCCTGAATGGGCAGAATATTTTCTTTCAGATAGGAAGCCTCCTCACGCCTGTTGGGGTTTGTGGCCCAATCAAACTGTTGTTTGCTGGTCCAGTATGTAGCATTTGGAAAAGTCAAATCAAAGCCTGTTCCATCGGCATTCCATTTCACACTGCCACCACAATGATCAAAGTGCATGTGGGTGATGATCATATCAGTGATGTTTTCCGGAGCAAACCCAACCGCAGCGAGTGATTTTTCCAAGGTGTCTTCACCATTGAGATGATAATGCCTCAACCATTTTTCATCTTGCTTTTCGCCTATGCCGTTGTCGATCAGAATACGTCTTTCACCATCAACAACCAACATGCATCGCATTGCCCAATTGCAAAGATTATTTTCGTCACATGGATATACTTTTTGCCATAACACTTTTGGTACAACCCCAAACATGGCGCCACCATCAAGCCTTAGGTTTCCGGTTTCGACGGGATAAATTTTCATGAAATTAATTTTAACAAAGTTTATAATACCATTCAATTGCCGCAAAATTAACTTTATTGGAGTATAAATGCCACATCAAGTCCAAGAACTTGCATTTACATATTTTGCTTCTTACACATAATTGCTTAAATTTGATCGCCAATAAAAATTATATGGAATACGAAATTTTAAAACCCGAGCGTAAGGATGGAGTTTTGCTTGTTACCATAAGCAGGCCGGAGGCACTCAATGCCTTGAATACACGTTTTTTTGATGAAATGGATCATCTGATCTCGATAAATAAGGATGATGACAGCATGCGGGTTATGGTGGTCACAGGCGAAGGAAAGGCCTTTGTTGCAGGGGCTGACATTGCTGAGATGGTTGATAAAAATTCTTCAGAAGGCACAGCTTTTTCTGAGCTTGGACAAAACACCTTTATGTCGCTTGAGAAGTTGCCTTTTCCTGTTATTGCAGCTATTAACGGGTTTGCTCTGGGTGGAGGCCTGGAACTGGCTATGGCATGTGATTTTCGGATCGCCTCAGCCAAAGCAAAGTTTGGTCAACCTGAAGTCAACCTGGGATTAATACCCGGTTATGCCGGTACCCAACGGCTTTCAAGACTCACATCTCTTGGTGATGCTTTGTTTTTGTTACTAACTGCCGAAATGATTGGTGCTGACGAGGCATTGCGCATTGGCCTGGTTCAAAAAGTGACTGAACCGGATCAACTTATGGATGAAACTATGCGACTTGCACATCAAATAGCTTCCAAAGGGCCGCAGGCAATACGCAAAGTCAAGCAAGTTACACGCAAGGGTTATAGCATGAACTTTGACGGAGGCAGCAAACTTGAAGCCAGGCAGTTTGGCTCACTCTTCGGTGCAGGGTCAGAAGGCGAAGAAGGTATGAAAGCCTTTTTGGAAAAACGTAAACCAGAGTGGAAATAGTAAAAGAAGTATCGGCATAGCATACTGCTGACTCCATCATCAAAACTCAAATTCAAACCTAAACATATATGAACTACGACCAAAGATTACAACACGTTTCGGTGCTTGGCGCTGCCGGAAAAATGGGAAGTGGCATACTGCTGCTGACTGCAGTCGAAATGGCTGATCTGAGCCTGAAACCTGAAAACAAAGGAAAAACTTTTGTGTTGAACGCCATTGACCTGTCCAATGAAGCACTCAGTGGATTGTTTGGATACTTGCACACACAAGTGACCAAGATGGCCGAAAAAAAAGCGGTCATGCTCAGGCAGCTTTATGCTGACCGTGATGATCTGATCGAGAATTATGATATCATAAACCAGTATGTAAATGATGTTTTGGCACTCGTAAGGCCAACCACAGCATTGGAGGTGGCCTACAAATCCAGCCTAATTTTTGAGGCGGTGAGTGAAAATAAGGATCTGAAGGTGAAGTTGTTCAGGCAGATTGACCAGCATAACGAAAACAAGTCATGGTATTTTACCAACACCTCCTCAGTTCCAATACACATTCTGGAGGACGAAGCCGGGCTCAAAAGCCGCATACTGGGTTTTCATTTCTACAACCCTCCTGCAGTTCAACGTCTTGTGGAGTTAATAGTCACAGATACTACTGATAATGAAGTTAAGCAGTTTGCGCTCAATTATGCCAAAGCACTTCGCAAAGTAGTTGTCCCCAGTAATGATTTTGCCGGTTTCATAGGTAACGGCCACTTTATGCGCGATGCACTTTATGGAATTAAACAGGCTGAAGAGCTGGCCGGGGAACGACCTTTTGTGGAAGCAGTTTATATGGTTAACAAAGTTAGCCAGGAGTTTTTAGTCAGGCCAATGGGCATATTTCAGCTTATTGACTATGTCGGTATTGATGTGGTTCAGTTTATCATGAACGTAATGAACCCTTTCTTGAAGGACGAAGAGCTCCATAGCAGTTTGCTTGATAAGATGATGAAGTTGGGCGTCAAAGGCGGTCAACTGTCAAGCGGAGCACAAAAAGACGGGTTCCTTAAGTATGATAGAGGTGCAGTGATCGGCGTTTATGATCCTGACAAGCAAGCTTATGTAGATGTTGACAGTTTTGCTGCCCAATGTGATGAGGTGCTCGGAGCCTTACCTGCCTCCTATCAGCCCTGGAAAGCAGCTGTCCGCATTAAAGATACCGATGGGCATTTCGCCCCCTATTTTGCCGAAATGAAAGGTATGGACAGCCTGGGTGCCAAGCTTGCCATTAACTATGGAAAAAATTCGAATGACATTGGCAGGAAGCTCGTGAGTGATCAAGTGGCACATAATGAAAATGATGTGAATACGGTGATGCTTACAGGCTTTTTCCATGCCTACGGACCAATCAACAATTATTTTGCATAAAACAAGTGCCATGAAAAACATGAGAAGAAAAGTATATATGACCGCCGGTTACAATACCATTTCGATGGGTACCGGACGTAAAGAGTTTAATCCAAAAAAAGAAAGGCCAGGCCTGGAATACTATATCAAAGAGGCAGGCCAGGGTGTTTTGAAGCAGGCCGGAGGAGCTGACAAAGTCGATGAATCAGTGATCGGTAATTTTATGTCGGCACGATTCAACAAACAAGCCCACCTGGGCGGGTTTGCTGGCGCCATTGATCCCCAACTGGAGTTTAAACCATCCCTGGGTGTTGAAGGGGCCTGTGGGTCAGGTGGCCTGTCGCTGATCACCGGTATAAGATCTATACTTGCCGAAACGGCTGATACAGTGCTTTCAATTGGTGTTGAAGTGCAAAATACCGTAAAGGCAATTTATGGAGCCGATATTCTTGCGGGTGCCGGATATTATGATAAACGGAAGCATGGCCACGCCTACTTCTTTCCGGGTCAGTTTTCTGACCGTGCGGGAGTGTATTATGAAAAATATGGGCATGAATACGCTCGTAAAGGTATGTGCCGATGGTTTGTGAATGCCATTGAGAATGCCCGACTTGACCCTACAGCGCAGGAATACCACAACACTATACCGGACTTGGAAGGCCTCTACCACAAAATGACTCCTAATGGCAAGGCCTTCGTAGATCATTTGAATGTGCTTGATTGTTCAAAGGTATCAGATGGCGCCAGCGGAATTGTTGTGACTTCGGAAGAAGGCCTGCAACGAATGGACATAGATAAAAAAGACGCGGTCGAGGTTGTGGGGTGGGCACAACTTACCAGAAATATAGTAAACGAACCACCAAATCCTGTTGAACTTACCACCATCAAGACAGCAGCCAAAAGGGCTATGGAGATGGCAGGTGTAACTATTGATCAGATAGGGACAGTTGAAACACATGACTGCTTTAGCATCGCTGGAATACTTGCAGTTGAAGCTCTCGGTTTGGCTGCCCCCGGCAAAGGTGCTGAATATGTGGCTGAAGGCAACACCTCTCGGAATGGGAAAATGCCCATGAACACAACTGGAGGCTTAATCGGCTGGGGCCACCCAACCGGTGCCACAGGGGTGCACCAGGCGGTTACATTATGGCAACAGCTAACCGGTAAAGCCGGTGATGCACAGATAAATATACCAGCAGATCGTCCTTACGGGCTTTCCATTAATATGGGAGGCGATGATGTGACTGTAGTTGCCATTGTTTACAAGCGCGGGTAACTACATAGAGTCCTTACAGGATTTGAAAAGCTGTAAGGAATAGAAAATAAGTGTTTTAAACCAAGAAAATCTATTTTAAGATGAAGAAGTTTGCAGTTGTGTTAGCCGGGTGTGGTGTTTATGATGGGTCTGAAATTCATGAAGCTACCCTGGCTTTATTGGCGATCAAGCAAGCAGGTGCTGACTATCAGTGTTTTGCTCCTGACATAGAACAGCATCATGTGATCAATCACCTCACCGGTGAAGAAATGCCGGAAAAACGTAATGTGCTTGTTGAATCGGCTCGTATTGCGCGTGGCAAAATCAAGCCCTTGTCTGAATACAAGGCAGCTGATTTTGATGCCTTACTTTTCCCGGGTGGTTTTGGTGCTGCCAAAAACCTGTCAACAGTTGCTTTTGATGGCCCTAAAGCAATGGTAAATAAAGAAGTGGAGTTGGCCATCCGGAACGCACATGCCAGCAAAAAACCCATTGGTGCTATGTGTATCTCACCTACATTTGTAGCTAAAGTTCTGGGCAATGTAAATGTAACCATTGGGCAAGATGAAGGTACCATCCAGGCTATCGAAGCCATGGGCGGAACGCATATCGAAACGGATCATGGTGATGTGGTTTTTGATGAAGAAAATCATGTGTTCACCACACCCTGTTATATGCTCGACGCCAGCATTGAGGATATATGGGATGGCGCCTACAACATTGTTGACGCCATGATGAAGGAAATGAAAAATGAGGATTAATTATTTATTATTCAACACCTGAGATGTGTTGAAGATATACACACCACGTTTTTCATGAATCGGGTAAACACTCTTTTTAACATCCGCTATCCCATTATTCAGGCCGGGATGATTTGGTGCAGTGGATGGAAACTCGCTTCGGCAGTTAGCAATGCAGGTGGACTAGGACTAATCGGAGCAGGATCCATGTATCCTGAAGTACTCGAGCTTCATATTTCGAAAATCAAAAATAACACAAACAAACCTTTTGGGGTGAATGTGCCATTGTTGTATCCCCAAACCGATGAGTTAATACAGATCATCCTCCGCGAGAAAGTTCCTGTTGTGTTTACTTCAGCCGGGAATCCGGCAAAATATACCTCCATCCTAAAAAAAGAACATGTTAAGGTTGTGCATGTAATTGCAAATCAAAAATTTGCAGTTAAAGCTGCTGATGCCGGAGTGGATGCCATTGTAGCAGAAGGCTTTGAAGCAGGAGGACATAATGGAATGGAAGAGACCACCACCATGACGCTTATACCGCTTATACGGAAAACAGTTAATCTTCCGCTGATTGCCGCGGGTGGAATAGCAACAGGAAGACAAATGCTTGCTGCCATGGCACTGGGCGCCGAGGGTGTTCAGGTGGGTTCACGCTTTGCTGCTTCTGAAGAGTCATCAGCGCATCCCGCCTTTAAAAAGAGCATTATTGATTCCGGTGATGGAGCTACCCAATTAACGCTAAAACAAGTGGTACCTGTTAGAATGATCAAGAATAAATTTTTTGAACAGGTTCGACAGGCTGAGCTCTCAGGTGCAGGAAAAGAATATTTGGTCCGCTTACTGGGTCGAGGAAGGGCAAAAAAGGGCATGTTCGAAGGTGACCTTGATGAAGGAGAACTCGAAATTGGCCAGGTGGCCGCTCTGATTGACCAATTGAAACCGGCCGCATTGATTGTAAAGGAATTGGTAGAAGAATATAATTCAAGCCTTAATGAATTAAATAACAAGATGATAGAATAAGCCTGGTTTAGCGATTAATCACACCATACTAATGTATACTGTTTTATACATATATTTGTTATCTTTCTTAAATATTTGTTACAAACCAAAAATAATGCCTCATGAATTTTGAATTTACCGAAGAGCAGCTAATGATCCAGCAAGCTGCGCGTGACTACGCTCAACGCGAACTCATTAAGGATGTTATTGAACGCGACACCAAAGCTGAATTTCCTGACCATCATGTTAAGAACCTTGTTGACCTCGGGTTTATGGGAATGATGACAGATCCTCAATATGGAGGCGGAGGCATGGATACGATATCCTATGTATTGGCCATGGAGGAACTTTCGAAGGTTGATGCTTCGGTAAGTGTGATTGTTTCGGTAAATAATTCACTGGTGTGTTACGGAATTGAAGCCTTTGGCACCGAGGATCAAAAGCAAAAATATCTTGTTCCTCTCGCCAGTGGCCAGAAATTGGGTGCCTTCTTACTTTCCGAGCCTGAAGCAGGTTCTGATGCCACCAGTCAACGCACTACAGCTGTTGATATGGGTGACCATTATCTGATCAATGGAACAAAAAACTGGATCACAAATGCCAACTGTGCTTCAATATATTTGGTGATCGCCCAAACACATCCCGAGAAAAAACACCGCGGCATCAATGCCTTTATCGTTGAGAAAAACAGTCCGGGTATTACCTTGGGACCTCATGAGGACAAAATGGGTATGCGCAGTTCAGATACCCACTCCGTGATGTTTAACGATGTAAAGGTGCCAAAGGAACACCGGCTTGGCGAGGATGGCTTCGGATTCAAATTTGCCATGAAAACACTCGAAGGGGGTCGTATCGGTATTGCCTCACAGGCGCTGGGCCTTGCCTCCGGGGCACTAGAACGCTCAATTGCCTATGCCAAGGAAAGAAAAGCCTTCGGCACAGAAATTGCCAATCACCAGGTTATTGCTTTTAAACTGGCTGATATGGCGGTGAAAGTGGAAAATGCCCGCAATCTTTGCCTTAGGGCTGCATGGCTCAAGGATCAGGGGAAGCCTTACGGTTATGCCAGCGCTATGGCTAAACAATATGCTGCTGACATTGCCATGGAAGTAACAACAGAGGCTGTACAGATTCATGGAGGTTATGGCTATGTTAAAGAATATCATGTAGAACGGCTGATGCGGGAAGCAAAACTGACCCAGATCTATGAAGGTACCTCTGAAATACAAAAGATTGTAATTTCAAGGGAGCTACTTAATAGATAAGGCATTCATAACTTTTCAGTGGAGTTGAGACTCAATTATAAATTGATGTTCCGGAGAAGATTGCAAACACTTTTTATTGTAATTTCTGATCCGGTTGCCCATTGAGCCTCCCTTGTTGAAGTTGCGAACAGGTCTGTACTACCTGATGCATGGCTTTCTATGGAGAAGATCCGCATTACCGATATCAAAATTGAATGGTGAACAGCGAATCAAGATAAAATATACCTCACAACTGGCTTAAATCAATACATGACAGTTTGACATTTTATCCATAATTTTGCAGGCTAATTACAAAGTGCTGTAAATCTTATGAAAATTTCCTATAATTGGCTGAAAGAATACCTCAATATCGATTTGGACCCGAAAAGAGTTGCATCCATCCTCACAGCTACAGGACTGGAAGTGGAGGATATATATGATTTCGAATCAATAAAAGGAGGTTTGAAAGGGGTAGTGATCGGAAAGGTTTTAGAATGCAAAAAACATCCCAATGCTGATAAACTTAGCCTTACAAAAGTTGATATTGGAAATGGCATACCGCTATCTATTGTTTGCGGCGCTCCCAATGTTGCCACAGGCCAAAAGGTACTGGTTGCCACAATTGGCACCATACTTCATCAGGGCGAGAAAAGCTTTGAAATCAAAAAAACCAGGATCAGAGGTGAAGCCTCGGAAGGTATGATATGTGCCGAAGATGAGCTTGGACTTGGCAACTCCCATGATGGCATTATGGTGCTTCCCGATGATACCCCAATCGGGAAGAAAGCTTCATCTTACTTCAAAGTTGAGAAAGACACCATTTTTGAGATCGGACTGACACCTAACCGCACTGATGCCACCTCACATATTGGCGTTGCACGCGACCTGGCGGCTGCAGTCAACCATATCGAGGGTCGCAGAAATTGTAAGCTTAACCTGCCTTCAGTGGCTGATTTTGAAATTGATAATAAAGACCTCGATATTGATGTAATTGTTGAAGACCTCCAGGCTTGTCCGCGTTATTCAGGGCTTACCCTTTCCGGATTGAAAATTGAACCATCACCTGACTGGCTTAAAAACAAGCTCAACGCTATTGGAGTGCGTCCCATCAACAACATTGTTGATATCACAAACTTTGTCCTATTCGAAACAGGACAGCCTTTGCATGCTTTTGATGCGGAAGAAGTAGCGGGCAATAAGGTGATTGTTAAAAAATTACCAAACAAAACCCCATTTGTTACTCTCGATGAGGTTGAACGTAAATTAAGTGCTGACGACCTCATGATTTGCAATGCTGAAGAACCAATGTGTATAGGTGGCGTATTTGGAGGCCTTAAGTCTGGTGTGACGGAAAAAACCACAGCTATTTTTCTCGAAAGTGCTTGTTTTAATGCCAAAAACATTCGTCGCACAAGCAAAAACCATGGATTGCAGACCGATGCTTCTTTCCGTTTTGAACGTGGCTCTGACCCCGACATTACAGTTTATGCGCTTAAACGTGCTGCCATGTTAATGAAAGAACTGGCAGGTGGAACAATTTCATCTGATATCAAGGACGTATACCCAATCCCCGTTAAACCATATGATGTCAGGCTTGATCTCAGTTACTTAACCAAACTCACAGGCCAGCCGATTCCGGCAGAACAGGTTCAAAACATACTCAATGACCTTCAAATTGACACCTTGGGAAAAGATGCAAGCGGGTTCGATCTGCAAATTCCACCATTCAAGACCGATGTTACGCGCCCGGCAGATGTGGTGGAAGAAGTGCTCCGTATCTATGGTTATGACAATATAAACATACCTGAGAAGCTAAATACTTCCATTACGACAGGGGAGGATCAGGATGCTGAGAAATTTCAGCATATTATCTCAGAAAAGCTTACAGCAAATGGTTTCTTTGAAATAATGAACAATTCACTCACACGCTCATTGTATAGCCAGAAGTTTGATTTTCTTGATGATAGCCACAATGTCACTATTATCAATCCCCTCAGCAGCGATCTTAATGTAATGCGTCAGAGTTTGTTATTTGGGGGACTCGAAAGTATGGCCTATAACCAAAACAGGAAGAATTTCGACTTGAAGTTTTATGAGTTTGGCAATGTATATCGATATGATGAAGGGAAAATAAACCGCTCAGATACACTCGCAGCTTATTACGAAGAAAAACATCTTGACCTATTCATTATGGGTAGCAGACATTCAGAAATCTGGAACAGGAATACTGATCCTGTGGATTTTTATGACCTGAAGGCCTCAATAAATATTGTCTTCAAAGGCTTGAATATCAATGAAGATGAGTTGTCAGTGAGCGAAATCAAGCAAGCACCCTTTGAATATGGTCTAGCCTACGAAAAAGGCTCAGATGTGTTGGTCACCGGTGGAAAGTTGCATCGTGACTTATTGAATTTCTTCGACCTGAAAAAACCCGTGTATTATGCACATCTGAAGTGGGACCGGCTGATGAAATTGATCCGCGGGCGCACCATTTTATTCACACCGGTTGCTAAATTCCCTGCAGTACGCCGAGACCTGGCCCTGGTGATAGACAAGCAGATCACCTTTGGTGAATTGCGCAAAGCAGCCCTGGAGGCTGTGCCAAACTTACTGAAGTCGGTTATGATCTTTGATGTATATGAAGGCGAGAAGATTCCAGATGACAAAAAGTCATACGCCATCAGTTTTATTTTACAAGATCAGGAAAAAACTTTGACCGACAAAGTGATTGACAAAACGATGGACACCATTATGAAGCAATTCCAGGTGCGGTTTGGAGCTACATTGCGCTAGTATCATTTCAATTAATTGATTAATTTTACAGAACAGGGAAGTTTCATCATGGATATTCAAACAATCAAACAACGATTTGGTATAATTGGCCACGACCCCTATCTGGAGCGTGCTATACATGTGGCCGTGCAGGTGGCACCCACTGATCTAACCGTTCTTATATCCGGCGAAAGCGGAACAGGTAAGGAAGTTTTTCCGAAAATCATTCACCAGTCCAGCGCACGCAAACACGGGCCCTATATTGCCGTGAACTGCGGTGCCATACCTGAAGGAACAATCGATTCGGAGTTGTTTGGACACGAAAAGGGTTCATTCACAGGAGCCCATGAAGCCCGTAAAGGCTATTTTGAAGTGGTGGACGGTGGCACAATCTTTCTCGATGAAGTAGCCGAACTACCAATATCAACCCAGGTTCGCCTGCTACGTGTTTTGGAGACAGGTGAGTTTTTGAAGGTGGGCTCTTCCAAGGTTATCAAAACCGATGTGCGCGTGGTGGCTGCAACCAATGTTAATATACCTGAAGCCATTGAGAAGGGCAAATTCAGACAGGACTTATACTATAGACTTAATACGGTACCAATCATAATCCCCCCTTTGCGCAGTCGCAAAGATGATATCGTGATGCTGTTCAAAAAGTTTGCACTGGATTTTGCCGAAAAATACCGCATGCCTCCGCTGCAACTCACTCCCAATGCAGAGCAAATGCTGGAAAACTTCCGCTGGCCCGGTAATATACGCCAGCTCAAAAATGTAACCGAGCAAATTTCAATTATTGAAAAGGAAAAGCTTATAAATGATGAAATTCTGAGCAAATATTTGCCAAAGGATTCTTCCGTTTCGCTGCCAGTGCTGTATAAAAGCGATTCGGAGGAAGATCGGATCTCGGAGCGGGACCTGCTTTATAAAGTCCTTTTCGATATGAAAAAAGACATCCTTGACCTTAAAAAAACCGTGGCAGCGATCATTTCTAAAAATGAACCGGACTCAGCATTACGACATAGTAAAGCCAATTTGATCAAGCAGTATTCGGAAGATATTGATGATATCGAAGAAGCATTTCCGGATATTGAGATTCAGATGACTGACGACAAGAGCAGCTTCCACCCCTCAGAAGTGATCGATGAAAACCTGTCGCTTGAAAAAAAAGAAATAGATATGATCAAAAGGGCGTTGGAAAAACACAATGGCAAACGTAAAAATGCAGCAAAAGAATTAGGCATTTCAGAACGCACCCTGTATCGAAAAATTAAGGAACATAATATCAACCTTTGATGGCATTTATTAAATCTATCACAGCACAAGTAAAAATGCCGATTGTAAATTGGTTGTTAATCTTTATGGTTACAACCATGATCAGTTCATGTGGCGTATACTCATTTACCGGAGCTTCAATTCCTGCTGAGGCCAGAACCATTTCGGTGCAGCATTTCCCAAACAATGCGCTTTTGGTTGAGCCTTTGCTTAGCAACGAAATCACAACTGCACTGCGCGACAAGTTTATGAACCAAACCAGCCTGCGACTGATCGAAACCGATGGCGATCTTGCTTTTGAGGGTGAGATCGTTGATTACCGGACCGATCCGGCAGCCATACAAAGCGATCAAACTGCAGCTCTAAACAGGCTGACGATTGTTGTTAATGTACGTTTTTACAATAAATTTGAAGAAGCAAGCAGCTTCGAGACTCGTTTTTCGCAATACAAGGACTACCCAAGTGAGCAGGACCTGAATGCTATTAAGGATAACCTGATCAGGGAAATAGTAGAAATGATCGTGGATGACATTTTCAACCGGGCAGTGGTTAACTGGTGATTACAGAAACTATGAACAAGCATACTTTTATTAGTTATCTAAAAGAAACGGACAAACTGAACCAGGATAGCATTCCAGGGCTGATGGAGCTGGCTGCCCAGTTCTCCTATTGCAGCAGCATACAAATCATGCTGGCCGTCAACTTGTTCAAGGAAAATCACATTGCCTATGACCAACAGCTCAAGCTGGCCGCATCTGCAGCTCAGGATAGAAATGTACTTCGACTACATATCAGTAAACACAGCGAACAAATTACCAGTATAGATCTTCCGGACGAGTACCAGAAACCACATGAGCCTGATAATGAATCAACAGAAAATAAGGTTTTAACAGCTAAGGACGAAACCTCCAAAGATGCAATACAAACAGACAGCAAAACCTCATCAGCGGAACATGTAACCGAACAGCAGTTTCACGAGGGTCGCAAAACAATAGAAGAATTGAAACAAATTGTTGCTGACCGGATCAGGCAAATTGAAGAAGAAAAGAAAGCCGGCTCTCAATCCGCCACCACACCAGGCTCTAAATCTGAGATCATTGAGCGGTTTATTCGGACAAACCCGAGCATCACTAGGGGTAAGGTTGAGTTTTTCGACCCGATGACAAGTGCCAGACAAAGTGTGGTTGACCAGGAAAACATTGTGAGTGAAACCCTGGCCACCATTTATCTCAAGCAAGGACATATTGATAAGGCAATAAGCATTTACGAAAAATTAAGCTTGAAATATCCGGAAAAAAGTAGTTACTTTGCAGCCCTTATTGAAAAAGCTAACAAAGAAAGAAACATTTAAATATTAATATAATGTACGTTTTCATTTCAATTTTGATACTTATTGTAAGTTTCCTAATGGTACTGATCGTTTTGGTTCAAAATTCAAAAGGCGGTGGTTTGGCCTCGAACTTCTCAGCCTCGAACCAAATTATGGGTGTAAGGCAAACGGCCGACTTTCTTGAGAAAGCTACCTGGTCCATGGCCATTGGATTACTGGTGCTCAGTTTGGCTGCTACTATGGCCATCCCAAAATTAGGTGATGTAAGTGGCCAGCTTGATACCGAACTACGCGAACAAATTGAGCAAACAGCAGCGCCTGTTGATTTTCAGGCTCCACCCATCAGGGAAACCGATGAGCTTGAATAATCATGGAACTTAATGAATCAAAAAAAAATGTCAGAATGTCACTAAATTCTGACATTTTTTTTATTTATACCCTTTGGCACAAAATATGACAATATGCAAACACGTGCACAATTGGTGCGTGTTTTATACTGATATTTTTTTTATAACCTTAAAATTCAATTTCATATGGGAAAGTTAAACATTAAACCACTTGCTGACAGGGTAGTTATCGAGCCAGCACCGGCTGAGCAAAAAACTGCCAGCGGAATCATCATTCCTGACACTGCAAAGGAAAAGCCACAGAAAGGTACAGTTGTAGCTGTAGGTGAAGGCACAAAAGACAACCCCGTAACAGTAAATGTTAATGATGTTGTACTCTATGGAAAATATGCCGGAACCGAATTCACAATTGATGGCAAAGATTACCTGATCATGCGCGAATCAGATATTATTGCCATCATATAATGACATTTAAATAAATAAGAGTTAAATAATTAAAAAATTAAACATTATGGCTAAGGATATTTTATTTAATATCGAAGCAAGGGACAAACTTAAAAAAGGTGTTGATGCCCTTTCAAACGCAGTTAAAGTGACACTGGGTCCAAAGGGACGCAATGTGATTCTCGAGAAATCATATGGCGCTCCGCAAATCACTAAGGATGGTGTTACAGTTGCAAAAGAAGTTGAGTTGACCGATCCCGTTGAAAATATGGGCGCTCAAATGGTGAAAGAAGTCGCATCCAAGACCAATGACCTTGCCGGTGACGGCACAACAACTGCCACTGTATTAGCACAATCCATTATTAACACCGGATTGAAAAACGTAACAGCCGGTGCTAACCCCATGGATCTGAAAAGGGGTATTGACAAAGCGGTATTGGCTGTGGTGAAATCACTGAATGCACAAACCCAGAGAGTAGGTGACAGCAATGAAAAGATCGAACAGGTGGCAGCTATATCAGCCAATAATGACCTTTCGATTGGTTCGCTCATTGCAGAGGCTATGGGTAGAGTGAAGCAAGAAGGCGTAATCACCGTTGAGGAAGCCAAGGGAATCGAAACTTATGTGGACGTGGTTGAAGGTATGCAATTCGACAGGGGATATATCTCACCCTACTTCGTTACCAATGCTGAGAAGATGGAAGCTGTATATGAGAATCCTTACATCTTGATTTTTGACAAAAAGATCTCGGTAATGAAGGATCTTCTTCCAATTCTTGAAAAGGCAGTCCAAAACGGAAAGCCGCTGATTATCATAGCGGAAGATGTAGAAGGAGAAGCCCTTGCAACCCTGGTTGTTAACCGTTTGCGTGGCTCACTCAAAGTAGCCGCCGTTAAGGCTCCCGGTTTTGGCGACCGCAGAAAAGAAATGTTGGAAGACATCGCCATCCTTACAGGTGGTGTGGTAATTTCCGAAGAAAAAGGCTATCGCCTTGAAGATGCTACACTCGATATGCTGGGCATGGCCGATAAGGTGACCATTGACAAAGAAAATACAACCATTGTGAGTGGACAAGGCTCGAAAGAAAGCATTTCCGGACGTGTTGCACAGATCAAGAAACAAATCGAAACCACCACATCTGATTACGATAAGGAAAAGTTGCAGGAACGTCTGGCCAAGTTGGCCGGTGGTGTTGCCGTTATCTATGTTGGTGCTGCCAGTGAAGTTGAAATGAAAGAAAAGAAAGACCGCTTCGAAGATGCCTTGGCAGCAACCAGGGCAGCCATTGAAGAAGGGATCATACCGGGTGGAGGTGTTGGTTTCATCAGGGCTATTGACAGCATCGCCGATATGAAAGGTGAAAACGAAGATGAAACCACAGGCATTCAAATTATCAAACGTGCACTCGAAGAGCCATTGCGCCAGATTGTTGAAAACGCCGGAATGGAAGGTTCGGTGGTCGTAAACCGTGTTAAAGAAGGTAAAAAAGACTTTGGCTTCAATGCACGTACCGAGGTTTATGAAAACCTCTATGATACAGGCGTTATTGACCCAACCAAAGTAACACGCATCGCATTGGAAAATGCTGCTTCAATCGCCGGTATGATGTTAACTACAGAATGTGTTTTGGTTGAACATAAAGACGAAAACGCTCCCGCCCCCCAAATGCCACCTATGGGAGGCGGCATGCCGGGCATGATGTAAAATTTGAAACCTGACGTATTGAAACAAAACCGCTTTCGTTCATCGGAAGCGGTTTTTTTGTGGTTTCACCGTTTGTCAAAAATTGTAAATCACTGAAAACAATAGACGAATATTCACCAAGGTTTCAAAATCAGTGACCACTCCATATTCATTCCTACTCAGGTTGCCCGAGTCATCTTTGGTAGCATATGCCGCAGCTGTGTATTCGAGCTCGGTGGCAAAGTTCAATTTTCCGCTTTTGAACAGGATGCGTGGTGAAACACGGTAAGCAAATTTCATATTGGCACCTCTGGATGTAACATCGGCACCTCCTACTCTGTTTGAATAATAAATAATTGCGTCTTTTGCACCTAGGTTTTGTGAATAGCCAGCCCACAAACCAATCTGTACTTTAGGGCCATTGGTATGAAACTCAGTCCATGCAGTAAAACTATTTAAAGTTGTATAACTCACAGTGTTTTTAGAAGTGTCAGTTATTGCATGAACGGCATAACCACCCAGCATAATCATATCGAAAAGATTTTGTCCATAAATGGCTTGCAACTTATAGGTGAAGATTGGATTTTCATATTTTGCAAAGGCCGTGAATGACAATCCTTTTACTTTTTCATCTGTAGCATAGGTTTGTATTCCCTTACTGGTTGTGAGCAATGGTTGCAATACCTTGTAATCAGCACCTAAACCTGCAAGCAATCCCTGCTGCTGTTCAGCGTTTTGAACTGTATAGTAAAGAAGTGCACTCATATTGGGTAAGGTGGCGTATCGCAAGGCGGATGATCCTTGAGGGCTTGTGAAATCTCTTTGAGCCGACAAGGCTCCTGCAACACTAAACCGGCCTAATCGTTGTTGAATCCTAAATTGTGGGTTTCGCGAAAATGGCTGAAAAGGAGCACCTGTATTAAACGAAATCACACCCGAAAAACAACTGGATATGAAGAAAGGATGCCAGGTCTGGCCTGCAATGATCTCGGTGCGTTCCCAGTTGAGTTTAACAAATGCATGCCGTAGCCTGAATCCGTTGTTATCCACAAAAGCAGCGTTCTCATTGCCAAAAAAGTCGGCTTCCACAACACCTGAGGTTTTAGCTCCAAAGGCATCAGGGCCCTTAATATTTCCAGTGAGCCTGGTTTGGATTGACAAAAAATTGAAAGATGACTTATCATTGATATCCTTTCCGTCAGCATCGAAACTTTTCTCTTTGGGAAACAACAGAAAATGCCCTTCACGTATGGTGTAATTTTCACGGCTGTCAAAAAAGTAATCTGTTTTTACAAATCCGGTGAAACTGATGCCATACTTTACTTCCCCCTTAGGCTCCTGCCCTGAAGCTTCCATGAAAAGAAAAAGTAAAACCAGTGATAGCAGCGGTTTCAAGTCTATCCACAATTTATCTTTATCCATGATGGTAATTTTCAACTTTACTTGAATTGTCTTTTTGTGTATTTAAGGAAACCACAACCAGCACAATCACCGCCAAAGGGATAGAGATAATACCAGGATTATCAAATGGAATGGGTGCTGATGAGCTACTCAGGCCGTACCTGTCAAACATAGAGGGTGATAGCAAAATGATCAGTACAGAAGATAAAATGCCAGTGATTATTGACCAAGAAATGCCTTTTGCTGTGGTTTTTTCCCAGAAAAGCAGAAATAGTATAGAGGGTAGGTTGGCCGAAGCTGCAACTGAAAAGGCAAGTCCTACAAGGAACGACACATTCATACCTTTGAAAAGTATACCCAAAATTATAGCAAAAATACCTACACTAAATGCAGCCAGTTTTCCAGCCAAAACTTTCTTTTTATCGTCCATCTTCATATTAAGATAGTTGTCAAGGAAATCGTGTGCTATGGCTCCCGAAGACGCCACGATGAGACCGGACACTGTGCCAAGCACAGTTGCAAAAGCAATTGCCGAAATAATTGAAAACAGCCCTACACCGAAATAGCGCGCAAGCAAAGGCCCCGCCATATTGCTGCTTTCAACATCCAATACGCCGTTGATTGCGGCTCCAAGACCCATATACATGGTCAGGATGTAGAAAAAACCAATGGCAGCAATGGCTACAATCGTTGATTTACGTGCTGCCCGTTGGCTGGGAACAGTATAGTATCGAATCAAAATATGGGGCAAGGCTGATGTTCCTAAAAACAAGGCCAGCATGAGTGACACAAAATTGAGCTTAGTCCAGAAGGTTGCGCCAGCCTTTGATGAAAGTGGTAACAATAAGCCAGGGCTTATCATATCGTGGCCCGTTGTAGGGTTTTGATACCAAACGGTAGTTTGCTCATCCCTGATTTCTTTCCTGGTAAATCGTACCAACTCGCTATTCTCCAGTGCAGTGAAAAATTCAAAAGGGCCTAAAGGACCGGTTTCATCCACCTCAACCCCATCTACCTTGATGCTGGTGAGATGTCCTACCTGGTAAAACTTTTCAGCACTTTTGGGCTCGCCGTTGTAGAGCCTCGTTCCATCAGGAGCTACAGATACTGAAAGGGTTTCATCCAGATGGTTAAGATCCTCCGACAATTTAAACCAGCGGATAATGCCCTGCTTTTCAAGTTTGGCAAATATATTACCCTCAACCTCAACAGCTTGCTCGAATTGGTAGTCTTCATCCGAAATACCCACAAGCTGCCCATCTTCTACTATGGCATCAATGCGAACAAATTGCGGGGCTTCTCCGCCTGGCTTAAGGGTAAGCCCATTGTTCAGGATATAAATCGTAAGTATGGTCGAAAAAATGATCAATAGTGCTCCTTTTATGAATTGCACATAGGTTGTGGAAGTCATGCCAGCTGTGGCTACAATGAAAATGACAATAGACCCGACGATAAGCACACCAACATAATGGGGCAATCCCAGCAATGGTACCACGAGGTCGCCGGCACCTACCATTTGTGGAATCAGGTAGAAGATTGATACGACCAGCGTGCTGATTGATGCGGTTAATTTGATCGACTTTGAATTGAAGCGGGCATCCAATGCATCTGTAAAGGTATATTTCCCCAATCGTTTTAGTGGTTCAGCCACTAAAAACAAGGCAACAACCCAACCGGCCAAATACCCTATGGAGTAAAGGAATCCATCATAACCCGAAAAAGCGATCATACCGCAAATACCAAGAAATGAAGCAGCCGATAGATAATCGCCCGCAAAAGCGATACCGTTCACCCCCCAGTGGATCTTTCCGCCGGCAGCATAATACCCGGCAGCCGACTTAGTTTTACGGGCAAAATAGAAGGATAGCGCTAAAACAGCTACAACAAAAAAGATAAATATGACGACGGCGCCAACAGATACATTGTATATCATGACTTCTCCTCCAACTTTTGGTTCATTCTATCTTCCATTCTTGAGCAGAAGAAGTTATAGACAAAGCCCATAATTATGGCCAGAATAATCAATCCAAAGCCGTATACAATGGCCAGATTTTGATTGCCTATTACTGATTTTCCCATAAGCTCCGGATCAGAAAGACCGATGATTACAAAACCGGCATACACAACTGTGTAGCATAAAAATAGTATCACTCCCAGTTTGGCTTTTTTGGCAGCAGCTTTGTCAGCTTCAATTTTGGCAGCAGGTCCGTGCATATTCCCTCCTTTTTAAGTTTTGATAATATTAGGTACATAACGCTTTTTAAAAGGTTTAAAATTAATGCTTTATCAAGTATACTGTTATGTTTTTAACAATGATTAAAAACATTGTTATAAAACAACATTTTTAGTTTATTTTTGTGAAAAAATCCTTTTATGCGGTTGATTGACAAGGAAAAACATTGCCTCGCATGCAATTCAACATGTGACATTTTTCTAACAGCAAAAGAGATGAATCTTGAACAGGAATTAAATCCTGTGCATATTGTTTACAAAAAACATGAGATCATTTGTCGTGAACACGCCTCAATAACCCATAGCATCAACCTGGTTGAAGGCAACGCCAAAATGTTTGTTAGCGGTCTTCACGGTAAAAATATTATGCTGAGCATCCTGATGCCCGGCAACTACATTGGCCTAACCGCAATATTTGGTTCGGCGAAATATGCTTACAATGTGTCGGCCCTGACACCATGCCATACCTGCCAGGTGAATATCGGCTTGGTGAAGCGTATGTACCACAACAACAGCCTTTTTCAGGAAAAACTTAATAAAGCATTTGGAATAACAATGGCGAATATGATGAGTAAACTGGTTTCGCTTAACCAAAAACAAATGCGGGCCAAAGTGGCTGAAAGTTTGCTCTACATAGCCCAATTGTTTGAAAGCAACCGGTTCGTCTTACCGGTAACGCGCAAAGAGTTGGGAGAGCTCTCAGCCATAACCGGTGAAAATGTGGTGCGTGTATTGAGTGAATTCAAGCAAGAAGGCATCATTCAACTTGAAGCTAAGGAAGTAATTATATTGCAACCCGAAGTTTTGAAAAATATCAGCTTAGCGGGGTGAATTTTACCTTCGGCCTACTTAGTGTCATGTCACTAACCCTTATATGCACTCATAAACTCCTGTTTTCCGGATTGGGTACCTACTTTTTTCTCCATATAGAATTATTGATCGATGCAATTTAGTATATCTTCAAGCATTTCAGATATTGAGGTTATTAACACGCCATCATGAATTAACTGTTGCGCTGGCCCGCTCAAATTTGAGGGCGGTGGGGCAGTGAATTGAAAAGCGCTTACTAAACCGGCAAAAACGGCCCAAAGGACGTTTGGTTGAGGCCCTTAGGCCGAAACCACTTTTTTGCCAGGTTTAGTTGCACTTTTCAAGAGCGCGCCGGCATTAATTTGCGCAGATGGTTTTGGTCCTTTTGCCAAAACAACAGGACAATAGGATTTGCTTGGGACACCCAAACAATAGTGACAGGTTTGATAGGTATCAGCATACCAGTACTGTGCAACTTCATTGTCATTTATATCCGGAAGTCAGGAGAAGGCATCATTCAACTTGAAGCTAAGGAAGTAATTATATTGCAACCCGAAGTTTTGAAAAATATCAGCTTAGCGGGGTGAATTTTTCCTTCGGCCTACCTGGTATTAACATGACCTAACCCTTATATGCACTCATAAACTCTGCGCCTAGTTTCTCCTGGTAACCACTCATTTGCGAAAACACTTTTTTTAGTATCATCTGGTCCATGTCCGTCATTTTTCGCGGAAGTATGTTGTTGGTTATTTCGGTACGGTTCAGCATTTGATTGAGCTGACGAACCAAGCGCTTTTGCATAAGAAAGTTATAATGAAATTGTACCTCATCTGCGGTCGCAGGGTTCCATACCCCGGTTGATTTGAGTGCCTGAACCCTGTTGTAGGTATCTTTAAAACGAATTCCGCGGTGCAAGGCATAGATGCGGGTAAACATCACTGTAGCAGAAATACAGCTTTTCACATCAATCACTTCGGTGTTTTTACCACTGCTTTCGGTTACAATATTGCCAAACACATTCAGGGGTGGTTTAAAGCTGCTCACTGACTGTGCCAGGAAGTAAAAGAAGGCCGACTTGCCTTTCATTGACTCAAAAACATGGTCGTCAAGCTTATTAAACAGGTTTGGATCACCATAGGCATGCCGCAGATCGAAAAAGACAGAAATATTGAGGATGTTCTCGGGCTCGGCGTTCACAATCCATTCGGTAAAGTAGTTTTTCCAAACCCGAAGTGGTTGACACCATTTTGGATTGCTGGCCATATAGTTGCCCGGGCACTTATGCAATCCGCTTTCGTCCAGGCGCTTGCATATCCTCTCGCCCAGCTTCACAAAATACTGCTGTAAGGTTTCATCCGGAATATTTTCGTTGTCATTATAAATGATGGCATTATCCTGATCCGAGTTGAAGGCCAGCTCCTCACGACCGGCACTCCCAATTACCATAAAGGCAAAAGGAACCGGAGGCTCACCAAGTTCACTTAGGGCATTTTCAATAATACAGCCGGTGATGGCATCGTTAAAGTCCGAAATGATCTTACCGGCAATTTGCATATTGCCCACACCCTCTAATAGGGGTTTTGTCATCAGGGCAACATGATTTCGAATTTGAGCCAGGTCAAAGGTGTTAGTACAGTTTTCAACTGCATCTTTGAGAATTTCCGTAGGATTAACACATAGGCCTGCAAGCATTTGCCTGCTAATTACACCAATAATTTCTCCATTGTTGCTGCGCACCAGCAAGTGTGAAATATTCTTTTGATCCATCAGGTTAACAGCTTGATTGATCGTTGCCAATTCATCAATACTTATAAGGGGCGCACTCATAATTTCGGAAGCTTGCACTTCAGCAGACATTTCACTTGCAAGATGACGCCTGATCACATCAGTTTGTGTGAGTATACCGGCAGGTTTTTGGTTTATCGTCAGCACTACTGCATCTGAGTGGTTGCGGTGCATGATGCCGACAACCTGATGCAGGCTTGAATCATGAGGGCAATCAACAATGGCTTTGCAAAAATCAGCAACGGGCCGATAACCAACAATCAACAGCTGATATAATTTTTGAGAAAAACTATTGATTTCTTCATGTGCAACAGTGGATTCAGCCATTTCGATAATTCCGTCACAATAGTTTTGCCCGGCGCCTTCGCTTTTAACGAGAAAAAGGCTTAGTTTCACTTCAATAATGCTGTTGTTCTTCTTACGCAAGCTTGTTTGTTTGCTTATAACAGTTCCTTTTTCGAGCACTTCGCCCAGAAGGGATCGCAGTTCCGATCTATTTGCGAGGATGTTTCCAAGTGGAACTTTTTTCAACTCAAATATATCATCGTAACCAAGAAGGGCAGCTGCATACTGGTTTAAATCGATCAGTCGTTTATCGTTGAGCGAGAATCTGAAGAGGCCACTCTTACCAAATTGCGCAATATTAAGGTATCGTTGTCTGAGGTCCTTGAGTTCAGTTTTTATAATTTTATGTTCATGTATATCGCGGAATGTAAGAAGCAAACCCTCTTTACCAACAAATCGTACCGGCAATGCGGTTAATATCGCAGCTGCTTTTCTGCCATCCTTGCCTACCAGGTCAACCTCTATCCTGGTTTCAGTATTAATTTCACTAAAGTTGATTTCTGGACCACTTTCCACCATACGTTCAACTGGCAAACCTTCTAACTCAGACTCGGAATATTGGAGCCAGTTTTGGATATAGGCATTTGAATAGGATATCTTATTATTAATCAACAACATAATACCTTCGGTGGAAGATTCGAGCAAGGAGCGGTATTTCTCGCGGGACTCATGCAATTGCTCCTCAACCAATCGTCGGCGTGTTTCAATATTAAGGCTTTGGTAAGTGATAAAAAAAATGATCAGACCAATGAATCCTGTAATGCCAAGCAAGATCAAGATTAACTTGTTGGTAAGTGACGATATCTCCTGTTGCACATCATCCAGGTAAATGCCAGTGCCAACAATCCAGTTCCAGGGAGTGAATGCTTTAACAAAGCTAAGTTTTGGCACAATGCGGGTTGAATCGTCCTTGAGCTGCCATTTATATCGAACAAAGCCCTCACCCTGATCCTGTGCAATCTTAAGGGCTTCGATAAAAAGTTTTGTGCCATCAGGATCGCTGTATTCGTGAAGACTTTGTCCCGTGAGTTCGTGCACATAAGGGTGCATGATCATGGCCGGTTCAAGGTCGGTGATCCAGAAATAGTCTTTCTTATCAGGCCCATACCGCAAGGCTTCAATTTCGCCTATTGCCTTCTGTTGGGCTTCGTCAATACTGATTAATCCGGTGGCTTCATCAAGGTGATATTTGTGAAGTATGCTCCAGGCTGTGTTTGTAAGCTCATGTAGCATGATGCGTTTTTGCTCAATGGCACTGTTTTCGAAAGCCGGAATAATAAACATATATACAGATAGTATAAATAGCAGTATGGCCATCATAGCCGGCAGCACTATTTTCTGAAAGAAACTGGCTTTAATCACCTTCTTCATAGGATAAACCTCCGGTTAGTGTTGAGGGATAATGCGTTGATGCTATAATCAACTGTATCCAAAATGGCAAAACCATTGACCTGTCCATTGTCGGCAAGGGCAGGTATGATGATGCTACAATTTTTATTTTTGAGGCGCTTTGTGCCAAATGAATAGTAATCGTAACCATTGAGGAATTTTGCTAAAATACCTTCGGAAGGCTGATAATATAGGCCCATGCCCTCGATATGCAAGTGGCCACATACGCTCAGGCGGCAGTCATTCCGGTCAAGAAAACGAAAATGATCTGCTATTTTCTTTTTCTCATTATTGCCTGAAAGCACATAGCCACTACAATTGGGATAAACATAATGCGAAACCAAAATCTTATTGCCTCCATAAAACACAAAGTCATATTCCGGCATACTATGCAGAAAATCAAGCTCGTAGTCGTCAAGCTCTACCGGGTAGTCATCTGCATAGTTCCACACTTTCTGGCCTCCGATCCTGGTTTTCTCTTCGGGTGAAAGATCATACCAATTATCTGGAAATCTAAAGCCTGCCGTATACTTTGGAAATTTCCTCAAATGAAAAAGATCATGATTGCCAGCTACAACCAAGCTGCAATTTTGTCTGATAAGCGAAATACATTCGTGAACATCACGTGTGGATTCGTACTTGCCTCGCAGGTAGGGAAAGCCTAAAATATCGCCCAAACAGACCACCTGGTCACATTTTTCGCGTTCAATAAGTCTTAATGCTTTCTTCAAGCTTAAAGCATCCTCATGAATATCCGTAATGAATGCAATGCGCATGTTTCAACCCGGTTTGGTGTTTTATGACCTGACCTGGCTAATCTTAAAATAAACAATACCATTTTAGCCAAAATCAAATCCACTTCAAATTTAAACAATTCATGCAAACAAATAAGCTGCTGACATAATGGAAATAATACATACTTCATCCATCACTTTTTACGTTATTTTTGCGACAAACTTCAATAATAACATCATGAGATTCGTACAATTTATTGGCCCGGCCTTGCTATTGATCATATTGTCATCCGCTGCATTTGCACAAAAAAGTGAATTACCTATCAATCCCGACAATAGTAAAATCCGTTTTCAGGAAGTGATATATGAGACAGGAACCAAGGATGAATTTTTTAACCGTTGCATCAACTGGCTCAACAATTATTACAAAGACCCTGTGCGCATTACCTCTGTGCGGGATCAACCCAGTGGCAAGATCATCGGCAAACACACCATCAGGCTCGAATATGTTGGAGATGACGGGGTCAAACGAGACGGTCCTTCCGTTTTTTATGAATTTACCATCGAAATGCGTGATGACCGCTACCGTTATACCATTACCGATTTATTGCTTCGTACAGCTTCACGATTTGAAATTGAACGCTGGCTCGACAAGGACAGTCCCACCTATGATGAACGCTGGGAGGACTACCTGGATCAGATCGTAGCCTATGTGAACCAATGGAGCGAAACACTCAAGGAATATATGGTTCCCGAACCTGAAAAGGAAGAAGACATCTGGTAACATAGGCTGCCTGAGCCGACCAGTCCCCATTGCTATACACCCATTCTGATGCATGTTCTACTGATTGATAACTATGATTCTTTCACCTATAACCTGGTGCAATTGCTGCGCGAAAGCGGGGTGGTTCACCAGCTTACCATGATCACCAACGACACACCAATAAACGACCTGCCCGATGATATCGACAAGGTGCTGGTATCACCCGGCCCCGGCTTGCCCGAAGAGGCAGCCAACCTCATGCAACTGATTGCGCATTATATCCCAAGCCATCCCATCCTGGGCATTTGCCTCGGCCACCAGGCGATTGCCACGAGCTATGGCGCCAGGCTGATACAGAAAGATACCTGCTTTCATGGTTTTAGCTCAGCAGTATATTACCACGACAACCAAGATTACCTGTACCGAGGAGTACCGGAAGGTTTCAGCTGCGGCCGGTACCACTCATGGCTGGTTGACAACGAAAGTCTGTCAGACGAGATGGAGGTTACTGCCACCGATGCAGCAGGCAATATTATGGCAATAAGGCATAAAAGAAATGACATCAGAGGACTTCAGTTTCATCCCGAATCCTTTATAACCCGGCATGGACAGCAGATCATCCGAAACTGGATGATGCACTGAGATTTCGAATACACCTATTGCCGGTCAGACAAATCTTTGTCTGTTGTGGCTGTTTTAACCTTGCCGGCCTTGTAAGCCAAGCACGGGAGAAGTGAATGAAATTCACTGCACCACCAACTTCTCCACCAACCACCTTTCACCATCCCACACCCTTACCAGGTATAAACCCCTGGGCAAGTGAGCCACATCAATTTTGTGAAACTGGCTGGTGGGCTGCACCCTATGCAGCAACCTGCCTGTGGGGCTAAATAGCTCAATTTGCATGGCGGTAAGTGGCATGTTATCGGGCAGTTGTAACCACGCTTGGGTGGTAGCAGGGTTGGGAGAAACCTTTAACTTATGATGCGTTTTGCTCAGTGCTGGATTGACTGATGTCAGTAAAAGCTTTTCGATGTAGGAATAGTAAATAGTGAGCCAAGAATAATCTAACCACCAATCGTTATCCTCAAAGGCGAACCATATATCACCCGGAGGAGACATAGGATCGCCGAGAATATACTCTAATGACATCGAGCCATTATAAGTGATAGGGGAAAAGTATATACCATCATAAAAAACTGCAACCTGACGACAACATTGCATATTGTTCCATGATTGTACTTCAAAGAGTAGGGTATTATAACTTGTTATTTCTATTTCAATTGATTGAAAGGCATAAATTTCGTTTGTAATATACACGCTGTCAGCTGTTACGCAGTGTATGGAATAGATTGGTGGGTACACCGGGTCAAACACACCTGTATCGGTAAAGCTAAAAGTAGAATCACCTGAAACGATCATCTCAGGGCTAATAAGCTCCTCCTGCTGGTAGTATATAACCCTTTTATAAAGGTAACAGCCCAGTATTTCAAGGTTGTCGTCATAGGCATCCCAGCTGAGGGTTACCCCTTCGGTATTGCCCAATGCAAAGGTGTAACTGTGGTTTATCTGGGCGTTTGCACTGGCAAAAATACCCAGGATGGCAATGAAGGTAATTAACTTTTTCATATCATATTTTTTTTAGTGATTGAATGCTAAAACTATTTGATCTTCATAACTTGTAGAGCTTTGGAAGCAATGACTGGGGAGGCATTCTCGGATAATAGTTTAAGTAATGGTTGCACATCAATTGTATCTTTCACATATCCAATGCCAACCCATATTTTGTATAGCGCAGCGGCACGCAAAAACAACAGCATTTCATCAATGGCAGCATCTGCCAGGCTTTCATCAGCAAGATATTGTAATATGGACTGCCTGTCGTCAAAATCTACTTTGTGTGGTATACTTGTGTCGAAGTACTCCATTTGATAGGCCTGTGGCCAGGTAAGTGGTATTATTGGCAGATAGGTGTCGTGTGAAATCAGGTAAATGATTTTTTCGTTACGAAACAGCACATCGGCTTCCGGTAGAAGCGTGTTTGCACTATTTTGCCCTAAAAAGGTTAAGGGGAAGGCCAGCACCAACAAAGCTGCAAAATATTTCATTATCATCTTATTGTAATGGTTAAAGTTTAATTAGTTTTTGTGTGCCCAGCGAATTTCCTTTGTGAAACAGTTGGACTATATAAAAGCCGGCTGGAAGCGACGAAACATCAATGCCGTTATCGCTAAAATGATAGCTGACCGGTTGAAGCATAAGCCTTCCATGGCTGTTATATACATAAACCTCGACCTTTCTGTCAACGACTTGTTTGTCTAAGCGCAAATAGATCCTGTCACCGGCCGGGTTGGGATGGATGCTGAATGCAAAATGGTTGCTATCCGATCTGTCGGTGCGTTCCCATAACTCCTGTAGATTAGTCACAACATGACAATTGCTGAGTAATACGTCACTATAATTAATTGGCTGCGGGCACAGACTGTCGTAGGTGCTGTTATCCGGGCTGATGCTGTCGGTTTGTAGCATGCTGTCCATTTTAATCAAATATATATCACTTAAGTTATTTGGACCATGTATATGTATCATGGCTAAATACAGCTTATTATCACTTGTTTCGAGAATATGGTGTGAAGGTGATATTTTGTCAATAAATTTCCTCAATGCATGTACCGTAACTTCCTCATCGAACAGGTCAATACCAAGCGTAATAATTGAGGGGTAGCCCTCCTGTAAGTGATCAGGCAAGTAAGGCATTGTTAAAACCAACGAATCACCAAATTGCTCAATATGTTGGAAAAAAATGCTTTCGCAATCTTCTCCAATTGATTCACAACCAATGCTTTTATATTGTAAAACATTGCCCTGATTGTCCAGCTCTATAATGAAACCACGTTGGAGGCTATTTCCCCTGAATAGTTGACGTGCTGCGCATATAAAATTGCCATTATCCATTTTGATGCATGAGTACCCCCGGCCTAACAAAGAATCACCCACTCCAAAAGGGGTAACCCATTGCTCGTTACCTTCGGCATCGAACATAGCGTAAAAAGGCCTGAGCCAGAATACCGTATCATCGGGGTTTTCTCTCCAATATACATCTCCTGTAACAAGAAAACCGCCCTCGTTGGTTTTCAATAAGGATTCGCTCATTGGCACTCGTGAATCAGGGTGGGTTTCAGGATCAATGACAGGCTTAGCCCAAACTGGTAAGCCGAAAGCATCCAATTTTACCAGAAATGTGTTCTCGAAGTCATAGTCCCCAAATTGGTTCAATACGATCAAATATCCACCCTCATCAGCAAGCTGTATGCTTTGGGCCCGGGGTAAGAGTCGTTCCGTCTCAAAATAGGTACACCAATCCAACTCACCACAGGCATCCAATTTAACAACCAGCGGAATAGGAGAGACATAATTACCGTAAACATACTCCCTGCCTGCAAGCGCAATACCGCCATCTAAAGTGCCTGTAATGCCAAACATTCCGTTATTATAATTGCTGCTTAAACGTTTGGACCAAAGAGAATCGCCATTCCTGTCAAGCTTGATCAACCAGGTTCGCCTATCTTCAATGACAGTACCAATATTGCCTGCTGTTAGTATGCCTTTGTCATAGGTTTCAAAAGAAGTCCGAGAACTATTATAATTATCCGGTTGGCCATAGTAATGCTCCCACAATTGAGCCCGGCTCAGTAAAGGTAAAACGACCAGCAGTATCATTTTTAAAAGTAGGTATTTCATATCAATAAAATTGAGAATCTGGTAATAGTACCCTTGCCAAAGATAATCAATCTCTGGCAAGGGAAAAAATTTGAATTATTCTACAATGACGAAACGTCCACTTTCAATAGGCTTACCATTGATAACCATGGCAATACTATAATTACCCGGAAGTAGCTTGGATACATCAACGACCATCTCTTTATGCTTAGCTGCTAAAAATTGTTGGTGCACAAGTTTTCCATTTGAGCCATAAATATGAAACATAGCATCGACTGACAGCACTTCATCAGTTAGCTGCACAGTGATATAGTCTTTGGCAGGATTCGGAGATATGGATATATATTGATGCGCTTTCTCAATCTTAATCAGTCTTTCATATTCTCTTTCCTTTCTGGTATAAGCGTTATACTCATCCAAGTAAAGGTTTTTCAGATTTTCTGCTAAAAGACCATCACATAATCCATAAATATTGAGGATGTTGCAGGCATATCCTTTGGCAATCCCCTGTCCGTATTCAGCAATTTCCATTAAGGCATCCAACTGATTTTCGTCAAGGTCACTCATATATTGTCCATTCTGTTGCATCTGTTTTCTTAATTGAAAATATGATTGCATGGTGGTGAGTTCAGCTGTTTGATAATCGTTTAATTCAAATGCATTATGAGCGTTGTTTAATAATTGTTCACCCTGTGCTGCGTTGCCATCACTAAGATGCATAAAAGCAAGCTGGTAATAAGCCATAGGTTCAATTCCCAATTGCAGCAGTTCGGTTAAGGCCTGCTTTGAGGCATTTTCATCCAGGGTATCAGTCATATAGTGCTGCACAAGGAAGCGATGATTCCTAGATACTTTTTGAGCATAATAGGCCCTGATCGACTCCAGGTTTTCCAATGCAGAAGCCACATCCAATCCGCTCCATATTTCAGCTTTCATATGGTCAGGCATTGGGGTTGACCTATAATCCAGGCTTTCAAGTAATTCGTTTTCTTTGGCCGATTGTGGATTGGCTACCATTATATCGCGAAGCATCACATTTGAAATCACGCTCTCTTTGTCTATGGCGGCTTGAATTGCTTCCTTTGTGAGGTAAGGAGATTTCGACATGAGGTCAAGGTAAATTTCATACGCTTCAGGGGGGATGCTCATATTAATATTTGTTAGTAGTTCCTGGGTATTGCCTCCATCCTTTAACTGATCAATCAGATAACGAACCCCACTTTCGGCATTCCCGGCTTCTATCATTCCGGCAAGACGTACGGCAGGGTCATTAGCATCACCAGGCACAGAACCGCCTCCTGGCGGAAAATTGTCGGGGCAACTTAGGTCAGAATACTCAATAGGATTGGGGTTTATAGTAATGGTACTTTGTGAATAGTCCTCCGGTTTGTGATTCATACCACTGTTCTCATGATATACATAGTAAATATGCTCTTCACTTTGATTAGTAAAGTCTGAATAAGGATAGCCAAGATAAGAAAATTCATTTCCGGCCGGTGCATTTGGGTGCTCAGCCATGGAGCCTTGGTATTTATAGATACCTTCACCAGGCATACCCTGGTACACCCATATATCCCAGCGGCTGTTCGTAAATTTGTTACATTTCAAGAGAAGGCCATAATCTTCATCCGTTTGGTTTTCCCTGGCATAGATACCGAACCACAAATTTTCAAACGTATTATTGTAGATTTCGTTATTGTATAAGCCAGTACCGGTTACTTCTACTCCTCGAGCAAGGTTATACCATTGATCAGCGATTATGTTGTTTTGTTCGAAAGTGAAATTGGTACTTTGCCAAAACGAGACTGAGCGTGCCGGTTCCCAAATTTCAAATTCGTTATCGATTATAAAGGAATTGGTATTATAATAAAGGTTGATGTTGTAATCTCTACTAAACATATAATTATCTTTGGCAACGATGATATCGTTTGGGTCATAGGATCTTCCATCCAAGCCTCTAAACCATCCATGTATTTGATTACCAATAACCCGAACATCACCACCCGCAACAGATATTGCTGCCTCACCACTCAATGGATTGTTATTCCATGTGGCAGTAAAACTGCAATTATTAATTCTAGCATTTGCACGATATAATTCTATTCCAAATGGTACATATTCAGAATTTTGTAAGATTGAATTCCAAATCGCAGGAAAATCGATGGTACGCTGGAAAGTACAATTGCTTATTATCCCAAGCCCTAAAGGAGCTTCACCCATCCTGATACTTGACATACAGTTTTGAAAAGTGGTATTCCTGACTACTATGGTTCCTCCCCCAGTAGTATGCCATCCAACATCAGCATGCACAGCGCTTGAGGCGCTTTCAATTTGACATGAGTCCATAACCAGAACACCTTGCTTACTAAAATCATAGTAAGGGAAATTTGGGTTACCTTTTACACGGATTCCTAGCCAGGGCATATAATAGAATCTTGATAAGAATGAAGTGCCATATGCCTCAAGAACACCCCCGGGTTCGATAACAATACCTGGTCCGACCGACTGTTTACGATGAAACTTTATAGTTAGGTCGTTTAAAATTAGGTGCGCCCCATTCTCAATTATAATCTGCTCTTCAATTTCTATTCCATTTGGGTATGTGATGAGGTCCCATGTCTCGTTTCCTGATACAATATATGTCTGGTATACAGTCTGTGCCTGCATAGCACCTACAAATATAACTGCAAAAATAATTGTGGTTATTGATTTCATTGTTAAAGTTTTAAGTAAGAAAAAAATAGATAAATAAATCGAACATTTCTGATTTTTAATTCCTTGAATTAAAATGTTTGCCATCCTTGCAATACAAACCGCAAAGGATGGCTTGATTCGAATAATCCGATTCTTCCCCAGCCAAAAAATATATTTCGCGGTGCAATAGCGGATAGAGTGTCTTAAGGCTCTACAGCCAAAATGGGGTTCAGAATTCAGCCCTGCATAAAAATATTGTGTCTGAAATAGAAAGTCGTGATTGATTGAGGGGGGGGGGTAACACCTTATTATACAGATCATTACAAATGTCTGCAGCATGGCAATCAACTCTTTTGGCCGGCATGAACGACTGCTGTGCCCGGGATGTGGCCGGATGGTTCATTTTTTAATGGTTCCGGTGCTAAAATGGTATTTTCTATACATTAATACCTATAAGCCCTTAAACCTAACCATTTGTCTATGGTTTTTTTAAGGTCATTATCCAATTTAGAATGATTATGAATTATAGGTGCTGTTAATCAGCGCTTTCCAATTATCATTGTTAACGGCTTTTCACAACTCCAGGTGGAATCGCATGGTTATATCAGTACCCTATACTTTCTCGGCATCAAAGTGATGCCAAGCCGGACAAAAAGATTCTTATGCCTTGATAAAAAGATTTTTTTACCTCCGAGCCCAAATGCTACTTCCCAGCTATCTTAATAGCCTGCAGTTTTTCAATTCGTTGGAGTTGGCTGCCAGCACTTCAAAGATAATGCTTTTAGCTAATAGACAAGGCGGTTTTTTTTAGTAACTCATACCTTCAAGGTTTTTGAAACCTTGAAGGTCTTTTTTCTAATACCTACCGCACCACCAACTTCTCCACCAACCACTTCTCCCCATCCCAAACCCTCACCAAATACAAGCCCCTGGGCAAATACGCCACCTCAATCTTATGGAATTGGCTGGTGGGCTGCTCCCTGTAGAGCAGCCTGCCTGTGGGGCTGTATAGCTCAATATACATGGCGGTAAGCGGTATGTTATCGGGCAGTTGCAGCCAGGTTTCGCTGGTGGCGGGGTTGGGGTAAAGCTGCAATTGCATCAGGCGTTCCTCCCGCAGCCCCACCGTGGTATCCTGTATTTCAACGATCCAAATATCGGTTTGACCTTTGAGGTTACAATCCACATCCATACCCCAGGTGCGGGTGGTGGCGCCCAATAGGAAATGGTGGTCAGAGAAAATATATACATCATCCAGTTGGTTGTCTACCTGACTGCCGAGGCATTTGGACCACTCGATTTCTCCGTCTGCTGACAGCTTGTAAAGGATGACTGAAAGCGTACCTGGTAGGGACTGGTTACAAGTAACCGTGCCGTCCCGCGATTTGGTGCTGCCACCCACAAGGTAGCCCCCGTCCTGCATAGACCTGATGAAGCTGGGATGTTCCATGCTTGACCCCCCCAAACAACGGTGCCATTCTATCTCGCCTGTTTCATCCAGCTTGACTACCCACATATCACGGGTGGCCGCATCTCCCGGTGTGCCGTGGAAGCAGTCTGCATCCCCATCGCCGGAAGCGGTAGCGCCGAGAAAAACATAACCCCCGTCTGTCGTTTGCAAGATGTCAGCCACTGCATCAGAATACGATCCCCCATAACAGTTTTGCCATTCCAACTGCCCTTCGTGATCCAGCTTAAGCACCCAGGCAGTGCTATGTTCTCCTGGCAGGCCTTCGCATTGTACATCGCCATTTGTAGAGAGCGTTCCACCACCCACAATATAGCCACCATCTGTAGTAAGGCCAATACTACTAGCCCATTCCCATCTACTACCGCCAAAAGTGCGTTCCCAGATAATTTCTCCCTCCCAGTCCACCTTCACCACCCACACATCGTACTGTCCGTTGTTGTGGCTGATGTCGCTATCCACCGAGCCGGTTTTGCCGGTCATCACATAGCCGCCCTCATGGGCATAGATCAGCTGGGAGGCCGTTTCTTTGTGTGTGCCCCCATAGCAGCGGCTCCATAGTATATTGCCCAGGCTGTCGGTTTTTACGAGCCACCAGTCGCCATTGGTGCTGTGGTTGCATCCTACATCCCCATCGTTAGAGTAGGTTTCACCAAACAGCACAAAGCCACCATCGGGGGATGGGAGCATATTGGCTGAATAGTCCTGTTCACTGCCACCATACGTCCTTTCCCAAATAATTTGCCCGCTTTCATCAGCCTTAATAAACCAAAAATCTGACTTTCCATGGTTAATTGTCACATCGCCATCAATTGACGTAGTAGTTCCTAATATAACAAAACCATGGCCGTTACTTAGTACTGTTTTTGGCGCTTCATTACTTGAACCCCCATAACACTGCTGAAAAACGATTTCAAAATACTGGGCTTCTAGTTGATATGATATGAAAATACTGATCAAAAGTATAATTGATATTTTCATTTTTTCTTTTTTAATTAGCCCCTGCACGCTAAAATGTGCGTGCAGGGGTGGGTTTAACCACATTAATGTACAATGCTTATCCTGCCTGATTTTGCGCCCATTGTTGTTTTCAATGTGTAGTGGTAAAGGCCGGATGCAATGCGTCGGGTATCCCAGATAAATTGCCCTTGTTTATCGCTGAGCTTAGCCTGGTGGACCAACCTGCCGCCGGCTTCCCTGATTTCGAGCGCAGCATTAACGCTGCCCTCAGGGATGGTGTAATCAAAGCTAACCCATGTATTGGCGGGGTTGGGGCGGGCTGCAATATGGGGCTCGTGCAGTTTGTGCACTGGAGGGGCAGTGGCCGGTTTGGTTTTTTCGCCTTCTTCCAGTTCGGCCGGGCAGTCGCAATAGTCGTAACCATACACAAAGGCCAGGATGTTGCGCGCCTGCATGCCGGCCAGGCCGGCGCTTTCGGCTACCAGGCCTTCCAGTTGTGTTTTTTCGCTTTCAGTCAACTGAAAGATGTTGCGGCCCTGGTTGTGCAGCCCGGCTTGTAGTTGCTTCAGCTCCAGATAACGGCCATGCTCGGTAAGGGCATCGCCCGTGAGGTTGTAAAGCTGGGGCAGCATGGCCGCCAGGGCCAGCGCATCGGCGGTTTCGCCGCTTTGCATATAGGCATCCACCAATTGCATGTCCATAGGCAGGTTTTGCCTGGCGGCCATAAAGCCGCGTATGGCTTCCATATCGCGTATGCTGTCGTTCAGCATATCGCGCAAAAGTATGCCGGCGGCACGGGCCTCCCTGCCGCCATATTGGGCCATCTGGCCCTTCAATATGGTTTTGTAAGTGATATTGCCCGTAAGGCTTTCCAATATCTCGATCATATAGCCCGGTAATGGCTCCGCCTTATTTTCGAGGTGTTCCATCAGCGCTTTCTTTTTGAGTTCGTCAGGATTGGCTGCTAGCACCTCAAAGATAATGCTTTCGGGCAATACATCGGTACGGTCATAGGCCTAAATCCCGTTTATACCTGGTAGCGCCCGGTCATTTACCGCACCACCAACTTCTCCACCAACCACTTCTCCCCATCCCAAACCCTTACCAGGTACAAACCCCTGGGCAAATTGGCCACCTTAATTTTGTGAAACTGGGTTGTGGGCTGCGTCCTATGCAGCAGCCTGCCCGTGGGGCTGTACAGCTCAATATACATGGCTGTAAGCGGCAAGTTTTCCGGCAGTTGCAGCCAGGTTTCGCTGGTGGCAGGGTTGGGAAAAAGCATGAGTTGCAATGGGTGAATTTCCTGCACCCCCACCGTGGTATCCTGTAACTCTACTATCCAAATATCGGTTTGGCCTTTGAGGTCGCAGTCCACATCCATGCCCCAGGTGCGGGTGGTGGCACCAAGCAGGAAATGGTGGTCAGAAAACATATGTATGGAAAACAGGCTGTTGTCCACCTGGCTGCCGAGGCATTTGGTCCATTCAATTTCGCCTTCCGGCGACAGCTTGTACAGGATTACTGTGTGTGTGCCAGGCAGCGATTCATTACAAACCACTGTGCCGTTCCTGGATGTTGTATTGCCCCCCACAAGGTAACCGCCATCGCCCATTTGCCTGATAAGCTTTGGCGAATCGAAGCCCGTGCCCCCCAGGCAGCGGTGCCATTCAATCTCGCCTGTTTCATCCAGCTTGACCACCCACATGTCCGATGTGTTGACATTGCCCGGTGTGCCATGGAAGCAATCTGCATCCCCGTCACCGGAAGCGGTAGCGCCGAGAAAAATATAACCCCCGTCTGTCGTTTGCAAGATGTCAGCCACCGCCTCAGAATACGATCCCCCATAACAGTTTTGCCATTCCAGCTGCCCCTCATGATCCAGCTTAAGTACCCAGGCGGTGGTATATTCCCCTGGCAGGCCTTCGCATTGCACATCGCCATCATGGGAACCTGCCCCCCCCCCTACGATATAGCCGCCATCAGCAGTAAGCGCTATACTACTTGCCCATTCCCAATCACTACCACCAAAAGTTCGTTCCCAGATGATTTCGCCCTCCCAGTCCACCTTCACCACCCAAACATCGTACTGCCCGTTGTTGTGGCTGATGTCGCCATCCACCGAGCCGGTTTTGCCGGTCATCACATAGCCGCCCTCATGGGCATAGATCATTTGTCGGGCTATTTCTTTGTGCGTGCCCCCATAGCAGCGGCTCCATTGTATGTTGCCCAAGCTGTCGGTTTTTACCAGCCACCAGTCGCCATTGGTGCTGTGGTTGCAATCTACATCCCCATCGTTAGAGTAGGTTTCACCAAACAGCACAAAGCCACCGTCGGGAGAGGGGAGCATATTGGTAGCGTAGTCCTGTTCACTGCCCCCGTATGTTTTTTCCCATACTATTTCCCCGATATCATTGGTTTTGAATAACCAGTAATCGCTTTTGCCATGGTTAAAGGATATGTCTCCATCATTGGAGTATGTGCCGCCAAAAACAATTAATTCATCCTCTATTGGGACAAGTGTTGTTGCTCCCTCTACTAAGGATCCCCCATAGCATTGCTGAAAAACAATATCAAATGTTTGGGCCTTTAATTGCATTGTAAAAAGCAGGAATATTGCATATAAAATTTTTGCTTTCATCATATTCATTTTATTAAACAACAGCACGGATGGTACCATCCGTGCTGTTGCAGCAATTTATATTATCGCTCAATAACAAGCTTTCCAGTTTTGGAGGCCTGACCTGTTTTCAGGATATAGTAGTAAATACCGGGGCTTATGTGGCGTGTATCCCACACATACTGCCTTTGCTTGTTGCTCAGCTCAATACGATGTAGTTGGCGGCCCTGTGTATCAGTTATTTCCAGTAGGGCGGTTTCAGCCTTGCCGGCAAGCTGGTAATCAAAGCTCACCCAGCTGCTGGCCGGGTTGGGGCGGGCTTCTATTTGCGGTTCGTTCAGCTTGTGCAAGGGGGGTATAGTGGCCGGCTTGGCTTTCAGGCCTTCTTCCACTTCGGCCGGGCAGTCGCAATAGTCATTGCCATACACAAAGGCCAAGGTGTTGCGTGCCTGCATGCCTGCCAACCCGGTGCTTTCTGCTACCAGCCCTTCCAGTTGTGCTTTTTCGGTTGGGGTGAGCTGAAAGATGCTGCGGCCCTGGTTGTGCAAACCGGCTTGCAGCTGCTTGAGTTCCATAAAGCGGCCATGTTCGGCAAGCGCATCGCCCGTGAGGTTGTAAAGCTGGGGCAGCATGGCGGCAAGTGCCAGCGCATCGGCGGTTTCGTCGCTTTCCAGGTAGGCATCCACCAATTGCATATCCATAGGCAGGTTTTGCCTGGCGGCCATAAAGCCGCGTATGGCTTCCATATCGCGTATGCTGTCGTTCAGCATATCGCGCAAAAGTATGCCGGCGGCACGGGCCTCCCTGCCGCCATATTGGGCCATCTGGCCCTTCAATATGGTTTTGTAAGTGATATTGCCCGTAAGGCTTTCCAATATCTCGATCATATAGCCCGGTAATGGCTCCGCCTTATTTTCGAGGTGTTCCATCAGCGCTTTCTTTTTGAGTTCGTCAGGATTGGCTGCCAGCACCTCAAAGATAATGCTTTTGGCTTATCGACAAGGCGGTTTGTTTTAGTAACTCAAACCTTCAAGGTTTTTGAAACCTTGAAGGTCTTTTTTCTAATACCTACCAAGCCACCAACTTCTCCACCAACCACCACTCCCCATCCCAAACCCTTACCAGATACAAACCCCTGGGCAAGTGCGCTACCTCAATTTTATGGAATTGGCTAGTTGGTTGCGCCTTGTACAGCAGCCTGCCTGTGGGGCTATATAGCTCTATTTGTGATTGTGCAAGCGGTGTGTTTTCGGGCAGTTGCAGCCAGGTTTCAGTGGTAGCGGGGTTGGGGAAAAGCTGCCATTGCAGCAGGCGTTCTTCCTGCACCCCCACTGTGGTATCCTGTATCTCGACAATCCAAATATCGGTTTGGCCTTTGAGGTCGCAGTCCACATCCATACCCCAGGTGCGGGTGGTGGCGCCAAGCAGGAAATGGTGGTCCGAAAACATATGGATGGAAAACAGGCTGTTGTCCACCTGGCTGCCGAGGCATTTTGTCCACTCAATATCTCCCATAGGTGAAAGTTTGTACAGGATTACCGTATGGGTGCCGGGCAGTGATTCGTTACAAATAACCGTGCCATCCCTGGATGTGGTATTGCCCCCCACCAGGAAGCCCCCGTCCTGCATGGGCCTGATGAGTTTTGGCGAATCGAAGCCCGAGCCCCCAAGGCAGCGGTGCCATTCAATCTCACCACTTGCATCCAGCTTGACTACCCACATATCGCGGGTGCTTGCGTTACCTGGTATGCCGTGAAAGCAGTCTGCATCCCCATCGCCGGATGATGTTGTGCCTAAAAAAATATAGCCCCCGTCCGGAGTTTGCATGATGTCAGACACAGCCTCGGCAAAACTACCCCCATAACAGTTTTGCCATTCCAGTTGACCTTCATGATCCAGTTTAATTACCCAGGCGGTGCCATATAATCCAGGGAAGCCTTCACCACATTGCACATCACCGTTTGATGAAGAAGTCCCTGCTCCCAATATATAGCCCCCATCAGCAGTAGGTGCGATACTATTTCCCCAATCACTGCCGCTGCCACCAAAAGTACGCTCCCATACTATCTCGCCTTCCAAGTCTACCTTCACCACCCACACATCGTACTGCCCGTTGTTGTGGCTGATATCGCCGTCCACCGAGCCGGTTTTACCGGCCAACACATAACCGCCCTCATGGGCATAGATCATTTGGGAGGCGGTTTCCTTGTGTGTGCCCCCGTAGCAGCGGGACCATTGTATATGGCCCAGGCTGTCGGTTTTCACCAGCCACCAGTCACCATCACCGTGGTTGCAATCCACATCCCCATCGTTAGAGTAGGTTTCACCAAATAGCACAAAGCCACCATCGGGGGATGGGAGCATATTGGAAGGGTAGTCCTGTTCACTGCCACCGTATGTTTTTTCCCATACTATTTCCCCGATATCATTGGTTTTAAACAACCAGTAATCATTTTTACCGTGGTTAAAGGATACATCACCATCAGAAGAAGACGTACTGCAAAACGCGTAAAACCCATTATTATGAGGCATAACCGTCCAGGCACCTTCCCATACAGACCCCCCGTAACATTGCTGGAAAACAATTTCAAATTCCTGGGCATTTATTTGAAAGGTATAAAGCAGGAACAGGGTATATATAACCGTTGTTTTCATCTTATTCATTGTAAACAACAGCACAGATATCACTTGCCATCTGTGCTGTTGTAATTATTCATTTTAACGCTCAATGACAAGCTTTCCTGTTTTGGAGGCCTGAGCTGTTTTCAAGGTATAGTAGTAAATACCAGGGCTTATGTGGCGTGTATCCCACACATACTGGCCGGTCTTGTTGCTCAGCTCAATACGATGTAGTTGGCGGCCCTGTGTATCAGTTATTTCCAGTAGGGCGGTTTCAGCCTTGCCGGCAAGCTGGTAATCAAAGCTCACCCAGCTGCTGGCAGGGTTGGGGCGGGCTTCAATTTGGGGTTCGTGTAGTTTGTGTACTGTTGGCAAGGCGGCTGGTTTGGTTTTTTGGCCTTCTTCTAGTTCGGCCGGACAGTCGCAATAGTCGTAACCATACACAAAGGCCAGGATGTTGCGCGCCTGCATGCCGGCCAGGCCGGCGCTTTCGGCTACCAGGCCTTCCAGTTGCGCTTTTTCGCTTTCAGTCAACTGAAAGATGTTGCGGCCCTGGTTGTGCAGTCCGGCTTGCAGTTGCTTCAGCTCCAGATAACGGCCATGCTCGGTAAGGGCATCCCCTGTAAGGTTGTAAAGCTGGGGCAGCATGGCGGCCAGTGCAAGCGCACTGGCAGTTTCGCCGCTTTGCATATAGCCATCCACTAATTGCATGTCCATAGGCAGGTTTTGCCTGGCGGCCATAAAGCCGCGTATGGCTTCCATATCGCGTATGCTGTCGTTCAGCATATCGCGCAAAAGTATGCCGGCGGCACGGGCCTCCCTGCCGCCATATTGGGCCATCTGGCCCTTCAATATGGTTTTGTAAGTGATATTGCCCGTAAGGCTTTCCAATATCTCGATCATATAGCCCGGTAATGGCTCCGCCTTATTTTCGAGGTGTTCCATCAGCGCTTTCTTTTTGAGTTCGTCTGGATTGGCTGCCAGCACCTCAAAGATAATGCTTTCGGGCAATACATCGGTGCGGTCGGAGGCAGAAATTAACACTTCCTTGCTCAACAGGGGCGAAAGGCCCAGCAGTTCGGCCCGCAAGGCCCACATATCCTCAGGCCAAGCCATGGCAATGCCGGCCTGCACGGCCTCGGTACTGCCGCCATCGAGCAGAGATGCATACAGGCTGCTTACACCTGAATAGGCGGTCTGGCTTTCGGCCAGTTCTTCTTCAAAATACAGTTTCTGTTCAGCCGTAAGCCCACTGAGTTCAATATCCTGGCCACCGCCGCCAAAGCTGGAAGGGCAGCCATGTGCAGTGACAACCCGAATGGTATCCACATTGACAAAATACAACGGTTTTTCATTGAACCCGGAAGTAAAGAAATAATCAATGTGATTCTCGGCCAGGTTGTTGATGTGATGAACAACTGTAGGCTGAATCTGAATAGGGGAAAAAGTATTGCCCGCCGACCTCATCAGGTTGCCTTGCTGGCCGGCTACGCCACGATCATCGAAATAAAAATCATAGTAGTTTTGGGTATTGGTGTTGCACTGGTACACGAGGCCTAAATTTTCATCATCAGTGATGAAATTCTTCCCTTCGGCCAGGTTGGCACGGTTGAGGGTGTGGAAGCTGTTTTTGTAGATTTCGTTAGGGCTCAAATCAAACTCTGGTTCATTATTAACCCTTATCCCGATCACATCGGTTGTGGAGGGGTCGGAGTGGCTGGTGAAGTTGTTTTCCTCAATGATGTAACCGTTGCAGTTGGTGATGTCGATGCCGGTGCCAAACAGGCCGCTGCAGTCAAAGCCCTGCTTGGTAAAGGTGCCTATTTCGAATCGGCTGCGAACGATGGTGGCATTGTGCACGGCATCGAGTTTTACGCCATAGCCGTTGCCAATGAAATCGGCTGTGTCCACAAAAATGGTTTTTGAGGTCCTGGAGTTGGTGGCATAGATGCCCGCATCCAGGTTACTAAACACATTGGGTTCGATATAGGGTTCGGGGCAGGGGTCAATTTGCTGGCTGCATCCCGGTACGATCCTGTAGTTGGCATCGATGGTATAAATGCCGTAGCCCCTGTCGGCAGCTTCGGTCATATTGTTGCTGAAGGTGTTGGCCGTAAACTTGATGCCATCTACATCCCACATGGTGATGTGCGAATCAAAATCGCTGTTGATCATATATCCATCATTGACTTCAAAGGTACAATTTCTGAAATAACTGATATTACCAAACAGCACCATTGTATCAATCGGATTGAAATTCTGGTATGACAGAAATTCGACTGAGCGTTTGTTGTTACGGAATGTGGTGTTCGAGGCCTGCACGATGCCGCCGGTGGTCTCGTATGGGTATTGCGCCACCGGGTTCCAAAGGGTTACCGCATTCCATGCATTTTCGATAATAGCACCGTTTTTAAGGGTTAGTTTGCCTTGTGGATTTAACTGTCCGGGCAGGGCATGCTGTGATCCATTGATATTGCCCCATACCTGTATGCCTCCCCAGTAAGTACCACAGCCATTTGAGATGGTACCGCCATCCACAATCAGGTGCGCCCCTTGCTCGATCTTGATTTTGGCATTCTCAGGCAAGGCCACAAATGCATTGGGACCTATGGTAAGCGTTGTGCCCTGGGCAATCTTAATGCTCCTGTCGAGCCGGATGGGCGCGTTCCATGTGGTATTGCTATTGATGATGAGGTCACTCTCATTGGTTGAACACGGTAAAGGGAGCTCCCATACGCCACGGCCGTAGGTGCCGGCGCGCAGGGTGTTGTTCACAAAGTTGATTTCGAGGCCGTTGATGGTAACATTAGGCAGGCCCTGGCCAACGCGTTGCCATTGATCAAGCTCGTTGTTGGTATAGAATACGCCATAATCAGTGGCCACAAAAATTTCCCCTAACGGGCCGGACATAATGGCCAGGCTACCTGCTTTACCGTTGGGGAAATTGTCTTTAGTAAGGTCAGTAATAATAGGAGGAGAGGATGGATCTGTATAGTCAATGAGATACACCTGATCTTGGGCATAATCTTCCTCAGCAGCCGTACTAGAAGAAGAGTATATCAGGTAAACCATGTTCTCATCATCCGGGTGGAATGCGATATCGGCAATTCCGCGATCATCGGGTATTTGTAATATCTCCCATGAATTAATTGCTTGCTGGGGAGACGCCAGGGCGGCATTGTTTCGCCATAAATAGTTAGTGTCATAGGTGGTATTACCCTCTGTGTACCTATCAATAACATGTGCAAGTAGTTTATCCGGGTCGCTATAAGATGTAGCAATTCTCTTCACGATAGTAGATTTGTTGTCTCCACCATACGTAGCTCCAAAATCTGAAATGTAAACATTTTCACCATTTTGTAATCCTTTGTTTGAACTCCTGTAAACTTCTTCATACGGCGTATCATCTGCAAATCTGTTCCGATAAAAATAAGAAGGATTATATTTATGCAGGGTACCAGTTGTATTCCACATTGTCGTATTATAGTAAGAATAAACAATTGAATAGCCTGGTGTTTCGAAACTGTCATCGCTGAACAACCAATCACCTTTTTGTGCAGAAGCCCACATATACCTGGGATCTTTATGATCAATCAGGGGTTGCATCCCATCAGCTCCATACACAAATTTCCAATCAGTTATCCAGTCAGGCATGTAGTTTCCATTGGTAAGTTTGGTGCCGTCGTGGTCAAATCCGGCTATGATATAGCCCGGGTTGGTAAAGGAAGTTGCCATTCTTTCGACCTGGCCAACGCCAAGGCCTTCGTATTTGGGTTCGAAAACCAAACTGCCGCCATCAGGTGTAGCTTTCTCAACACCACCATGGGTTGCAATATAACTTGTATGTTGTTGATAAGGGTGGTACACCACATCCTCCACATCAACATGAACAGGAACAAAATTACTGTAAAATGGTGAATCGACCTTGTATCTGCGGATTTTGGTGCCAAAGGATACCATGAGGTAATCTCCTTCTACCTGGTCCACCCCAAAACCATGCCCGTCGCCAAAGTTATCACCATCTATATGGGATCCAATTGTTTGCCATTGGATTCCCTCATCAAAATCATAATAATAAAGGCGAACCGAAGAAATATCCCTCACCAGGCAGTATAAGTAATCCGGCTTAGCATTTGATACTTCTATGGTAATGGCTTTTTTCTGTACTGTAAACTTATCCATTGTTAAGTTGGCGTAGGGCTGGTGTTCCATGGAGTCCCAGCTTTGACCTTTATCACTCGATTTGAAGACTTTCCATTCAACAGGATCATCGCTTGATCCCAAGCTGCCCGTGGCATATAAGATATTGTTGTCATCTGGTTTTAATTCAAGGTCGAAGAACCTGCCGGTACGCACATTGTCCCAGGTTGGCTGGGTGTCGTACAGGTTTTCGGTTTTAAAAATGCCATTGTTCGTAACAATATATAGGATGCTCGGACCATATTGGCCTATTTCTGGTTCAATAACGATCTTATAAATGATGGACCAAATACCTCCTACATCATCGGGTGTGGCAATTTTGTCCCAGGTTATTCCTTTGTTTGTGGTACGGTAAATACCACCGGTTCTGCGTAGCCAAAGGCTTCGGCCTTGGTTACCGTTCCCGCTTGAAGATGCGTACCATGTATCAGGGTCGCTGGGGTGGAACACTGCGCTTCCCACGCCAGAACTTGCCCAGGCATCGGTTCCGCCACTTACCCAGGTATCACCTCCATCGTCTGAATAGAATAAACCGCCGGGCAATGATCCTGCCAACATATGTTGTGTTGATTGGAGAGTACCATTATCGAAGATTGATATAAACTCAATGGGACCGATACCCTTGCTTTGTGCATCTGGGGCATCCCTTACTGGGCCCAATTCTTTCCACTGTGTATCTTCTTCATAATAACTATATTCTCGCGAAAGGTTGTTATAAAAGTTTGCCTCTTTTTGGAAATAAGTGTAGAATTTACCATCTGGGTGCAGACGTGGCGCCCATTGTTTATCGAATTTTATGAAATTCCTGTATTCGCCTGCTCCTGAGTAGTATATGGCTGAATCCATTACATTCTTCAAGCTGTCGAGGTAGTTGAACATTTGGCCTCGTATGGTGAAATAATTTGTATTGGTATCGGCCGTCTGTAAATATGATTCGAGTTGTGCGTGCACGTGTTTTACTGTGAATAAAAACAACAGTGCTAGTATAATCAGGTTTTTAAATTTCGGTTTATTGTTTATGCTTTTCATTATCAATATTTTAGTTGGGTTATGAATTATGAGCTATTGGGTATGATTGTTATGATGCCGCTCAATGTACCCAAAAACGGCTGCCACCCTTCGGCTTATGCCCGGCTAAAGATGGCCTTTTTTCGCTCGAATTCGTTCTTCCCCAGCCAAAAAATATATTTCGTGGTGCAATAGCGGATAGAGTGTCTTAAGGCTCTACAGCCAAAATGGGGTTCAGAATTCAGCCCTGCATAAAAATATTGTGTCTGAAATAGAAAGTCGTGATTGATTGAGGGGGGGGGGTAACACCTTATTATACAGATCATTACAAATGTCTGCAGCATGGCAATCAACTCTTTTGGCCGGCATGAACGACTGCTGTGCCCGGGATGTGGCCGGATGGTTCATTTTTTAATGGTTCCGGTACTAAAATGGTATTTTCTATACATTAATACCCATAAGCCCTTAAACCTAACCATTTGACTATGGTTTTTTTAAGGTCATTATCCAATTTAGAATGATTATGAATTATAGGTGCTGTTAATCAGCGCTTTCCAATTATCATTGTTAACGGCTTTTCACAACTCCAGGTGGAATCGCATGGTTATATCAGTACCCTATACTTTCTCGGCATCAAAGTGATGCCAAGCCGGACAAAAAGATTCTTATGCCTTGATAAAAAGATTTTTTTACCTCCGAGCCCAAATGCTACTTCCCAGCTATCTTAATAGCCTGCAGTTTTTCAATTCGTTGGAGTTGGCTGCCAGCACTTCAAAGATAATGCTTTTAGCTAATAGACAAGGCGGTTTTTTTTAGTAACTCATACCTTCAAGGTTTTTGAAACCTTGAAGGTCTTTTTTCTAATACCTACTGCGCCACCAACTTCTCCACCAACCACTGCTCGCCATCCCAAACCCTCACTATATACAATCCCCTGGGCAAGTGCGCCACATCTATTTGAAAAACAGCAGAAGCCGGTTTGGCTTCAAGCAGTTTTTGACCGGCAGGGTTCAGCAGTTCCACCTGCACATCAGCCAACGGCTTTTGGGTGGTCAAACTGATCCATACACTTGATGCAGCAGGATTGGGATATACCGACAATTTGCCTGAGGCTGCATCCCCAACAGGCTTTTGCAGGCCCACAGGCAGCGGCTGCGTGGCAAAGAGTGCCCCATGTACTCCGCCCATCAAAACGAAATCAGCACCTGTGTATGCAATGGAAAAAATGGTTGCTCCCAGTTCGGCTTCGTTGATTGCCCATTGGCTGCCGTCAAAATACAGCACAATGCCGCCTTCCCCGGCTGCCCATCCGTTTTGGTGGTCAATCATATTGATGGCTGTCAGATCCACTGTTGTAGGACCAGGCAATTCACTCCAGGATGTTCCATCGTAATGCAGCAACAATCCGCCATTGCCTGCTGCATAGGCTGTGCCATCATCCAGAAAGCTGAAATCGTTGATCGCGTGGCTCGAATTTTCATATTGGGTAATCCAATCACCATCCGTGTATTTTAAGATAGCTCCTCCCAGTACAGGCGATGTGTGCCAACCGGCCAGCCACCCTGTCTGATAATCGCTAAAATACATGGCCTCTGCCATATCCAGAATGGGTACCGCTGTTTCTTCCACACCCTCAGGACTAAAGCCCAGCATTTTCGTCGGTTCGGACTGGAACATCCGGACATGGTTTTCATCAATGGCATGCATGGTGCCGGTAACGGCAAAATCATCATCTTCATAAGCAGTAGTCCAGCTGCCGTCCTCATATTTGTAAACACGGTAGGCTGTTTCAAATAATTCTGGATCGAGCTTGCCGGCAAGGGACCAACCGGCATCAGGGCCAAAAAAGCGCACATAGGTAAAGTTGAAATCCGTTTCGTGCAGCATGGTGGACCAGTTGCCGTCTGCGTAATATTGCAAGCCATTCAGGCCAGTAGCCGCCCATATTTTATCGGAACCAACAATATCAATGGAATAAATGGGTTCGTGTGCGATGCCGTTGGCTGTTGTCCAGTTGCCGCTGGCATGCTGCAATATATGGCCTGCATCTGTGGTTACCCAGGCATGGCCCGGTTGGGTAGCATCTATGCCCGTAAAGCGCGCGCCCCACCAGCCCATGGCATGGTCTTTCTCCCAGTTGCCTTCGATTACTTTATAAATGAAGTTCCGGTCAACCACCGGCATGGTTTGGTTGTGCAACACCCATCCCTGGTTGTGTTCAGGAAAGCTGAGGCCGTAGCCGGGCTGTACGCCATTGCCCGCATCGTGCCAGTCGGTGCCGTCATATTCCATAAAAAGAAGTCCGCTTCCGTAACTATACCCACATATCCATCCGGATGCAGGCCCTGTCATTTGTATATCTGTGAAAAAATAGCTGTAGGTGGTTTCAATGAAGACAGCCCAGCTGCCTGCTTCATATTTATAAATCCTGTCGAAACCGACAGCCCAGCCCTCGCTTGCATCGAAGAAATGAACGGCTTGCAGCTGTGTATCGTCAAGTACCGGCTGCCACTCTTGGCCATCGTAATGCAGTATGGCTTCGCCCACAGCCCAGCCAAAGCTTTCATTTACAAAATGAACATCATGCAGGCTTGCGTCGGTATTGCTGTTTTGCTGCACCCATGCGGTTCCGTTGAAATGCAAGATGGCACCCTGCTCACCTACGGCCCAGGCCTTGTCCGGGGCAAGGTAATGAATGCCATTGAGGTGTTGTGTTACAGGACTTTCCATCGCGGACCAGGCAGTGCCGTCGTAATGCAGAATGCTGCCGTTGTTGCCCACGGCCAGTCCATTGTTGTCATTGAGCATGCTGATGTCGTTCAATCCGTTCAGGCCTGTGGTGGGGCTGATCTGTTGCCAGGTCTGGCTAAATGCAACCATGGTCATGCTCAGCATCATTGTGGTAAAAAGTGTTTTCATTTTTCTTTGTTTCATTAAGTTTTCTATTGATTATGTAATGCATATGGTCAGGGGTTGTTCCCTACAGCACATACAAACTCAATCTTGCATATAACATCAGAGCGTTCATTATTAGGTTTTGGTTACCCCCCACCTGCTAGAACCTTGGTTAATCTTAACAAACACGAAATGATTCCTAAGGCAGAAGGCCTGCATCTACGCTTTCACCGCAACAGTCTCGATCTCTATGAGCACATTCAATGGCAGTGTTTTAACTGCGAAAGCAGCTCTTGCCGGTGGGTTTTGGGCATAGTAGCTACCATAAACCGCATTCATTTCGGCGAAATGACTCATATCGCTCAGCAGGCAGGTTGATTTCACCACATCACTATATTGATATCCGGCTTCACTCAGGACTGCGCCTATGTTTTTCATTACCTGGGTGGTTTGCTCCTCAATGCCGCCTTCAACGATTTTACCGGTTGCGGGGTCAATGGGGATTTGCCCCGAAATATACAAGGTGCCGTTCACTTCCACTGCCTGGCTGTAAGGCCCAATGGCTGCGGGTGCTTGTTTGGTGCTGATAATTTTCTTCATAGATCATTGTATTATAAAATTATCGAATTATGGTTTTCATGATGTGGTTGAAGCTCAATAGAGAATGATTTTTTCTTTATCATGCCTGTTCGTGGTTTCAAATTTACGAAATCTGGCAGCAAAATCCTAATTTCAACCTTCATGTACTTTGAAAGTGAAGGTAAATGTTTGAACCACATAGGCATGGATATGGCATTGCCGTTTAGGATCGGTTTTTAAAATCATTGCTGAAAAGCTAAATGTTCTATGGTCCTGTGTGGTTAATAAAAGCGCATCACTACTCCTTGTCACCAGGCCAAGGTATCAATGAAAATAAAACGTAAGGATAATAATTCCGGCGCAAAAAAAGCCAATCTGGCGGTAGCCAAAGGATATGCCACTATATTGCTACCTTTACATGCTTAAAATCAAGACTCATATGCAGGCAGACACATACCGACCGGCTGATTATTTTGCTGTGGATGATCTTCTTTCAGAAGAACATAAAATCATTCGTTCTTCCATACGCGATTGGGTAAACCGGCGCATCAAGCCCATCATCGAGAAAGCGGCACTGGATCATGTTTTTCCTGAAACCCTTATACCAGAGATGGGACAACTGGGAGCCCTGGGGCCATACATTCCTGAGAAATACGGTGGTGCAGGATTGGATCAAATTGCTTACGGACTCATCATGACCGAACTTGAGCGCGGTGACAGCGCCATACGTTCGGCAGCTTCGGTTCAGAGTTCTCTGGTGATGTATCCCATTTTTGAATTTGGCACCGAAGAACAAAAACAAAAATACTTACCCAAATTGGCAACCGGCGAGATGATTGGCTGTTTTGGCCTCACCGAGCCCGATCATGGCAGCGACCCCGGTGGCATGCAAACCAGGATTGTAGACAAAGGAGACCATTATGTGCTTAATGGCTCCAAAATGTGGATCACCAACTCACCCATAGCAGATATTGCAGTGGTCTGGGCCAAGGACAGCCAAGGCAAGGTGCGGGGCCTTATAGCGGAAAAAGGCATGGCGGGTTTTACAGCACCCGAAACAAAAGATAAATGGTCGCTCAGGGCGTCCTACACCGGCGAGTTGGTATTTGACGATGTGAACATTCCGAAAGAGAACCTCCTGCCAGGTGTAACAGGCCTTAAAGGCCCCCTAAAATGCCTTAACTCCGCCCGCTATGGCATTTCATGGGGGGTGATCGGCGCAGCACTCGAATGTTATCACACGGCACTGAGCTATGCCCTCGAACGTAAACAGTTTGGAAAACCGATAGCAGCTTTTCAGCTTCAGCAAAAAAAACTGGCCGAGATGATTACCGAAATTACCAAGGCACAACTGCTGGCCTGGCGGCTGGGCGTACTTCGCAACCAGGGCAAAGCAACCCCCGCACAGATCAGTATGGCCAAGCGCAACAATGTGAACATGGCTTTACAGGTTGCCCGCGAATCAAGGCAGGTGCTGGGTGCCATGGGTATCACAGCCGACTTCCCCATCATGAGGCATATGATGAACCTTGAATCGGTGATCACCTATGAGGGAACACATGATGTGCATTTACTCATTACCGGAGCTGATATCACAGGGATACAGGCTTTTGTCTGACTTGATATTGCCGGATCAACAGGATTTATCCGGATAGATCAATTAAATCATCTGATTGATGTGCATGTATTACCTTTGTGGTCGGAAATAATATGACACCTAAACCTGAAATAATCTCAAAATCAGCCTGGCTGCCACCAGGTAAAAAGCCATTTGTGATCAGTGGCCCTTGCTCAGCCGAAAGCCAGGACCAGTTGTTGCGCACTGCAAAACAATTGGCAGAGATCAGCAATGTTAAGATTTTCAGGGCAGGCATATGGAAACCGCGCACACGGCCAAACGATTTTGAAGGTATCGGCAGCCTTGCGCTAAAATGGATGCAGCAGGTAAAAGCAGAGACAGGCCTTCTTACTACGGTTGAAGTGGCCAACCCACAACATGTGGAAGCAGCACTTGAGCACCGGATAGATATCCTTTGGATAGGCGCCCGTACAGTTGTAAATCCTTTCTCGGTACAGGAATTGTCAGATGTGCTTAAGGGAGTAGATATACCGGTCATGGTAAAAAATCCGCTCACCCCTGACTTAAAGCTATGGCTTGGAGCATTGGAAAGAATCAACAAGGCAGGCATTCACAAACTGGCTGCCATCCATCGTGGGTTCCATTACTTTGAAAGATCACCCTATCGCAACGCCCCCATGTGGGAAATCCCAATCGAATTGAAACGGCTGGTACCTGATTTGCCGGTGATTACAGATATCAGTCACATCAGCGGTCGAAGGGACTTATTGCAAAGCATCGCTCAAAAGGCGCTTGATCTGGAAACCAATGGGCTTATGATCGAAAGCCATTTCGACCCCGACCACGCCCTGACCGATGCCGCACAACAGATATCACCCGCCGAGCTGAAAACACTGCTGAATAATTTGATTGTTAGGAAACGAAAAGGCAGTATTGAATTTGAATATAAGCTGGAAGGACTGCGTACTGAAATTGACAAGCTGGATGGAGAGCTGATCGACCTGCTTTCCAAAAGAATGCAAGTTGTGGATGAAATTGGCCTTTATAAAAAAGAGAACAACATCACTATTTTGCAGCTCAAACGCTGGCGACATATCATTGAAGACCGGCTTGCAATAGGTGAAAACCTGGGTCTTGAAAGAAAATTTCTGCTTCAAATGCTGGAGCTGGTGCATAAAGCATCCATTCAACGCCAGACAGACATCTTCAACAATAAGCAGCAACCTGACTCCAGGTAAGTATTAAACAGGTGCGCATGCTGCAGCAGCTACACTGATGTTTATTTCGCCGCACTGCGCCAGGGTCATTGCACAAGCTTCAATGGTAGAACCTGTGGTGATCACGTCATCAACGAGTAAAATATGATTACCCTTTAATTCTCCCGGGCGCTTCACAGCAAAAATGTCTTTTACATTCTCCCAGCGTGCCGAACGGGATTTCCTGGTTTGTGTGGCACTGGCAAGTACCCTTACCAGGTTGTCATCTATGATTTTTATTCCGGTAACTTCATTTATTCCTTGTGCCAGCACCTCACTCTGGTTAAAACCTCTCTGTCTTAGCCTTTTCGGATGTAATGGCACTGGCACGATACAATCTATTTGCTTGTGCCAGTTTGTTTTTAATAATGATTTCCCTGTTTGCACACCAAGAAAATGACCGGCATCGCGGTTGCCCCTGTATTTAAGTTCATGGATCAGGTTTTGTATTTTTCCTTTTTTACTGAAAAAATAACAGGCTGTCACAGCTTCAAATTTCACCCTACCCCAAAACACACGGGCAAGCGGGTTATCGGGAACTGTTTCATATCCTGTCACCGGAAGCAGGTGCCTGCACGACAGGCAAACGGTTTCTTCCTTCCGGTACAATAAGGTGCCACAGGCTGCACACACCTGTGGAAAAAGCAATGAAATAATATCCTGAATGGGTGTTAACTTCACCATGATTATTTTGGGCCTCAATTTATAAGCTTTTTTGGAAACAACAATTGATAACACACTGCTTTTAATTACCTTTGCAGTAAATCAGGACAAAATGAATGATCATCATATAGGCAAGGTCAACGAAAGTTTTTTGCAACGAGGATGTTGCCGTGCCCCCAGAGTATATAACCCCAATGATCCGATCTATCAGCATAAGTGCTGTAAGCTGGATCAGCATAACTGGTTGAAAGGTTACCAAAGCCATATTGCAGGCGATAGTATACAAGTGGCAGAAGTCCGCTTTAAAAATGACCGCAAGGATTTTTTTAGCTATGGACCTGACCTTGACCTCAAGGAAGGCGAAATAGTGGCTGTTGAGGCACAATCAGGACATGATATTGGCATCGTCACACTTACAGGTGATATTGTAGGCCTTCAAATGAAACGAAAAAAAATTGACGCCCAGGCCGAAGACCTTAAAAAAATATACCGGCATGCCAAACTTTCGGACATTGAAAAATGGGTTGGCGCCATAGACCTGGAAGACAATACATTACACAGAACACGCGATTTGGCCTACGAGCTTAAACTTAATATGAAAGTTAACGATGTTGAATACCAGGGCGATAAAACCAAGGCTATTTTCTATTATACAGCAGAAGAACGTGTTGATTTCAGGGAATTGATCAAGCTCCTGGCTGAGGAGTTCCGCATCCGCATTGAGATGAGGCAGATCGGCGTGAGGCAGGAAGCTGCCAAGCTGGGTGGTATAGGTTCCTGTGGCAGAGAATTGTGTTGTGCCTCCTGGATGTCAGATTTCCAGTCGGTGACAACCAGCGTGGCCCGTATTCAACAACTCTCGCCCAATCCCCAGAAGCTTGCCGGACAATGCGGAAAGCTAAAATGCTGCCTCAACCATGAATATGCAGCTTATGTGGATGCCCTTCAGGAGTTTCCTGATGAACAAATTGTGCTGAAATCGAAAAAAGGAGATGCCGTAGCACAAAAGAGCGACATCTTTAAAAAATTAATGTGGTTTTCCTATACCAATGACCGTTCAAGCCTGATGGCCATTCCCATTGACAAGGTTAAGGAAATAGCTGAAAGCAACAAAAAAGGCAAGCTTCCTGAGAAACTTGAGGAATATGCGCAGATGAAGGAACAACAGCTCGAGTATAATGGCAATAATAATGATAACGACCTCAGAAGATTCGATTGATGCCGGACACCATAAGACCCCATCTTTTGCTTTGTCATTTTGGTTTAGTAGACTGATCATTGTTAGGCATATCAATATCCACTCATGAAATTATTCAAACCATACCTTGCGAAAACGGCGCCGTTAATGCTTGTGCTGATGCTGATTGTCTCCACGGGTTGTGACAGAGGTAGATTATTTGAGCAGAACCAGGACATTCCAGATGCTTTCTGGGAAATTGAATTCAAGCCTGAGTTTCATGTTGATATCCTGGATACCACAGCCAATTACGCATTTTATATCAATGTTCGTAATACTGAACATTATCGTTACAGCAACCTGTTTGTGTTTTTACAGACACACTTTCCCAACGGTAATATGACCCGCGATACCATAGAATGTGTGCTTGCCGAACCCAGCGGGCGCTGGCTGGGGCATCATTCCGGAAATATGATTGAGCATCAGATACTACTTAATCCAGCGCTGCGTTTTCCTTTGAGCGGTCAGTACTTATTTCGAATTGAACATGCCATGCGAGAAGATCTGAAAGGCATTACGAGTATAGGTATCAGAATAGAGGAAAGCCGTTGATTTGCAGTATAACTTAATTTAAATTGCAGATGGCAAATGAAATAAAGGCAAAAAACAACCGCTTCAACTACATCATCAAAATGTGGCTGATATTTTTTATGCTCCTTTCAGTAATCACAATTTTCTTTTATGGTGTTGCCGATGAATGGTTTGGGCCAATGCCTTCATTCAAGGATCTGGAAAATCCGGATAGCAACCTTGCATCAGAAATCTATTCAGCTGATGGGGTATTGTTAGGCACCTACTTCATTGAGAACAGGTCAAACATTGAGTTTCAAGATCTCTCACCAAATCTTGTTCATGCATTGCTGGCCATTGAGGATATCCGATTTGAGGATCATTCGGGTATTGATATGCGTGCACTGCTGCGTGTGGCATGGGGGGTACTGACCGGAAACAATAAGGGAGGCGGCAGCACACTCACCCAACAGCTGGCAAAAAACCTTTTTCCGCGCGGTGAAAACTTATCCAAACCACAGCTGGTTATCAGAAAGTTTCAGGAGTGGGTGACGGCAACAAAGCTTGAACGCAATTATTCCAAGGAAGAGATCATGGCCATGTACCTGAATACGGTACCTTTTGGAAGTCATGCATTTGGTATCCAGTCAGCTTCACGTACTTTTTTCAATAAATCAACTGACTCACTGCTGCTGGAAGAAGCAGCACTTATGGCCGGTGTGGTAAATGCCCCCACCTGGTACAGCCCTGTGCGCAACCCGGAACGCGCCCTTAATAGGCGCAACCTCGTTCTATCACAAATGCACAACTACGGTTTTATCAGCAAAATCATAAAGGACTCCGTAAGCCAATTGCCACTTGATATGTCCAACTATGGGATACAAGACCACACGAGTGGGCAGGCCACCTATTTCAGAGAGTTCCTCAGGAGTGAGCTGCGAAGCTGGGCTTCAACAACCTTCAAAGCCGATGGCACACCTTATGATATTTACCGCGATGGGCTGAAAATATATACTACCATCCACTCCAAACTTCAGCAATATGCTGAAGAAGCCGTAAGAGAACACCTGGCAAACGACATACAGCCTGCCTTCCGAAGGCACTGGGAAGGTCACAGACATGCCCCATTTGTATTTCCACCTGAACAAATTGCAGAAGAGGTGGATAAGATCATGAAACAGGCCATGCGGCGCACCGACAGATTTATGTCCATGCGGCGGTCAGGCGCCTCGCAGCATGAAATTGAAGAAGCCTTCAACACTCCCGTAAGCATGCGCATCTTTTCGTGGGATGGACCTATTGACACCATCATGACACCCATTGATAGCATACGTTGGTACAAATCGCATTTGCAGTCCGGGCTGATGTCAGTTGAAACCTCAACAGGTCATGTACGAGCTTATGTAGGTGGCAACGATTACCGGTTTTTCAAGTACGACAATGTCACCCAATCGCGCAGGCAGGTTGGTTCAACTTTCAAACCTTTCCTATACACCCTGGCTATGCAGGAGGGCGAATATTCACCATGTTATAGTGTGCCAAACATACAATACAGTGTGCAGTTGTGGGACGGCAGCTTTTGGTCTCCCCGAACCTCATCAACCGACCGTATTGGCGAGGAGGTTACGCTTAAATGGGCCTTGGCCAACTCCAACAACTGGATTTCGGCCTACCTGATCAAGCGGTTCTCGCCTGAGTCGGTCGTGCAGATGGCGCGAAAACTGGGGGTAACAGCACCCATTGACCCCGTCCCTGCCATTGCTTTGGGCACCCCGGATATTTCATTGTACGAAATGGTCGGTGCCATGAATACATTTGCCAATAAAGGGGTGTATATTAAACCTACATTCATTACCCGTATTGAGGATAAAAACGGCAATTTGATCGCAAGGTTCCTGCCTGAAAAAATAGAGGCACTTGATGAATTGTCAGCCTATAAAATGATTGAATTGATGAAAGGCGTTGTCGAAAGTGGAACAGGAATACGCCTTCGGTTCAAATATGGTATGAATAACCCTATTGCCGGAAAAACGGGTACCACACAGAACCAGTCGGATGGTTGGTTTATGGGCATTACACCTGACCTCACAACAGGGGTATGGGTTGGGGCCGAAGATCGCAGTGTGCACTTTCGTACCATTACCCTAGGCCAGGGAGCCAACACTGCACTTCCTGTTTGGGCACTCTATATGCAGCGCGTTTATGATGATAACTCCCTGCAGATAAGTAAGGGTGATTTTAGTAAACCCGCACAGGCAAGCGAGATTGAATTCGATTGTGAAAAATATGAACGCGATCGAAGTTCTGACAGCAGACAAACCCATTTCGATGAATTCTAAGATGTTGCCGGCACATGAAAATGGTAGGATCATCATTGAATGAAAGCTCCTATTGCCTGAAAATTTATTTCTTCAATCAATAAAGCTTGCAGTTTTGGATCAATTGTTTTTTCTTTCCTGTTTTCCGGATTGGATACCTATATTTTTCTCCATAAAGAGTTGTTGATCGATGCAATTTGATTAATAAGCCGAGAAGTTTCATTTTCAATTTGGATTGTGGGTTTATCCCCGGGCAAGACAGATTTGCCTGTACTCCGCCAGCCGGCAGATCGTCCTTTTGCCAAAACAAAAGGACATAAAATCCATTTTTCTTCTTTCTTTTGTTTAGTCAAAAGAAACAAAACCAGCGCCTTAAAAAGATATTTTCTCCAACTTTTGGCTTGATCCAAAAGTTGCAAAAGATCAAGA
>CALAZZ010000048.1 GCA_937926515.1 uncultured Bacteroidales bacterium | reverse complement strand
CTCTGAATTCGGGCTACGAATTTCCTACTTTTTTTCGGATTGGCAGTCATTTTTAAGCTCAAGCCGGTTCCAAACATCATAATTTAGAAATGCTATAAATAATCCCACAGCATCTTCTTAACAATTCATAATAAACACTCAGCAACCGATTTGGCACGCCTGACTTTCTTCTTGTGGGACTGTAATAAAGATTTGGTCGCTGCTTTATTTTGCTTGCTATATCGGCTTAATAATTTTGTCGTAGTTTGGAAAATCAGGCTCCTTTCTCCAAATAGCCGTAGTTGCCTCTAAGCTGTTCCGAAGGACGACAGATCAAGTACGAGACCATGCCTGGCATTTAGTACTAACTGCCAACCATGAAATTTAGAAAATGTCTAAATAACTCATAACATTCTGTAATACAATACAAATTATGGTATTCTGAAAACCATCAGCAATTGATAACATTTAAAACACTTGCTTTTTTTAAATTATATGATTAACATTGTTTTTTGAATGAATTGACTATGAACAAGACACATTCAGCTGCTATACCCCCCCCCCCCGCGAAAGCAAGAGTTTGGTGGTTTAGCATGGGTAGCAGCCGTAGGTGTTTGTTGTCATGAACTTTCCGATAAACTTTTATTTCGCAATCAGTTTGTGCCTCGTTGTACAACCAAGTATATCTATAGCCTGGGGAAAAATAAGTTCATTTGTAATGTGAATACTCTTTCAAATGAGTATTCGTTTTGAAACTGACAATGACTTAGAAATTATTAACTTACATATTTAAATTATGAAATCAAAGATTTATACTAAAATAATAGTATTGTTGTTGCTTGCAGCATGTGCAAAGGAACCTCATTTTAGCCAAGTAACTGATTCCTCCATTCATTTTGATGAATACATTGGGAAGTATATTAAAGAAATTATTATTACAAGCGGTGACAATGATAATAACTACGCCTTCTTCAGGGTTATTGGTGAAAATGAACAGCATGTAATAGACTATTTAGCTTCTCATTCATTACGTCTATTTAAAGATATTAAAGTGGATGATATTTTTGAAATTGAATTGGATATTGCTAAAAATGGTATAAAGCCGAATGAAATTATTGATGATGAGATTTTTGGGCAAGAAATTATAATTGAACTTGTAACAGCTAGCATCGTAGATGAAAACAATCGATTCTATCTTGAAGTTAAAAAAAATGGTTATAAATTTCCTTATGAATTCAATACTTTGTTCACAACAACAGGCTCCTTTTTAGGTTTAGTACTTTATGAAAATCGGTACATACATTACCAACCACAGTATAGAAGTTGTTATTTGTGCTTTTGGGAACATGGAGCTATTTGGCCGCTTGGGAGTAGTAGTCTGATGTACACATGGTTAAACAGAGGAAGTAATTATAAAATAGGTTTAAGAGTTTACTCGCATCAAACAACTGATTACTATATTGCATATAACCATGAGAATTTTCGTGGATCTGAATGTTCAATTGGCACATGGGATACGCGAAATTGCTATGTAGGAACACCACCATCAGGAACAACTGCCTTTATGTATCCTGATAACAGGGGAACTTTCTATTACACTCCTGTGAATGGTAATCAGTGTCCACTTCCCGGAAGTTGGTTTGACCAGCATCACTGTTCTTTTGTTAACATTCCAGGGGAAGAAACTTATGGTTTTATATGGAATAATATGTGGTATGTTAAAGGCAACAAAATATTTTAGCAATAATACAACTGGGCTGCGGTATCCAGCAGCCCAGTTGGTTTACTAAGAAAGAAATATATGACAATATCACTTAAATCTAAACATACACTTCTTCTACTTATTCTCAATATTTTAGGATCGTGTATTTCTCCAGAAAAAAATGGAGCAGAGGGTTTAGCTGCGAGAATTGGGGATCTTGAAATAAAAATGCAATATGTAGACTCTCTAATCAGCGGTGATTTATTCAACCTTAGAATTATTGGATTAAAGCAAATTATAAATGATCAATTACTACATCTTGAAGCCAAGGAAAGAAATATTTCTGTTGATAAACTTATTGAAACAGAGATTTTGAATAAATCTACTCTCCCCACTGAAGATGATATTAGAGAGTTTATGATAATTAATCAATCTATAGAATGGGAAACAAGAGTGGTTGAGAAGATTCTGAATGAAATCTATCAGCAGGAAAGAAAAGTTGAGTATGAGAAGTATTTGGTTAAGAAATATAAGCCTGACTTTTTAATATTTCCTCCACATACACGTTTAATTAACACAACAAACCTTGTCACTTTAAACTTCAACTCAATAGAAAATGAAAACGAAATAATTTTTGTGTTTGATTTCGATTGCAATCATTGCATCGACATTTTTGACAAATTCAGTGTTATAGCAAACAAATACAATAATGAGGCTTCTTTTAGGTTAATTTATTTGACAGGGAGTTACGGACTGCCTGGCAGGGCCCTAATGGCTGCCAAAAGGCAAGGTCTTGAAATATTATTCTTAGAAAGAATGCTTCATTCACTAAATAATATCAACGAAGCTGGTTTTTATCTGGAATTTGTCAAGAATTCTTCCACAAATCTTGAATTGTTCAATTCAGATTTGGCTGACAAAATGATTACTAAGGATTTGATGATTACCAGAGATTTATTGTTTTCAATGGGGGTCAAAGCTACACCTGTTTTCATTGTTAATGGCTTTTTATTTGACCATGAAGATATGATCGACTACCTTGAACCTTTACTAATTCATAAATTCCGAATAAAGAATTAAGAATAAACATTAGCAACATGATTCGTGTTTTGACTGTTTTACTATTTGGCGTTTTCGTTTATTCCTGCTCAAAAGAAATCAGCATTGATGTCCCTGAAAAGCCGGCACGTCTTGTATTGGAGTCAACCTTGGTTCCATATTCAACTAATGGAAAATATCTTGGAATTAGAATATCATCAAGCCAACACATTTTTGACACGGCATCTTTAATGCCTGTTACCAATGCCGAGGTGTTGTTGTACAGGGATGGGACGTTTATGGCCAGCCTTGAATTTGATACTTCTAGCCATAGTAAGTTTTACCCACTCGGCTTTGGACCCATGCAAGGCCCATTGCCTTGCGAAACCTATAGGGTAGAAGTATCAGCAACGGGATACCAGAGTGTTTATGCTAGCACACATATTCCTGAAAAAGTTAGTATTGACACTGTAACCATTGACCGCATTGGCTATTTTGATGAAAGTGAATTGGTGTATTCCAAACTTACAATCAGTTTTACCGATACACCTGAACAGGAAAACCATTACGAAATTGTCGTAACTTCCATAGGCTTGGAGTATGAAGTAAATGCTTATCGTACTTTATCAACCTTTGAATCCTTTATTGTGAACGAACCCCATTACCCGGATGAAACTAGAATTGACCTTAAAAAACCCAAACGACTACTTTTCAACGACCAAACATTTAACGGGCAACAAATTGACCTGGATTTATATTATTTTGCCAACCAGATAGAGGGTGAGGTTCACCAACTTGCCGGAGAAATCCTTTCTGTTCAATTGCGTAACATAAGCCGGGAATACTACCTTTTTCACAGCACTATGCTACATAGCAGTTTTAACAGGGAGGCAGACGTTTTATACGGCCTGGGCGAGCCACTGAACGTAATATCTAATGTAGAAAACGGCTTTGGCATTTTTGCCGGTTTCAACAATGATGTTTTCAATATTGAACTTGATACCCTGACAGTAAGGAGATGAGCATTAAAAATATCCATGTTTTAATCGTGTTGTTAATATTTATTGAGTCGGCAAGTATTGCCCAGGGCAGAGTAAATATGCATGGCTTTGTGTTTGATGCAGAAACAAATGAAGTACTGATTGGTGCTGTAGTCATGGATAGCTTATCTGGCAAGGGGGTCATTACTAACGAATTCGGTTATTATAACCTGATACTTAAGTCTGAAGGGACTGTCTCAATTCATGTTTCGTTTATTGGATATGAAAAAACAACAATCAGTTTTGAGAAGCCCGAAGGAAACCGTTACGACATTTATTTGAAACCGGGCATTGAATTGGGAGAGATTGTGGTCACTGCCAGTGGACCCAAGGATATCACTCGCACAACCGAAATAAGTACGATACGTTTACCCATGCAGGAAGTAAAAATGCTGCCAAATCTGTTCGGTGAAGTGGATATTATAAAAGCATATCAACTCACGCCTGGTGTTCAATCGGGCGGTGAAGGTAAAAGTGAACTATATGTAAGAGGTGGCAGCCCGGACCAAAACCTGGTTATATTGGATGACATTCCTCTATATTATGTATCTCATTTCGGGGGCTTCTTTTCTATTTTTAATGCCGATGCCATCAATGATGCACAATTAATCAAAGGTGGTTTTCCGGCACGCTATGGCGGTAGGCTTTCATCAGTATTGGATATCCGCATGAAAGACGGAAATATGGCCAAAATTTCTGGTGTAGGATCAATTGGCTTACTCTCTGCCAAATTAATGGTAGAAGGTCCAATACTTAAAAATCGAAGTTCGATTATGGTGTCAGCTCGTAAAAATTTGATGACGCCTTTTCATTTAACCGGTGATGGTATAAAGTACAACTTCTACGATCTGAACACAAAACTCAACTACCGATTATCGGACAAAGACAGGCTGTTTTTCAGTTTTTATGCAGGTAAGGATTTTGTAAATATTAAATCTGGATCATCAAACAATTATGCTGCCTCATCAGTGAATTGGGGTAATGTAGCTATGGCATTGCGATACAACCGTGTCTATAATGAAAAGCTGTTCGGTAACTTTATTATTGCGACTACACGATACCAATACATCAACCGGTTTGAAAATGAAATAACCACCGATATAAAATATCAATCACTTAATAATCGGCTGATTACTGGAATAAATGATTTGATGTTGAAAGGTAATTTTTTGTTGCAGGTGTCAAATAGTTTCCAAATGAAGTTTGGCTATAATGCTACTTACCATACCATTACACCCAATGATGAAATTTATGAAAAAAAAGTTGACGAAAGGACTGTTTTTCGTACCTATAACTCGCAGATCAACATTTTTGAAAACGCCCTTTATATTGAGAATGAAATATTATTGCCTTTTGTTGGTATAAATGCAGGCTTGCGTTTTGTGCATTTAACTTTGGAACAAAAAAATTACAATTACCCCGAACCACGCTTCAATATGAACGTTTCTCTTCAGTCAAATTTTTCACTTAAGGCTTCTTATACATTAACAAACCAATTCCTACACCTCTTATCCTATTCAGGGGCTGGCATGCCTGCCGACTATTGGATGCCTTCAACAGAAAAGGTTAAACCCTCGCAAGCAAAACAATTTACCTTGGGGCTGGCAAAAACGTTCCGTGATGGACTCTTTCAATTAAGCATCGAAGCTTACCACAAGCAACTCGAAGGCCTGATTGCTTTTAAACCTGGTGCATCTCTCACAGGCAACCTTTCATCATGGGAAAATGTGGTGGTAACAAATGGGAGAGGAGTGAATTATGGTGTTGAAATATTTCTCCAAAAATCGATAGGGCGAACAACTGGTTGGGCCGGGCTTACTCTTGCAAAGGCCGAAAGAAAGTTTACCGATCTAAATGAGGGCAAATCTTTTCCTTTTAAATATGATCGTCTGTTGGACATCAGCCTTGTTTGGAATTACAAAGTCAACAAAGGTATATTCATTTCAGCTACATGGACTTACGGCTCCGGTTATCCTGTAACACTAGCGACAGAGCGATATGAATCAGGAGGTATGGATGTTTTTGTGTACGATGAAATAAACTCATTTCGAATGCGTGATTACCACCGTCTTGACATTGCTATAAATTTCCCTCTGACGACCAAATGGGGTGAGCGAACCTGGTCATTCAGTATTTTCAATTTGTATAACAGGGACAACCCGTTTTATTATTATTATAAAAGGGATATGGTTCAGGTTTCTAATGATTTAGGTACAGGTTGGAGTGATAAGGAAGGCCAATTAAAACTTTACCAGAGGAGTCTATTTGGTTTTTTTCCGTCAATTAGTTACAACTTTAAATTCTAACCATCATGTTGAAAAAAATTGCTTTTCTATGGGTGTTAATTTTTTCTCAAACACTATACGCACAAGTTGTCATTGGTTTATCAGGAACATACGAGCATCCTGTTGCAAAATTCATGGGAGTAAACCCAATTGTCCCAGGTGCCGAACTAAATATTGGATATTTGTTTTTTGAAGAGAAAATTGAAGCGGGAGTTGTTTGGCGTTTTAGCAGGCAGTTCAACTTAGCAGAAAATCCTTCTTTATCAGCATATTCTACAAAACTTCGATACTTTTTTAATAGTCATTCGAGAAATAGGTTTTATGGATCAGGGGAATTTGGCTACTATCACACAAAAGAAATACTCAAGTTTTGGGATGGTTCCACTATGACTATTCCTGAGACCGGAGTTGTTGCAAGCTCTGGTATTGGTTTTGTTTCAGCTTCACATATCATTCCCCGAGCTTATCTTGATCTTAGTATTTCATTCAGACATTATAACAACCCGAATCGCCCAGGTAGTTTAAGTTTGAGTGCTGGCATAAGATTTAAGATTTGATTTCACTCAAAGAATAGGTTTCTATAGTTGCAACCTTATATTCAAATCCCTTATAGTTATCTTGGATCGAATTTCCATGCACTTTTCATTGCCAGCAACCGATTGCACTGCGATACAATAGCCAATGTAAAACAAAGCATGGGCTTTACAGACATTTTTCTTACTTTTGTGATCCTTATCGCAATGATTATTAAAGTACCATATTGATAATCAGTATTAATCACATATAATTAACAACTTAACAATGGCAAAGACCAAGTATGTTTACTCCTTCGGCAACATGAAAGCTGATGGAAATGCTTCGATGAAAGATTTGCTGGGTGGCAAAGGTGCCAACCTGGCTGAAATGAACCTATTCGGAATTCCCGGACCTCCAGGATTTACCATCACCACAGAAATCTGCACCTTATACAATAGCAAGGGTAAAGACCATGCAATCAGCCTGATAAAAAAGGAGGTTGAAGCGGCTGTACACACCGTTGAGAAAATAATGGGAACCAAATTTGGCGACAGCAATGATCCATGCTTGTTGTCGGTTCGCTCAGGCTCCAGAGCCTCCATGCCAGGCATGATGGATACGGTACTCAATTTAGGCCTCAATGATGAAGCTGTTGCAGGTATTGCCCGCAAAACAGGCAATGAACGCTTTGCATGGGATTCATACCGCCGCTTTGTGCAAATGTTTGGGGATGTGGTATTGGGGATGAAACCCACCTCAAAAGAGGATCATGATCCGTTTGAAGAAATCATCGATCAGATGAAAGAAGAAAAAGGCGTTAAACTTGACACTGAACTCACGACCGATGATTTGAAGGAAATGGTTCAGCGTTTTAAGGTAGCTGTCAAAACTGTTACAGGCAAAGACTTTCCGGTTGATCCCTGGGAGCAACTCTGGGGGTCTGTCATGGCCGTTTTCGACAGTTGGATGAACGAACGCGCAGTTTACTACCGCAAGCTTAATAACATACCTGAAGAATGGGGCACCGCCGTCAATGTTCAGGCTATGGTGTTTGGAAATATGGGATTAAACTCAGGCACTGGGGTGGCCTTCACACGTGATGCCGGTACTGGTGAAGACATCTTTAATGGAGAGTACCTGCTCAATGCACAGGGCGAAGATGTGGTTGCAGGAATACGTACACCACAGGAGATCACAC
>CALAZZ010000047.1 GCA_937926515.1 uncultured Bacteroidales bacterium | reverse complement strand
ATCGAGTAGGCGGCCCGGGGTCGCTACGAGTATATCTACCCCCCGTTTTAGTGCCCTTGTTTGTGGCACTTGCGATACGCCACCATATACAATGGCATGGCTTATGTTAGTATACCTGCCATAGGCATCAAAGCTTTCTTCAATTTGTATAGCCAGTTCCCTGGTTGGGGTAAGCACGAGCACTTTGATTCCTGGTTTTGGTTGCCTTTGCTGATGCAAGAGCTGTAATATCGGAATAGCGAAAGCGGCAGTTTTGCCGGTTCCGGTTTGGGCACAGCCTTGCAGGTCGCGTCCGGCAAGCACATATGGTATGGCCTGCTGTTGAATGGGGGTAGGAGTAATGTATCCTTCGGCTGTCAATGCTTTCATGACAGGTTCGATCAATTCGAGATTTTTAAATGACATTAAAATATTGTGTAAAAATGAAGCTGGAAAAGACGTTGCATTTTCTGCGCCAGCAGTAGGAAATTTTTGATCATACCGGCTTACAACCTGCCGTAACTAATAATATGATTCAGCCGGCAAAGATAGGACTTAACCATGTCCCTTTTACAAAATCACAAAAACTTTGCAATTAACCTTATTTGCCAATAATGTAGAGGATTTTAATCAGAAATTGTAGTTTTACACCTTAAAACAAACAACCTGCAGTCGCAATTTTTTTAGCGTTAATCCCACTGTGCCTGAATGGAAGCTCAAACGAACGATAAAAAATGGTATGCTATTTACACAAGATCTAAAGCCGAGAAAAAGGTTCATGATGCACTCATATCAGAGGAAATTGAGGCTTATCTGCCACTGATCACTCGTCACAAGCAATGGAGTGACCGCATCAAAAAGATAACCGAACCACTTTTCAAGGGATATGTCTTTGTTCATATACAGACCAAACAGCTGATGAATGCATTGAATGTTCCCGGTGCCATATGTTTCATTGCATTTGAAGGTAAAGCTGTCCCTATACCACCTCAACAAATTGAAGCCATACGTTACTATATTCTCGAAAATGATTTTGAACCGAAAGCCGAACATCTGCTTAACGAAGGACAGTTGGTACAAGTCACACACGGGACAATGAGCGGACTCATAGGCCGGCTAATCCGGTACAACAATAAGTATAGGCTTGTGATTCGTATTGAAGCCGTTGGCAAAAGCATTACACTTTCCATACCCCGTAGCCTGGTGAAAGCAGTCAGAGAATGATTTGTTGCCCATTTGTACGCCTACGGACACGACTGTCATGAAGTGTACACTTTCCGATATTGATTTTGACTGAAAATTGTTAGTATATATTTGGTATATAGTATATTATAATTTATGGCATAAGTATTGATAATTAATTATCAAGAAACAATTATTAAAACTCTATCAGCATGAAAAAGATAATCACACTCATCAGCTTAATATTCGTCACAACCATTTTTTCAATAAAAGCCGAAAGTTATTTGTTCACCCTTGCAGATGAAAGTTACATTGGTGATATCCCTTTCAACACGAGAAGCATAAAGGCGGAAGTCATGTTTGATCATGCTATGAGTGCCAGTTTTGAAATGGCAGAAGAGGAGTTCATCAATGATATTCCTTTTGATACACAAGAAATTACCATAATGCATGCTAGTGAAAAGGAGTTCAGAATGGCATACGAAAATTACATTGATGACATACCATTCGATACCCAAAAAGTTTTTAACGACTACTTGAAGAATTAACCTTGAATACAATCCGGGAGTCTCCCTCCCCGTCGTTCTTTATATTCATACCATAGTAAATTTGTGTTGGTTGAACGTTGGTAAAGCCTCCGGAACTATAAACTCCGGGGGTTTTTTTATGCCATGTTGGAGATTATATCAGCGTTTAAAATCTCTGAAATTCAATAGCCAAGAAGTTTGGCTTCCTTTTCAAGGCTTTCGTACCATTGTTGTCCGAACTTGCGGATGAGGGCATCTTTCAAAAAACGATAGAGCGGCAATCCTGCTTTCTCACCTTTGCGGACAGCAGGCAAACATATGCTCCATCTGTGATAGTTGATGTGTATAAAACCTTCTTTAAGGGTCAGCCTCACCGGGTACAGGTGGCAACTCACCGGTTTACGAAAACTGATCTTGCCTGCTTCATAGGCCTTCTCAATGGTGCAATAGCTTACTCCATTTTCGTGAAAGCCGGTAAAGGCACATTCCCGATCATTGATAAGTGGGGTTACAAAATTGCCTTGTTCATCATAGTCGAAAACCCCTGTTTGTTCAATGGTATTTATTCCATCACGACTCATATAAGCCTTGATACTATCAAGGTTGTCCTCAAGCAGACTGATCTCTTCCTCTTCGAGTGGTGCACCCGCATCGCCTTTTACGCAACAATCGCCTTTGCAACGAGGCAGATCGCAGATGAAGCGGTCTTGCAGAAAGTCCTTCGAAACAATGGTGTTGCCGATGATGATCATGCCGCAAAGGTAAAACATTAAAAACCAATTTCACCAGGGTTTGGTTTCATGGTGAGAAAAGACTGCAGTAATTCTATTAAGCAGCAATAATAGTCTGTTAATTATTTCACAAATAATGTGTATTTTTGCCCGGTATAATCATGAATAATTTTATAATCATTCCATCATAATTTTTAAAACAGAAAGGAGCACCTATGGCATTTAACCTTAGAAACAGGAATTTTTTAAAGCTTTTGGATTTTACACCACAAGAAATCAAATTTTTACTTGACTTATCGGCGGATCTGAAAAAAGCCAAATATGCCGGAACTGAACAGCAACGCCTTGCAGGCAAAAATATAGCCCTGATCTTTGAAAAGGATTCAACCCGAACCCGTTGTGCTTTTGAAGTGGCTGCCTTCGACCAGGGTGCCCGTGTTACCTACCTTGGCCCCACCGGGTCACAAATCGGCAAAAAAGAATCGATGAAAGATACAGCACGAGTACTGGGGCGCATGTACGATGGCATCGAGTACAGGGGATTTGGTCAGGAGATTGTGGAAGAATTGGGTAAATATGCCGGTGTTCCGGTATGGAACGGACTTACCAACGAATTTCATCCTACTCAAATCCTGGCTGATTTTCTCACCATGATGGAACATAGCGATAAGCCGCTGCATCAAGTGAGCTTCGCTTACCTTGGCGATGCACGCAATAATATGGGTAACTCCCTCATGGTGGGCGCTGCCAAAATGGGTATGGACTTCAGAGCAGTAGCGCCTAAGCAACTTTGGCCTAAAGAGGACCTGGTAACCACATGCCGCGAAATAGCAAAAGAAACCGGAGCCAAAATAACACTCACTGAAAGCGTAGATGATGGCGTCAAAGGGGTTGATTTTCTGTACACTGATGTTTGGGTGTCCATGGGCGAACCCGACCATGTATGGGAAGAACGTATCAAACTGATGTTGCCCTATCAGGTTAACAAATCAATGGTAGAAAAAACAGGCAATCCAAAAGTAAAATTCCTGCACTGCCTGCCCGCATTTCACAACCGTGAAACCACCATTGGCGAAGAGATTTATAAAAAATTCGATGTTGAAGCTATGGAAGTAAATGATGATGTGTTCGAATCAGCTGCTTCGGTTGTATTTGACGAAGCCGAAAACAGGCTTCACACCATCAAAGCTGTTATGGTGGCTACCTTAGGTTCGTAGTTCTGACTCATAAGATAACACTTTATTTCGCAAAAAAACAGTGCCCACACTTGAGTTTTACAAATCCAGGTGTGGGCATATAATTTTTAAGAGTATTCCAACCTCATCCAAGTACCACTTAAGACTTTTAATATCCACTTGCAAAATCAGTTGAAATGAGCTATTTTTGCAGTATATACTTAAAACCATGACGTCGGAAAACAATTACAATAACCCTATCCCTTCGCCCAATGCCACGCGTTGGTTATACCTTTTATTGGGTGTGTTCGCACTTGTGATCATTGGATTGTCCATTTGGTTGATTTCAACAAAAGGGAATTTGCGTGTATTGCAAGAAGAAAAAGAAAAGCAACGTGTTGAATTACAACGAGAAGTTGATAGCATCATTCAGGCGCACAACCAAACCAAGTTGGCCTATGGCGAACTTGCCGATTCTTTAAGCATTAAGGACAGCATCATACAAGCCAATGCTGTTGAGATTAAAAAGCTACTTGACACACAATGGGAATATTATAAGATCAAACGCAGGCTCGAAAGGCTGCAGGTGATATCGCAAGGGTATGTCAGGCAAATGGATTCACTTTATACAGTGAACCGCGAGCTTGCAGAGGAAAATGTACGGATAAAAGAAGAAATATCCGTTGAGCGCAGAAGAGTAGCCCAGCTTACACAGGATAAAGATGAGTTGAGCGATATGGTAGAGCAGGCAGCAGTTTTGCGCACTTTCAATCTTTCAGCTACAGGCTTCAGACAACGAGGTAGCAGCCGTGAAGTGGAAACCGATCGTTACCGACGTGTAGAATTTATAAGGATATGCTTCACCCTGGCTGAAAATACTGTTATTGAACCAGGAAGCAAGTCAATCTATATTCGTATCGCAGCCCCCGATGGGTCCATACTTGTAAGGGGACGTGATGATGCCTATTCTTTCATGCATCAAGGCGAAAAACTGCAATATTCAATACTTGAAGTTGTTGATTATCAAAATGAAAACAAGGAAATCTGTGTGGAGTGGCATAAACGAGAAACCCAGGAAATACCTGAAGGCACTTATAATGTAGACATATTCCATGATAATGCTTTGATCGGGCAAACAAGCCTGTTTTTGCGCTAAACCCATCCAAAATATTCGGTGGTTGAATTGATTTTTATACTTTTGAGCCTCGAAAACTTAATTCAAAATCCATGAAAAAATTTGTAGTAATACTCTTGCTCTCAATGAGCCTTGGCTTGTTTGCCGAAAATGAAACCCTGGTGATCATCAAAACTGAGTATGGCGAAATCACAGCCAAATTATACAATGATACGCCAATGCACCGTGACAATTTCATTAAATTGGTAAATGAAGGTTGGTACAACGGCTCACCTTTCCACCGTGTGATTCAGAATTTCATGATACAGGGCGGTGGCAATAGTAACGGGCAAAATGACCCGGGTTATTTAATTGATGCAGAGTTTCATACACATCATATCCATAAAAAAGGAGCTCTTGCTGCAGCACGCATGGGCGATCATGTGAATCCGGAAAAAAAATCTTCGGGGTCACAATTTTATATCGTTCAGGGCCAGAAGGTGCCTGAAGCACAGCTTAAAGCCTTTGCTGCACGCAGCAATTTTCCCTATACACCCGAACATTACCAGCTTTATGCTGAAGCAGGGGGAACACCTCATCTTGATGGCGAATACACTGTGTTTGGAGAAGTAGTGCACGGTTTTGAAGTCATTGATAAAATCGCTGCCGTTCAAACCGGCCAAGGAGACCGACCCGTAAATGAGGTGGCCATGACCATTGAAATACTTGAATAAGCAAACAGCATAGTTCACTTCATTATGAAAGAAAAAATTGCTCAGCTGCTTGAGAAGGTTGCATCATTTGAAGCTGACAATGCTTCAGATCTCGAAGAGTTTCGTATTCAATATTTGGGCAAAAAAGGCATCATTCCTGCACTTTTCAATGACTTTAAACATGTAGATCCTGCTGACCGAAAGGCCATGGGTGTACTGCTAAATGATCTTAAATCCAAAGTGCAACAGAAGCTTGAAGAAGGCAAGCTTGCTTTCTCTTCGTCTGTTCAGCAAACATCACACAATCTTGACCTTAGCTTGCCGGCCGGTGAGTTGACAGGTGCCAGACATCCACTTTCAATTGTACGCAATGAGATTAACGGCATTTTTTCACGTATTGGATTTACCATTAGTGAAGGTCCCGAAATTGAAGATGACTTTCATAATTTTTCTGCACTTAATTTCCCCGAAGAGCATCCTGCCAGGGATATGCAGGACACATTTTTTATCAATAAGAACCCTGATATAGCCTTGCGTACGCATACCTCGAGTGTGCAAGTCAGGGTTATGGAAAGTGGCAAACTACCCATCAGGATCATTGCTCCGGGAAGGGTGTTCCGCAACGAAGCCATATCAGCAAGAGCTCATTGTATTTTCCATCAGGTGGAAGGCCTTTATATTGATAAGGATGTATCATTTGCCGACCTCAAGCAAACCCTTTATTACTTTGCCAAGGAGCTTTTTGGTACCGAAACAAAAACAAGGTTCAGGCCATCATATTTTCCATTTACCGAACCATCAGCCGAAATGGATGTGAGCTGTAAAATCTGCGGTGGCTTGGGATGCAACATCTGTAAGTATAGCGGATGGGTCGAAATACTTGGCTGTGGTATGGTGGATCCAAATGTGCTTGAAGCTTGTGGCATCGACAGCACATCTTATACTGGTTTTGCTTTTGGTATGGGCATCGAACGTATTGCCCTGCTCAAATACCAGATCAACGACCTTAGGTTGTTTTTTGAGAATGATGTGCGTTTTTTGAAACAGTTCGAGTCTGCGGTTTAATCAGGAAGAGCCTGCGGTCCGGGCCATATTCCTAGGCTGTATTTTATTATTAATATTATTGAGGGTGTTTCATAATGAACTTAATCTTAATGTGTTTGATGCACCCCTTTCTACAACAGGAGTGCTCAGTACATTTACCAGTAAAGACCCTGCTTGCACATACTTTTCACGAAGCAACCAAAGATTGATTTTTTCCATCAGTGTATCTGCATCGTCAATGCTATTATCGTAAAATCCTTTAACACCCCAAACAAGACTTAGCGCACACAGAGTGAATAGGTTAGACGAAAAGACAAACAAGTTTGCCCTTGGCCTGTGGCTGGCAAGCCGCAATGCTGAATATCCGGTATAAGACACAACCACAATGGCCCTGGCATGAGTATGTTGGGCCATCTCAGAAGCATTGTAAAGGATTGAATCGCTAATAAAACGTTTGTTAAAAAGCTTTTCCGGTGGGTTTTGTTTATAATATATAGACTCAAAGTCTTCGATCTCATGCATGATCTTCTGCATGATGCGCACGGTTTCGACGGGATATTGACCCACTGATGTTTCTCCGCTTAACATTAATGCATCAGCTCCATCGAGAATGGAATTTGCCACATCATTTACCTCTGCTCTTGTAGGCCTGATATTGTTGATCATAGCTTCCATCATTTGGGTAGCCACAATAACAGGCCGTCCTTTTAGCTGGCATAACGAAATGATACGTTTTTGTATCATTGGAACTGTTTGCATGGGCATTTCAACACCCAGGTCACCACGGGCAATCATGATGGCATCAGCTGCATCTATTATTGATTCTATGTTTTGTACAGCTTTTGGCTTTTCTATTTTAGCTATAATTCGCGGCTTGTTATCTTTGGGATGTTTATTGATGATGCCGCGTAATTCATGAATATCATCTGCTGTTCTGACAAAAGATAAGGCTATCCAATGAACCTCCTGATCAAGTATGAACTTCAGGTCAGTCCTGTCTTTATCTGTCAGGCTGGGCAAACTAATTCCGGTGTCGGGCAAATTCACCCCTTTTCGTGGATATATCTTGCCTTCATTTATTGCTTGAAGTTTCACTTCCGAAATGCCATCAGATTCCAGGATTTTAAATAATATTTTACCATCATCTACAATAACAGTTTCACCTTCACGGGCATCAGCAGCAAATTCAGCATAACTAATATGTACCCTGTTAAGACTGCCACGAACTTCGTTGGTTGTAAAAGTAATTACATCACCTCGGTTCAGGGCTATAAAGGGTTCATCAAGGTCACCCAGCCTGATCTTTGGCCCCTGAAGGTCTGCCATGATCGCAATATAATCATCCCTTCGAGTATTGAGTTCATTAATATGGTTTAATACCTCAAGGTGTTGTTGATGAGTTCCATGCGAAAAGTTCAACCGGCAAACATTCATGCCGGCATCTTTCATTTGTCTAAGCGTCTCCAAATCTGATGATGACGGCCCAATGGTAGCAATTATTTTGGTTTTCATTTGGTCATAATAATAGGGTTCTCTTTCACCAGCACTTGATTGTGGGTGATCGTAAGCTCAAAAGTACATCAAATGTTATAAGTAAGTAATTATTTAAAGTGATTTTAGAAATGGTGCTGTAACCCGTTCAAATATACCATTGACATAGGCAATCGCCATACCATAATTGCTTATTGCTATTTTTTGCGCCAACGCAGGCTTTAGCCTGTTTAATAATTGCCGTCGGGTAACAACACAACCACCACATTGGATAACAAGTTTGTAGCCTGAAATGTCCTTAAAGTTTGACAATCCGGCCACAACATCAAAATTAACATCCTTTCCTGTATATTCCTTTATCCATTTTGGCAGTTTATACCGGCCAATGTCGTCACAACTAACCTGATGGGTACAGCTTTCCAATATCAGCACCCTGTCACCGTTATCAAGTTCATCAATCTTGGGAGTTCCCTCCATATAGGCATTGAAATCACCTCTTAGTCTTGCAAAAATAATGCTGAAACTGGTAAGCGGAATATGTTCAGGCACAACACTATTTACATAAGAAAAGGCCTGGCTATCAGTAATAACAAGCTGTGGCTCTGTCATTTGATTGTCAAAATATTGCTTCAGTTGCGTTTCCTTTAGCACCACACAGATGCAGTCGTTATCAAGCACATCACGTATGGCCATCACTTGTGGCAATATGAGCCTCCCTTCAGGCGCTTCTGAATCAACCGGAGTTACCAGCAGGACTACCTTGTCCGGCTCGATGACTCCGCCTAACAAGGATGGTTTTTGATAACTTGTTTCAGGTATGGTCTTTTTCAGGGCTTCAATAAGCTCATGAACATGATCGCTGTTTAATGCACAAAAGTCAATAATGGGTGCTTTGGTAATGTCATATACCTTAGTTAAGGTTATGGGATCCAAAGTTTGTATATCCGACTTATTGTGAACCACAACAAAGGGGATGTTAAACTCACGAAACTGTTTTATCAACTCCTTTTCGTACGATCCAAACAAATTTTGAGATATTACAAGTATGCCACAGTCAATCGTGCGCATGGCTTCAAAGGTTTTCTGAATGCGCTTCTCTCCAAGCTCACCAGAATCATCTATCCCGGCCGTGTCAATAATAATGCTTGGTCCTATACCAAAAATCTCGATCGATTTTTTCACCGGATCAGTGGTGGTGCCTGCCTGGTCCGAAACGATGGCAATCTCCTGGTTCACAAGCAAATTAATGATGGAACTTTTGCCGTTGTTGCGTCGGCCAAATATACCGATATGTGGTTTGAGGTCTTTTCCTTTAGTCATTATTCAAATTGGCAGTTAAAAGTACAGGTCACGTTCACCATTTTTTATTCTATCTATGCGTTTGCGCACTTCGCCCTCATATTTGACCTTGTCCATTTCGTTAAGACTACGTTCAATGACTTGCCACCCTTTGCTCGCTGTTGCGGGAGTGGCATAGTCCACAATATACTCTGCAAGAGTCAATATGGCATTGGGGGCACAAAACTTTTTAATGAACCCTGGTACACTGAACTCCATGAAATGCTGGCCTGTTCGTCCCTTACGATAACATGCCGTACAAAATGAAGGCAAATAATCTGCATCAAGCAATTCATCAATTACTTCATTTAGTGTGCGGTCATCATTAATCTTAAATTGTTCTTTATTCAGGTTCTGATCCACATGTGGATCTTCGGCATAAGCACCAATTTCAAGCTTTGTGCCGGCATCAATTTGAGAACATCCAAATGCCAATACCTCATCTCGTATTTCGCGGGGTTCACGTGCAGTTAAAATTAACCCGGTATATGGAACAGCGAGTCGAAGAATCGCAACCAGCCTGGTAAACTCCTCATCAGTAACCTGATATTGTCCATCGAGGTCATACTCTGATGCATCCTGAATTCGTGGAAAGGATATGGTGTGTGGACCAACATTATAACAGGCTTCGAGGTGGTTAACATGCCTGAGCAAACCCAGTACTTCAAAGCGCCAGTCATAAAGCCCGAACAAAGCACCTATGCCAACATCATCAATGCCTGCTTCCATTGCACGATCCAGGGATGTGAGCCTCCAATTATAATCCGCTTTTTTTCCTGATTCATGGCATTTGGCATAAGTGCCGGGGTGATAGGTTTCCTGGAAGATCTGGTATGTTCCAATACCGGCATCGCCAATTGTTTTGAAGCCTTCAACATCAAAAGGAGCAGCATTTATATTCACCCGTCTGATCTCGCCATGGTTCTTCTTAACCCCATACACCGTTCGAACAATATCGGCAATGAAATCAGCTGAATAGATGCGGTGTTCTCCAAAAACAAGAATCAATCGTTTCTGTCCATGTTCTTCAAGTGCTTTCACATTTGCAATGAGTTCATCTTTGGTTAAGGTTTTGCGTATGGCTTGCTTGTTTGAGGCTTTGAAGCCGCAGTACCTGCAGTTGTTTGAGCAATAGTTACCCACATATAAAGGAGCAAACAAAACTATTCGTTTACCATAAATTTGCTCCTTGAGACGGCGTGCTCCCTGCTTGATCATATCAATCATTTCGGGGTCGGTGGCATTGAGCAAAATGGCTGTTTCAGCAAGACTTAAGCGGTTTTTGTCTAGTGATTTTTGAATTACCCTTTCAACCTGCGACTTAGTAGGGTCGGTTGCCAGTTTGATATAATCCCAAATCTCCTCCTCGTCAATAAAGGCTTGCATGGAAACATCTGCCAGTTTATATTTTTCAGGTTTGAATTTCATTGTATTTAGTTGCGAGGTATGGTTATGGTAAAAGTACTTCCTTTGTCAGGTTCACTCTTCACTTCTATAGTACTGTTATATTGGTCGAGCATTTTTTTTGTGATGGACAGTCCCAGACCGCTGCCGGTAATGTCTTTGGTTTTACTGCTTTTGATGCGAACAAAATCCTGGAATATATGATCACATTCCTCCTGACTCATTCCTATGCCAGTATCAACTACTTTTATTTCTATTGAGGAATTATTATCACAAATAGTCACATCCACTTTACCATCCTCAACATTGTATTTTACAGCATTTGAAATCAGGTTGTTAAAAATAATCTCCATCTCATCGCTATCAGCCAATATGTTTGTATGGCCTTCAGAGGTAAGTTTGATTTTAACTCCTTTTTGAATGGCAAGAGGTTCCATGGTATCAATAGCGATCTGGGCTATATCGGTCAGGTCGACATCACGCAAACGACGTTGTTTCTTACCTGACTCAATTTTTGTCAGGTCGAGCAGGTCCATAATGAGGTTTCGCATTCCTTTGAGGCGTACGAGAGAACGGTCTATAATCCTGTCATAATCTTCCAGTTTGTCGCCAAGCTGCCTTTCCTGCAACATTTTTAAATATCCGTCAACAGCGTTAATAGGCGATTTAAGTTCATGGGAAAGTACTGACAAGAATTGGAACCGAATCTGTTTGCCCTCTTCCTGCATCTTACGGGTCATCCGCTTTAAAAATAAGTGCTTTGCAACATTTTCAATGGATGATCGCAGCTCCTGAGGCGTAAACGGTTTGGGCATGAAATTGTATGCCCCGTTGCGTGTGGCTTTAATGGCCAGTTCGAGCGAGGCATAGGAAGTGATCATCATCACTGCCATATCCAACTGCTGTTTGTTGATGTGTTCGAGCACTTCGATGCCGTCCATGCCGGGTAATTTATTATCCAGCAAAACCACATCAATTTTCTTATTGTTAAGTATTTCTATTGCTTCTTCCCCGGTACCGGCATCAGTAAGTTCGAAATCAAAATCCTCGTCCATAAAAGGATATCCAACACTGTAATTGTTTAATATGCGGTTTATCCCAGACCTGATGCCAGGTTCATCATCTACTACAAGTACTTGAAGTGTTGCCATCTCTTCTATTGTTTTATGGTTTTGTATCCATTGAATTAAATCCGGTTTTAAGGATTTAAAGCTTCAACAGTTTATTGATTTCACGGTGTAATTGATCACCACGTATACCTTTTTCAAGATACAGATCTGCTTTAATCCAGTTTTTGTCGTTTTCATTGTACAAATCAAAAGTAAATCCTGTTTCGGCAGTTGCTGCTGAAGCGATTATGATAGGCATATCAGGATGTTTTCTTTTGGCTTTATAAGACAGGATAAAACCACTGTCTTCCTGCTCCATCATTAGATCAAAGATAGCCAGATCTGGTTTGGTCTCTTCCAAAATGGCCTCAGCATCGGCCTGACTTTCAGCAGTAATTACATCGAACCCCAGTCCTTTCACCATATTTTCCATCTGGAATAAATAATCTGCATCATCATCCACAATCAAAATCAATTTGTTTTCGCTGTTCATTTCGTTACATTTTTTTTGAGTTCTTAATTTACTGTGGGTTTCGGGGCAATCGAACTGTAAATGTTGTTCCAGTAGCCCCACGATCCGGATCATCATTAGATTGAACATTTATTTTACCCTTATGCATTTTTACGATCCCATAGCATAAGGGTAGGCCTAAGCCTGTACCTTTACCAACTTCCTTTGTGGTGAAAAAAGGTGTAAATACTTTCTCCATGTTCTCTTCGGATATACCAGTTCCGCTGTCGGTTATGTTAACTTCCACATCTCCATTATGTTCTCTAAGTTGAATTTTCAGTTCCCCACCATCTTCCATGGCTTCAATGGCATTCTTCTCCAAATTGGTCAACACTTGCATCATTTGATCCTGATCCAAAAACACATAGGGGTCATTCATTTCAACATCAAGTTGAATAGAAATGTTTTCGGGTACAATAATCGATTTAATGCTTTTATTCACAAATTGCTCCAAACTGGTTTCTGTGAGCCTCACCTGGTTTTTACGCGCAAAGTTCAGCAATCCGCCAACAATTTTTCTGCACCGGTCAGCCTGTTCAACAATGAGCTTTAGATCATGTTTGGTGGTTTCATCCTTGATTTCATCCAGCAATAAATTGCTATACATTGTGATCACGCCAAGTGGGTTGTTAATTTCATGTGCTATACCTGCTGACAACTGCCCCATATGTGCCAGTTTTTCTGATTGTTTCAGTGCTTCTCTTGCTGTTGCCAATTCAATATTTGTTACATTCAGGTTCTCTATTGATTTGTGTAATTGTTCGATGGTGTAAGGCAAGCACATTTCATCTTCAGCCAGACCCTGTACAACTGCAATGGCATGTTCAATACAGGTATCATATCCACATGCTCCACAGTCCATGTAGTCTTGTTCGGTGTGTTTACCCATATTTTTCAGCACTTCGGCAATTTCATCGTTCATTGGTGTAGGCGTTCTCCGATCCATAGGAGTAAAATATGTTGAAAGATCAAGGTCAGCCCATTTGGCCATTTGCTCTTGCCAGGATTCTTCATCAAAGTTGCGGAGCTTGTCTGCCACATAGTTCGAAATGCTCGAACGACGCATGAATTTTTTCCCCTCATCTGACATGCCCGGACCCATAATGCATCCTTCACAACATAATAGCTCCAGATGACGGGCTTTTAATCCTCCTTGCGCAAACTCAGCTAAAGCTTCCTTGAAATTAACACGGCCTTCGGCAACAATAACATCACCTTTTGTAATGTCATCTTCTATTTTCATGTTTTGCAACAATCCGTGTGTAACAGGAAAAATGGAACCTTTACCCGCATGTGGGGGATCAAATTCGATAGGTTCAATATTTTCAGGTTTAATATTTCTTTCGGCCAGGAGTTCCCTCAATTCCTGAAATGATAAAGCAAAATTAACCTCATCAGATTCAGCTTTTTTCGCATAGCATGGCCCTATAAATACAATTTGCAGGTCTTCACCGTGCTTCTTTCTCATCATACGTGAGAGGGCTACCATTGGTGAAACAATTGGGGCCAGGTTTTCGACCAGCTCGGGCTGATAATGCTCCACATAATAAACAATGGCCGGACAATCTGATGTAATAACGCCTTTCCCATTGTTGTTCCTATACATCTCCTTATAAGCAGCTGCAACCAGATCTGCACCAAAAGCCACTTCGACAACATAATCAAATCCAAGAGATTTAAGCATACCAACCAAAACCTTATAATCCTCGATCTCTGTAAATTCAGCAGGAAAGCTCGGTGCAAGGCACGCTGCAATGCGGGCGTTGGTTAGCAATAGTTGATCAACTTCATCATTTTGTTTCAGGAAAGTTTTGGCTTTTTGCCGGCAAACTTTGACACAGTTTCCACAGCCTATGCATCGTTCGCTGATCACCATGGCTTGTCCATTAATAATCTTTATGGCTTTGACGGGGCACTCGCGCAGACAGGTATAGCAAACCCGGCACCGATCCTTTACGGTGAATACCAATTGTTTATGTCTGCTGTTGTGTGCCATTGCAAAAGTTTGTTACTGTTAATAGTCAAATTAATTTACATTCCTTGCCTGATAGTGGGTATGCAAGAGTTCATGACTCTTGTGCCCCAGTGGTTTGCCAAGAAACTTATCATAAAGCTCAATAATGTAAGGATTCTTGTGTGATACCTTTATGGCATCTTTTTCATCAATGTCATACAAGGTTGCCATGCGTGACCTAATGGCATCTTCCTGAGCACCAATAGGTTGGCCTCCGCCATTTATACATCCTCCCGGACATGCCATTACTTCAATAAAATGTATATCTGAACGACCATTGCGAATTTCATCGAGCAATATTTCAGCATTCTTCAAACCACTTACCACTGCCACTCCCACTTCCAAATCACCGATAGCAACACTTACTTCCTTTCGGCCTTCAAAACCACGTACGGAATTTATCTGGAATTTCACCAAGTCCTTTCCAGTAATCAGATAATGTGCTGTCCGTATTGCAGCTTCCATTACACCACCCGAGGCACCAAATATCTTACCTGCAGAAGATCGTGTGCCAAGAGGAGAATCAGCTATTTCAGGTTCAAGCTTATGTATGTCAATACCATGAAGTCGGATCAACCGGGCAAGCTCACGAGTAGTCAATACAGCATCAACATCAGAAATACCATTATGCGTCATTTCTTCTCGTTGCTGTTCAAATTTCTTAGCAGTACAGGGCATTACTGATACCGAATAGATATTTTCAGGATCAATGCCTTCCTTATCGGCGAAATAGCTTTTTACGATAGCACCCATCATTTGCTGTGGCGATTTGCATGTGGACAAATGAGGTATCATATCATGATAAAACCCTTCGGCATACTTGACCCATCCAGGACAACAGCTTGTAATCATCGGCAGGGTTCCTCCGTTTTTGATCCGGTCAACCAGCTCCGAGGCTTCTTCCATAATGGTAAGGTCAGCCGAGAAAGAGGTATCAAAAACAAAATCAAATCCTATTCTGCGCAAAGCAGCATTCATCTTGCCAATGATGTTGGTGCCCGGAGCTATGCCAAACTCTTCCGCCAGGGTTACCGAAATGGAAGGGGCATATTGAATGATGGTTACCTTATCCGGATTACTGAGGTAGTCCTTGGTTTCAGTTAGATGAGATTTTTCTTTTAGAGCACCGGTAGGACACACCATGATGCATTGTCCGCAATTAACGCAGCTTGATAGGTTCAGTCCGTGATTGAATGAAGTGTCAATAAATGTTTTGCTTCCTCTTCCAACAAACTCAATTGCTGAAACGGCCTCAATTTCCTCACACACCCTGACACAACGGCCGCAAAGTATGCATTTTGCCGGATCACGGACAATACTGGCACTCGAAACATCCAGTTTATAATTGTTCTTTTGTCCGCTAATTCTACGCTCGCGCACATTCAGATCTTCTGAAAGCTTCTGCAGCTCACAATTCCCGTTGCGTTCACAGTAAAGGCAGTCATCAGGGTGATTTGAAAGGAGCAGTTCTACAATGGTTTTTCTCGATTCCACTACACGTGCAGAGTGGGTGCTGATCTTCATGCCATCGCTTACAGGCTCTGAGCAGGCTGTAACCAGGTTTTTCCGGCCATGCACTTCAACCACACACATGCGGCATGAGCCTGTTGGGAACAAACCTTTCATATGACATAAGGTGGGTACACTCATTCCGTTCCTGTTGAGAACATCTAAGATGGTATCGCCCTGATTGGCATACATGCGGTTGTTATTAACTTCAATTGTGAGATTCATCTTTGCTATAATTTATTTGTTTTCACAGTCACTATTTAGTTCACCAGAATTGCATCAAACTTGCAGGCTTCTTCACAAGCACCACAGCTGATACATTTGTCAGCAATTATAAAATGTGCTTGTTTGCGAGCTCCAATAATAGCATTGGTCGGACACTTTTTGGCACAAATCGTACAACCGGTGCACTTATCCACATCAATACTGTACTCTCGTAAATTTGTACATACTCCCGCACTACATTTTTTGTCAAAAACATGCTCCTCGTATTCCTCGCGAAACCAGGTGAGTGTGCTCAAGACCGGATTGGGTGCTGTCTGGCCCAGGCCACATAATGATGTGTCTTTGATAACCTTACCTAAATTTTCAAGTTGAAGCACCCCTTTGAACCTTGCAAGTGGCTCATGTATTTCACGGTTTTTTGGTTTGGATGTAATGCTTTCTAAAATTTCGAGCATCCTTCGGGTTCCTTCACGACATGGTATGCATTTTCCACAGCTTTCACGCTGAATGAAATCCATAAAAAACTTTGCCACATCTACCATACAAGTATCTTCATCCATGACGACCATGCCGCCTGATCCCATCATGGCGCCAACATTTAGCAACGATTCGTAGTCTACGGGAATGTCCAGGTTCTTCTCTGTGACACATCCACCCGAAGGACCTCCCATTTGAACGGCTTTAAACTTTTTCCCGTTGGGTATACCTCCGGCAATATTGAATATTATATCCCTTATGGTGGTTCCCATTGGTATTTCTATGAGGCCTGTAAGCGTAATTTTACCTGAAAGGGCAAACACCTTGGTTCCTTTTGAGGTTTCAGTGCCCATAGCGCTGAACCAATCGGCTCCTTTGCGTATGATTGTAGGCAGGTTTGCCAATGATTCGACGTTGTTAATGATGGTGGGTTTACCAAATAAACCGCTTGTGGCAGGAAATGGTGGTCTTGGACGTGGCATGCCTCTTTTGCCTTCAATGCTGTGAATGAGTGCCGTTTCTTCACCGCAAACAAACGCCCCGGCACCTTTTTTAATGACAATATCAAGGTCAATTCCTGAGCCAAAAATATTTTTCCCAATAAGTCCGTATTCCTTGGCTTGCTCAATGGCAATCACCAGCCTCTCAATGGCAAGCGGATACTCTGCCCGTATGTATACATAAGCCTTGCTGGCTCCGATAGCATAAGCAGCAATAGCCATTCCTTCAAGTAGCTTATGTGGGTCACCTTCAATTACTGCTCTATCCATAAATGCACCCGGATCACCTTCGTCGGCATTGCATATTAGGTATTTTTGATCTGCTTCTGTATTCAGAGCAAATTTCCATTTTCTGCCTGTTGGAAAGCCACCACCACCACGGCCCCTGAGTCCGCTTTTCTCAACAAAATCGCAAAGTTCTGCTCTGCTAAATATTTTTAAGGCGTTTAAATAAGCCCTGTAACCGCCCCTGGCTATATATTCATCTATGCTAACCGGGTTGCAAATACCACAATTTTCAAGCACAATGCGCTTTTGTGGCCTGAAAAAGAAATGATCCTTTAAATATTGTACATCCCTCCAGTCCTGTTGATCATTTTGTTCGTAAAACTGGCCCAGTATCGGATGTTCTGGTAACTGATCATTAAAAATATGTTGTAGAATATCTGCTACCTTATCACCTGTAACTTTTTCAAAAGATAATCTTTTCTTTCCCGGTATTTTTATATCCAAAATCGGCTCGGATGAGCACAGTCCAATACAACCGACAGGTATCACTTCGGCCTGAACATCGTTTGCTGCCAACCATTCCTTGGTTTTCTTAATGGTTTCATTGGCACCAGCACCTAATCCGCAGGTGCCCGCGCCTACAAATACAACAGGATTATGATTTTGATCCTTGCGCAGAAGGCTAAGTTTCCGTGAAACTTCAGGACTGAAGTCCAGTTTATGACTTTGATTTAGTACCTCTTTAATTAAAAAATCCTTTTCTGTTCTCATTGTTGTTCCTCCCTGTTTCTGTAATCCTCAATGATGTCTTTAATTGAGGCAGTGGTAACTTTTGCATGAAATTCACCATTTATGCTGATCACAGGTGCCAATCCACAAGCACCGATACAAGCCACTACTTCAAGGCTGAAAAGTTTATCCTTGGTTGTTTGCCCTGTTTTCACCTTGAGCTGCTTTTCAATCTCATCCAACACTGTGGCTGATCCAAGCACATGGCATGCAGTCCCACGACATACCTGTATATGATACTTACCTGGTTGGGTAAAGCGGAACTGATTGTAAAATGTGGCAACCCCAAATATCTTACTCGAAGGCATTTTGAGATATTTACCTACCTCAATAACTGATTCTTCCGATAGAAAGCCCATTTTCTCCTGTACATTCTGTAATATTGGTATCAGGCTATCCCGGCCTGCATTTGGGTAGTTTTTCAGGATTTCGTGAATTGTGCTATTCATTGTTAGTTTGATTTGATGGTACAAAGTCAGCTATATCATTAATGCATTACGCATTGTGCAATTGATTCTTTTCAAGTAAGCGTTCAACTTCAGGGAGCAACCTGCTTTTTTCTACCGGTTTACGAATAAATCCATCCACCGGAACCCAGACCGAGCGGCCGTCTTCAGCACGATAATCAATTCCGGAATTACCGGTTACGATATCACGAATTAGAATTACCTGAAGCTCTTTGTAATTCGGATCACTTCTGAATTCTCGTGCCATAGCCTGTACACTGGGCTTCGTTGTCATGAGTACCTCAATCGAGGTTTCCATTAGTGTAGGAATACCTTTAAGCTCAGGATTGTCAACAAATTCCCGGGCCATTTCAAATCCTTCGTAATGGGTTGTCATCATCACATCCAAAATGGCCAGGTCAGGTTTTTCTTTCAATGCCAAGGCTAGTCCTTCCTTTTTATTATAGGCGGAGATTACTTCATAGCCTTCATTCTCAAGGATTTGTTCTAGAGTAATGATCACATCCTGATCATCATCTACAATTAAGATTTTAGCTTTTTTCATGTTCTTCAAAATTTTTAGGTTTGACTTATTGTGATTTGTTTAACAATCATAATGCAAAAATATGGTGAATCTTAAAATTTAAGCCCATCCATTGTTACTGATTTCACAATGAAATATTCTGTAAAAACGCGAAGGCAAAACCAGTACTTTTACGCAATTCTTATTATCCAAATGGGAAAAAACTTGTCCGGCGCATGTGTTTCGGGTGCTATTGCTTTCAGTAACAGCTTTTTTTTTAGCTTTGCAGCCTGCAAAAATTAGGGGATAAACCAAGTTTTGATGAAAGCAAAATATAACGAATACAAACAATTAAACCTCTCTCAAACCGGAAAAGAAATAAGAAAATTCTGGGAAGAAAAGGAAATTTTTAATAAAAGCCTGGCGCTTAGGCAAGGTGCCGAACCATTTGTATTTTACGAGGGGCCGCCATCAGCCAATGGCGTACCTGGTATTCACCATGTTATGGCACGGGCCATTAAAGATATATTTTGTCGTTACCAAACGCTTAAAGGTAAATTTGTTGAACGTAAAGGCGGTTGGGACACTCATGGGCTACCGGTGGAAATAAGCGTGGAAAAAACCCTTGGTATAACCAAGGAAGATATTGGCAAGAAAATCACTGTTGAGGAGTACAATGCTGCCTGTCGCAAGGAGGTTATGAAGTATAAGGATTTATGGGATGAACTCACACGAAGCATGGGATACTGGGTTGATCTTGAGAATCCTTATATTACATTTGACAATAAATATATCGAAACGGTTTGGTATTTATTGGCTAAACTATATGAAAAAGATCTGCTATACAAGGGCTATACCATTCAACCCTATTCGCCTGCTGCCGGTACAGGATTAAGCACACACGAGCTGAATCAGCCCGGATGTTATCGTGATGTAAAGGATACCTCGGCTACTGCTCAATTTGAAGTTAATCGGGATGACAATTCAGAATTCCTTTTTACTGATAATGATCCGGTTTATTTTCTTGCCTGGACAACAACTCCTTGGACGCTACCTTCAAATACAGCTTTGGCTGTAGGACCAAACATTGATTATGTTTTGGTAGAAAGTTTTAACCCATATACAGGACAGCAAATCAAAGTGATCCTGGCTAAGGATCTGGTTTCTTCCTACTTTGATGAAAGCATGCATGATCTCCCCTTTGAGGAATACAAAACTGGTGATAAAAAGATACCTTATCGTATCGTTAAGGTTTATAAGGGGGTTCATTTTGAAGGTCTTACTTATAAACAACTCATACCATGGGTGCGTCCGGCAGGCGACGCCTTCAGAATAGTGACAGGCGATTTTGTTACCACTGAAGATGGTACCGGCATTGTTCATATAGCACCTACATTCGGAGCTGATGACGACCGGGTAGCAAAGGCATCAGGTATTGTACCCTTGCTTCTGATTGACCGTGAAGGGAAAATGCGCCCCATGGTGGACCTGAAAGGACGATTTTATCCCATCGAAGAGCTGGATGCTGAATTTGTCAGAACCCAGGTTAATATGTCATTATATCAGGAGTATGCCGGACGTTTTGTGAAAAACGAATATGATGAAAGCCTTGGAAAGGATGCCCCCAGCCTGGACGTTGACTTGGCTGTAATGCTAAAAAAAGATAACAAAGCTTTCCGTATTGAAAAATATACCCACAACTATCCGCATTGCTGGCGTACAGATAAACCCATCCTCTATTATCCTCTTGACAGCTGGTTTATCAGAACAACTGCTTTCAAGGATAAAATGCTTGAACACAACAAAACCATCAACTGGAAACCAAAAGCAACAGGTGAAGGCCGTTTTGGAAACTGGCTCGAAAACCTTGTTGACTGGAATCTTTCACGTTCGCGCTTTTGGGGAGTGCCTTTACCTATTTGGACAGCAGAGGATAAATCGGAGCAAATTTGTATTGGATCAGTTGAACATTTAAAAAATGCGATTGAAAAGAGCATTGAAGCCGGTTTCATGAGCGAAAATCCATTTTCCGATTATCAGCCCGGCCTTACCAGCAAAACCAATTATGATACTTTTGACCTGCATCGACCTTATGCTGATCAAATTGTATTGGTTTCCAACAGCGGAAAACCCATGTATCGCGAACCCGATTTAATTGACGTTTGGTTCGACTCGGGAGCTATGCCTTATGCACAGTTCCATTTTCCATTTGAAAATAAGGAAGTCTTTAAATCAAATTTTCCGGCTGATTTTATAGCCGAAGGTGTTGACCAAACTAGAGGATGGTTTTTCACCTTACATGCCATTGCCGTTATGTTATTTGATTCTGTTGCCTTTAAAACAGTAGTGTCCAATGGATTGGTGTTGGATAAGAATGGCAATAAAATGTCAAAAAGACTTGGCAATGCTGTGGATCCTTTTGATACCATCGAAAAATACGGACCTGATGCCACCCGATGGTATATGATTACAAATGCCCAACCATGGGACAACCTTAAATTTGACCTTAACGGGCTTGATGAGATCCGGCGCAAGTTTTTTGGAACACTTTACAATACCTACGCTTTTTTTGCTCTTTATGCCAACATTGATGGTTTCACCTATGCAGAAGATGAAATCGCTTTAAATGAACGTCCGGAGATTGACCGCTGGATACTTTCAGAACTAAACTCACTAATTTTGATTGTCGATGAGTCTTTTTCCAACTATGAACCCACAAGGGCTGGCAGGGCTATACAAACATTTGTTGATGAACATTTAAGTAATTGGTATGTAAGGCTTTCGCGCCGGAGATTCTGGAAAGGGCAATATACAAACGACAAAATTTCGGCATATCAAACTTTGTACACTTGTCTTGAGATTATCGCACAACTCTCTTCTCCAATTGCACCTTTCTTTACCGAAAGAATTTTCATTGACCTGAATGCTGTTACTCAAAAGCATGATGTTGAATCTGTGCACCTTACAGACTTCCCTGCTGCAAACAAGAATTTTATCGATAAAAAGCTTGAAGAGCGAATGCAAATGGCTCAACAGTTCTCGTCAATGGTATTGTCGCTGCGAAAAAAAGCAAACATACGTGTTCGCCAACCATTAAACAAAATTATGATCCCCGTTTCGGGAGCTAAAATGCAAAAACAGCTTGAAGGTGTTGAACCATTGATACTTTCAGAAGTGAACGTGAAAACAGTTGAATATTTGAAAGATGACGCGGGAATATTGGTCAAAAAAATCAAGCCAAACTTCAAAACACTCGGGCCGCGCTATGGAAAACTGATGAAACAAATATCAGCAGCCCTGGCCAGGTTTGAACAGGACGACATCAGGCAATTTGAGAAAAAAGGATCAGAAATCTTGAATTTAGGAGCCGAGCAAGTTGAATTGCTTCTTAATGATGTAGAGATCACAACTGAAGATATACCCGGTTGGAGTGTTTCAACCATGGATAAGCTGACCGTAGCCCTTGATATGACGTTGACTCCCGAACTCGTTAATGAAGGTCTTGCCCGTGAACTTGTGAATAGGGTTCAAAATATGCGAAAAGAACTGGGATTCGATGTTACGGATCATATATTACTTGAAGTGGAAACCAATGAAAATCTGAAAGAAGCACTCCAGCAGTTCCGCGATTATATTTGCTCGGAAACTTTGGCCGTGATGAAATTAACAGATCACCTTAATGGTGGGGATGTATATGATAATGAGTTAAGTGAGGAAGTTCAAGTAAAACTTAGGATCAGTAAAAAAACATGATCGGATATTTTTTAGTTTATTCATATAACAATTGACAAAAAAATGCATTATATTTATTGCGCAATCCGAATTAATCGGTAGCGCAGAACTTAATACGATAGATTATGAAAGAGCAAGAAAAAGTGCAGGAGACCGAGGCAAAAAAGACCAGGTATTCTGATGAGGAGTTAGAAGAGTTCAGAACAATTATTTTGAAAAAACTTGAGAAAGCAAAGTCTGATCTGAAAGTGCTTACAGAAGCACTTTCTAATAACGATGAACACGGAACCAACGATACATCACCTACTTTTAAGGTTCTCGAAGAGGGATATCATGTGCTTTCCAAAGAGGAAAACGGCAAACTGGCAGCCCGCCAGCAAAAATTTATCAACAACCTTGAAAACGCATTAATCCGCATTGAGAACAAAACTTATGGTGTGTGCAGGGCCACAGGTAAACTAATTGCAAAAGAAAGGCTGCGGATTGTACCTCATGCAACACTCAGTATTGAAGCCAAGTTGCAGCAAAAAGCAGGTTAAATGTCATTTTACAAGGCTGCAAACCAATATTTTATACTCATGTTTTTCGGGTTGTCCTGATCCGAAGCATCTTTCATATTGACCAATTCCATAAAAATTTTGAAAAGAGCACTTATAATAGTTTTCCTGATTCTGATTGTTGATCAGGCGTCAAAATTCTGGATCAAGCTGAACATGACCATAGGACAGGAAATCCCTGTTATAGGCGATTGGTTTCTCATTCATTTTACCGAAAACTACGGCATGGCCTTTGGCCTTCAATTTGCCGGTGAGTGGGGTAAGCTCGCACTCAGTCTATTTCGTATTCTTGCCGTAATAGCCATTGGTTTTTATTTGTTCAAGATCACTCGTAAAAAAATCTCTTTCGGGCCCGTCTTCGGTATTTCGCTTGTTCTTGCCGGTGCCATTGGGAACATCATAGACAGTGCTTTTTATGGGATGTTGTTCAGTGCCAGCAGTTATCATACCGTGGCGACCTTCATGCCCGAGTCCGGTGGTTATGCCGCATTCTTACACGGCAGGGTTGTGGATATGTTTTACTTCCCTGTTTTAACCCTATCCCAGGCTGATGCGCCATCGTGGATACCAGCATTTATTTTCGGCAGTGATGGATACTTTGTATTCTTCAGGCCTGTGTTTAATATTGCTGATGCCTCCATCACCATTGGTGTAATGTGGTTGCTACTTTTCGAAAGAAAGTTTTTGAGTGGTATTTAAAAGGCTGTTAATTAATTTATTAAAATCCAGCTATTCTTGATATTTTTTTATTTTTCGACTCCTGAGTGGCCAATAAAACCACAGTAAGTTTTATCTTTGCACCCAAAATTAAATTTATCTTAAACTCATTGCTTACCAAATGAATAAGACGATTACCGGACACATTGCACAAATCATTGGCCCCGTGATTGACGTAGCCTTTGACCAGGACTCTGACCTGCCCGATCTTCACGATGCTTTACAAATTAAACGCGACAATGGTGAATTACTCATTCTAGAAGCACAGCAAGCCATCGGTCAGAACACAATAAGGGCAATTGCCATGGATTCAACAGATGGTTTGCGCAGGGGAATGAAAGTGGTTTCACTTGGCAAGCCCATCTCCATGCCAACCGGGGAAAACATCAAGGGGCGCCTATTCAATGTTATTGGAGAACCAATTGATGGCCTGAAAGAAGTGAAGTCAGATGGCTCATATAGCATTCATCGTGAACCACCTAAATTCGAAAACTTAAGCACACAATCAGAAGTGCTTTATACCGGTATCAAAGTAATTGACTTGATAGAACCCTATGCTAAAGGTGGTAAAATTGGTCTTTTTGGTGGTGCAGGAGTTGGCAAAACTGTAATCATCATGGAGCTGATCAATAATATTGCCAAAGCATATTCCGGTATGTCAGTATTTGCTGGTGTTGGCGAACGCACACGTGAAGGAAATGACCTGCTCCGCGAAATGATTGAATCCGGTGTGATCAAATATGGAAAAGAATTTGTTGAAAGCCTTGAAAAAGGCGGATGGGATTTATCTAAGGTTGATTACAATGCCCTCGGTGAGTCACAGGCCACACTTGTGTTTGGTCAGATGAACGAACCACCTGGCGCTCGTGCCCGCGTTGCATTGAGTGGTCTAACACTTGCAGAATACTTCCGCGATGGAGATGAAAAATCAGGTGGCCGTGATATTTTATTTTTTATAGATAATATTTTCCGTTTTACACAGGCTGGTTCTGAAGTATCAGCTCTTTTAGGACGTATGCCTTCTGCGGTTGGTTATCAGCCCACCCTGGCAACTGAAATGGGCATCATGCAAGAACGGATCACATCCACCAAACGCGGTTCAATCACATCTGTTCAAGCAGTATATGTGCCTGCTGATGACCTCACCGACCCGGCTCCGGCTACAACCTTTGCCCACCTTGATGCAACTACAGTACTAAACAGGAAAATATCTGAGTTAGGCATCTATCCTGCCGTTGATCCGCTCGATTCCACTTCACGCATCCTAACACCTGACGTGGTTGGTGAAAATCATTATAAGACAGCTCAAAAAGTTAAAAACATCCTACAGCGTTACAAAGAACTACAAGATATCATAGCTATCCTGGGAATGGATGAACTTTCAGAAGAAGATAAACTTATCGTTCACCGTGCACGTCGGGTACAACGTTTCCTTTCGCAGCCATTCCATGTTGCTGAACAATTTACAGGCATACCAGGAACCATCGTTTCAATCGAAGACACCATCAAAGGGTTTAATATGATCATGGATGGTGAAGTGGACGAGTACCCTGAGGCAGCCTTCAACCTTGTAGGCACAATTGAGGAGGCTATTGAAAAAGGTAAGAAAATAATGGCTGCAAGCTAAGTCACATGATACAGCATAAAAAACCGGAATGAAACTAGAAATCATCACACCAGAGAAAACTATCTATAGCGGAGAAGTGGAAATGGTTCAGCTTCCCGGGATAGATGGTCTGTTTGCTATTTTAAATAACCACGCTCCTATGATTGCTGCCCTGGGAAAGGGAAGAGTCAAAATTCGCCGGGGAGAAAAGAAAATTGAATTTTTTGAGATCTCCGGAGGAATACTGGAAGTGCTAAAAAATAAAGTGCTGGTGTTAGCTGAATAATGTTGGTATAAAAACATTTAAAAACCCGTTCACTGATGAGCGGGTTTTTTTATGCCATCAACTACTATGCGATTGGTGCAGCATTTGATGTCATCGTTTCCAATTCTTTATCAATATGGAACATGCCTGCTTTATCTGCTCCAACCAGGCTTATTTTATCCAATATTGTACTCATGGTACTTTCTTCTTCAATTTGTTCATTGATATACCATTGTATGAAATTACCAGTTGTGTAATCCTTTTCATTTAGGGTAACCTCATATACTTCATTGATCGAAGTTGTAATAAACTGTTCGTGCTTAAGAACATCCTTAAAGATTTGCAATAAAGATTCGTATTCAGCCTGAGGTTGTTCAAGTGATTTTAGTACTGCTTTCCCACCTCTATCATTTACATAGCGGACCAATTTCAACTGGTGCATACGCTCTTCATCCGATTGCCTGTAAAGGAACGCAGCAGCTCCGGGAAATCCATTCACCTCGCACCAAATAGCCATCGAAAGGTATAAGCGTGATGAGAATTCTTCTCGTTTTACTTGTTCGTTTAATACTGATTCAACATTTGATTTTAACATAAGTCTAGTATTTTAATTTTGTTCTCTACAAAAGTAATCATTACAATCAACACGATATAATCTATGGCTAATTTACCTGTCAAGAGCATTGGCTCCTCCGACAATCTCAAGGATCTCTTTGGTAATGGCAGCCTGTCGGGCTTTATTATAGCTTAGTTTTAGAGCCTTGAGCAATTCTGTTGCATTGTCAGTGGCCTTGTGCATGGCGATCATGCGGGCACCATGTTCTGAGGCGAAACTATCCAACAAAACCTTGTAAACTTGAGTTTTAAGTGTTTTTGGAATCAATTCTTCTAATATTTCTTCTTGCCCGGGTTCAAAAATATATTCAGTTGACTGCCACTTGTTTTCTTCTTTTATGTCAGGTAATTCAATGGGTAAAAACTGCTCATGGATCAGGACTTGTGTGCCTGCATTTTTAAATTGGTTGTATACAAAGTATATCCTGTCGTAGGTCTTTGACTCAAATAAGTCCATAAATTGTTGAGCCAAAGGCACAACACTTAAAAATGTTAAATGATCAAAAACATCTGTTTCAAAACCTATGACCGGATACTTGCGGTTACGGAAAAATTCCTCGCCTTTTTTTCCTACACAAAACAGTTTCAGGTTTCCATTATCATATTGTTCTTTGAACTTTTCCTGGATTAATTTTGTGGTTGCCCTTGTTACATTGGCATTGAATGCACCACAAAGACCCCTATTAGAAGTTACAGGAACCAAAAGGATTTTCTGTGCCGGTCTTACTTCTGCATACTTATCTTCGGCCGAACCTTCAAGTGTTGCCGTAATGTTTTGCATAAGCTCCTGCAACTTTGCTGCATAAGGACGCATGGTCAGGATGGCATTCTGGGCCCTGCGCAATTTTGAAGCAGATACCATTTTCATGGCACTGGTAATCTGCTTGGTAGAGTTTACCGAATCAATTCTTGTACGTACTTCTTTTAAGCTCGGCATTGCTTACTATGCAGTTTTAGATTGCTTTTTCTTTATTCTCATAGTGACTGGCCACTTCCTTGGCCACATTGGTCAAGGTTTTAGCAATTTCATCATCATATTTTCCGGCTTTCAGCTGTTTAAGCAAATCGGCATGATTTTCATCTAATTTGTGAAGAAAATCCTCCTGGAAGTCAGCAATACGATCAACAGGAACCTTTCGCAATAACCCTTGTGTACCGCAAAATATGATAGCCACCTGATGCTCAACGGTCATAGGTGAATATTGTGGCTGTTTCAAAATCTCAACATTGCGCTTCCCTTTTCCCAATACATTCATCGTTGCAGCATCGAGGTCAGAACCAAATTTTGAAAAAGCCTCGAGTTCTCTATACTGTGCCTGGTCAAGCTTAAGGGTTCCTGCAACTTTTTTCATGGATTTGATCTGAGCATTTCCGCCTACACGTGAAACCGAGATCCCAACATTAATAGCAGGCCTAATGCCTGCATTAAAAAGGTTTGTTTCCAGAAAAATCTGACCATCTGTAATCGAAATAACATTTGTAGGTATATAAGCTGAAACATCACCGGCCTGGGTTTCGATAATAGGCAAGGCTGTTAGCGATCCGCCGCCCTTAATTAAAGGTCTGATGCTTTCAGGCAAGTCATTCATATTTTGTGCAATATTGTCAGAATTGATGATTTTCGCTGCACGCTCCAGCAAACGTGAGTGAAGGTAGAATACATCACCCGGATAGGCCTCACGGCCAGGTGGACGGCGTAACAAAAGTGATACTTCGCGATAAGCAACAGCCTGCTTCGACAGGTCATCATAGATTATCAATGCCGGACGGCCTGTATCACGGAAAAACTCACCAATAGCTGCACCGGCAAAAGGTGCATAAAACTGCATTGCTGCAGGATCAGATGCTGTAGCTGAGATGATTACTGTGTAGGGCATGGCCCCATTGTCTTCAAGAGTTTTCAGTATATTGGCAACTGTTGAACCTTTTTGTCCGACAGCCACATAAATACAATATACTGGTTCGCCGCGCTTATAAAATTCTTTTTGATTGATAATGGTATCAATTGCAATGGCTGTTTTTCCAGTTTGCCTGTCGCCAATAATAAGCTCACGCTGACCACGACCTATGGGTATCATGGCATCAATTGCTTTAATACCTGTTTGCAGGGGTTCGTTCACAGGTTGACGAAAAATTACACCGGGTGCTTTGCGCTCAAGTGGCATTTCATAGGATTTGCCTGTGATGTCACCTTTGCCATCAATCGGCTTGCCTAGCGTATTGAGAACACGGCCCAGCATACCTTCACCAACTTGAAGTGATGCAATGCGGCCTGTGCGTTTCACTAGGTCACCTTCATTAATGCTGCCACTTTCACCAAGCAGTACTACACCCACATTGTCTTCCTCAAGGTTAAGCACAATACCTTGCATACCAGACTTTTCAAATGTAACCAATTCGCCCGATTCTGCATTTCCCATGCCATAAATACGTGCGATACCATCTCCTATTTGCAGCACCGAACCTACTTCTTCAAGTGCAGCCTCTGTTTCAAATCCAGAAAGTTCTTTACGTAAAATTGCTGATACTTCAGCGGGTTTAATAGCTCCCATAGGGTTTTATTCTTTCGTTAAAATCCAACTTTAAATAAATTCTTCTCAAACTCCTTTCGCATATCGCCAAGCATTTTCTTAACACTGGCATCGTACATATAGTCATCAAACTTCAATACAAAACCACCGATGATGTCGGGATCAATCTGTTCGATAAGTTGCAGCTTGCTATGAGTTTTATTTCTGAAACTGTCCACCATCTTTTGTTGCATGGCTTTATCAAGTGAAATAGCAGTTATTAGTCCAACCCGTGTAATTTTATTGTAATCAAGATATATTCTGTCAAATTGTTGAGCAATTTCCTGAATTTCACGCTCCCGTCCTTTTCTAACCAATATATCTAAAAATGTTCGTGTTAACTTATTCGTATTTGGTTCAAATATTTTTCTGAGTATGTCCTTTTTTCTGCTGTTCGACACCACCGGGCTAAGCATGAGATGGCGCAACTCCTTATTTTCTGACATCACCTGTCCAATCATTTTCATGTCGGTATATACCTCATCAAGCTCTTTATTTTCAAGGGCGAATGCAAAAAGCGCTTTGGCATAACGTCGGGCAAGCAGGATGTTTTTCATAAGTACTGCAGTAGGCTCAGGGGTTTGTATTAATTCAGGTTCGTTTCCTTCAATAATTTGTTGACATATTCTCTTTGTGCTGCGGTGTCGCTTAACTTTTCGCGAAGAATTTTCTCAGCGATAAGGATAGATATCTCTGCAATTTCATTTTTGATGTCAACAATAGCAGCGTTACGCTCATTTTGTATTCGTTGCTTAGCACTTTCAACAATCCGGTCTGCTTCTTCATTACCGCGGGCTCGTGCATCATCCAACATTTTATCTCTTATTTTGCGGGCTTCATTGATGATTGTAACACGTTCTTCTTTGGCCTCTTTCAATAACTCCTCATTGTCGAGCTTAAGCTTTTTCATTTCTTCACGCGTGATTTCAGCAGCCCGCAACGCTTCTTCGATACTTTCCTCCCTTTCGGCAAGTGCATTGGTAATAGCTGGCCACGCGAATTTTTTGAGTATGAAAACCACTACGCCAAAAGCAAGTGTCATCCAGAAAATCAAACCTATACCCGGATTAACTAATTCCATATTAATGTATTTTTCGTTTCAATAATATCAAAACAAAACCCCATCCTGTAACCAACCGTTACAGGAATTGGGGCCGTTTTTTTACTGTTACATGAATACAATCAGCAGACAGACAACTATCGAGAAAAAAGCAACACCTTCAATAAGGGCTGCCGACACGATCATGTTGCCACGGATATCACCCGCTGCCTCAGGCTGACGGGCTATGGATTCCAAAGCGCTGCGACCGATTGCACTGATTCCCATACTCGCACCAATTACAGAGATGCTGGCAGCAAAAGCAGCTGATGCTTTGGCTACGAATGAAAGATCAGTGACAGCTTGTAACAAAATGGTTAATAATTCCATGATATTAAGATATTTAAGTTAATAATAGGTTCTTGTTTTGTCATTAATGATGTTCTTCTTCAACAGCCATTCCCAGGAAAATAGCTGATAATAAGGTGAATACAAATGCCTGAATAAAAGCCACAAGTAATTCAAGAAAATTCATGAAGATAGCCAGTCCGACAGATACTACTGAAATAGTGTATCCACCTGCAACAGAGTTTTGTCCAAAAATAAAGATCAGGCTTATAAATCCCAGGATGATTATATGGCCGGCTGTAATATTTGCAAACAGACGTACCATCAACACAAATGGCTTGGTGAACACACCAACGATCTCAATGATTGGGATAAGCGGTATTGGCACTTTCAACCACCATGGCATACCAGGTGTATTGAAAATGTGCTTCCAATAATTCTTGTTCCCGTTCACCCAAATTGTAAGGAGGGTAAATCCAGCCAGCACACCTGTTACGCCAATATTACCGGTAACATTGGCTCCTCCGGGGAAAAATGGAATCAAGCCTATGAGGTTATTGAGAAAGATAAAGAAAAACAAAGTCAGCAGGAATGGAAGGAATTTTCGATAATGCTTCTCGCCTATCGAATCTCTTGCTATATCGTCTCGAATAAATAGAATGAGCGGTTCAAATACAGATTGAATGCCTTTTGGTGCATGTCCCCGGCGTCGATTGTATGATTTTGCAATACTGATAAACAGCCAAATAATAAATGCTGATGTTATAAAAATTGAAAATACATTCTTGGTTATTGAGAAATCAAGCGGCCTGATGTATGCACCATCATCAGCAATACGTACAATCTTACCTGAAAGACGGCCTTCTTTAGCAATTTTGTAGCCTTTGTAACTCGAATATCCATGTTCAAACTTGCTGGACCAGAAAAAGTGCCAATCGCCTTCATCATAAAGTATAACAGGTAAGGGAATGCTGATATGAACATCGCCAATGTCAGCAATATGCCAGTCATAGGCATCAACAATATGCGACATGATCTTTTTGCCGGCATTGAACTCTTTCTTTTCTTTTTCAACCTGCTGTTCTGCTGACAATACCAAATTACTCGCATAAAAGAATAAAAACAGTAATATGCTGAGTTTTGAGTGAGTCATTATACCTTTGTTGTAAGCCATTTAGGTGCTTGATTTCAAGGTTTGAAATTGGCTGCAATTTTACGAAAATATACCGGAATAGAGAAAGCTTTTTTGAGCATCTTTCGGCACAATCATTGTGAATGGAATCTAGTATATTGTTATTCAGGTAATTATTATGATCTACTGCCTACCTTTATTTTGTTGTTGTCAAAATTGGCACACCAGACCAGCATTTATTTTATTTCTCTTCATTTTGGCTTATTTATTTAAAATCAGTATAAATAAGTGTAGATTATTTCAATAACTGCTATTATTTTGTAATTTAAGGCACAAATTTAGTCGCCGATCAATCGGTAATACATAATAAAAACGGTTAGAAAACCTTTGGTCATGAAAAGAATGTTACTTTTTTACCCGATGGTAAGCCTGATTTTGCTTACCACTGTCGCATGCAACGATTGTAAAGACAGCATTGACAGAACTAATGAATTACAAAAGATTGAGAACCTCCTTGAACGCTATCTTATTGCAAGTGAAAACAAAGATTATATTACCATCGAAAACATTTGGGCACCGGGTGACAGCATCATGCTGTTTGGCACCGATTCGCATGAAAAACTTCAGGGATGGAATGCCATTCGTAATGCTTTCCGTAATCAGTTCAGGTTGATAGACGATACATATATCTCAGTAAGTGATCAGTATATCAAGATCAATTGCACGAATAATACAGCTTGGTTTGCGCAAATACTGAATTACAATTTCATGTACAATGACATCGCTCATCGATTCGAAGGCTTGCGTTTTACTGGTGTTCTTGAGAAACAACAAGGGGGTGACTGGAAAATGGTTCAGGCACATTTATCAGTACCTGCCAATCTAAATATTGGTAATTAGTTGATGCAAAAGGTATTATGTAGATATGCCATCATAAAGCGATCCTTAAACGATCAGCTGTCTTCAAGGTGGTATTGACCCGACACTAGCGATATACAATATTCATGCCCAGTATATTACGTTTTAGCTTAGCATTATGGTTCCCTTTAATCGCAACCAGGACGATATCAGTTATCCAAATAGCGATACCTGTTCCTATTAAGATTTCCGCATCGTTTTCAAAATACCGATAATTCCACGCTCCCATTTTCCATTTTTTTCCATCGGTGCTATATATTGGCTCTTTGCGGAATCGCTCGCGAGCAGCATAAGTACCAAGAAGAATCAAACCATAAGACCCTATTGTCTTCATCCATGGTTTAATTGACTGATTCCTGGTATCGCCAACAAAATAATTCCCCATTCCAGGTATCAACACTGAAAACAAAGCTGCCTCGGTCCCCATACCGAAATTATGGTTTGCAATATTGCCAGGAATCAAATATGGATGAAGGTCAACACTTATTTTCTGCATATCTTTAGCAAAATCCCATGAAATACTTCTGTTTTTTCCCGGTGATATTGGCTTGCGGGAATCAGGCTGTATGGTTTTTGGTACATAAATTCTGTATTGATCGTCATAAAATAAAAGCCTCACAGTCACAGGGTCATGGCTTTTTTTACTAAAAAGGTCATATTTTACCAATAATCTGTTTTGACTAAGTTTCAGATTTACATTGTTGATATTGTAATTGGTTTGTTGCGACAACAAAGCCATTGACAATAAATTGAAAATCAAAAAAACGATTCTTGTTCGTAATTTCATAAGGCCGCCATCTATTTGATTGTATTGTAATAATCCACTAGCTGTGCAATATCTGACACTTTCCTATACCTAATTTTGTTTTCCTTGGAGTAAATTTCTATTTCTGCCCATTTATCTGCCAGCAGTTTCTTAAGATGTGATTTCTTTCGTTTAATGCGTATAGCTGGAGCTTCATGGCTTAATTGTATATAATAAGTGGTAAGCCGGGCAAAGCTTTTCTTTTGTTCGGAGGGCATTCCAAAAAGCAAATTACTCTCAGCCAGGCCCGACTCTTCAATACGTAATCGATTTCTTAATAATAACTTTGCCGGACCAGGGTTACTCAATAGCTTAAAATAATCACTCCCAAAAACTTGTTCTTTTCTAGCCTTATCAATATAAGGGCTATATACAAAATAATCGTCTCCGATCATGATAAGATCAACTATGAAAGGCTGGGAAATATAAAACGTATCACTCTCAATGATCATTTCCATCTGTTTTCGAAAAAGATCATATCTCAACTGGCCATACCATATGATACTATCCGCAAATTGAATATGCCCATCTTTCCATTGCTCATCGAGATAGGGATTCAGCCAAAGATCTGCAGGCTCCCTTGTGGGTGAAAAATAATGAATAGAATGAGCATTGCTCCCCCTGGTAAGGTAAACCGATTGAATTTGGGCCTGTAGGCTCCCGGTGACCGCAAGAAGACTGATAAGTATTAATAAACCACAAAGATACTTTTTCATATTTATTCAAAATATGTAACAACATTACATTTGTGGTGGTTGTTTCGAAATTGGTTGGTAAAATGTTCTGGCAGATGTGGAAATCAATGTCTATTTTGACTTGTTTCTTATAATCTGAACAAAGCTGGTCAAAAATACGATAAATTTGCAACTTCATTACATTACAAAAGCCCGATTATGTCAAAAATTATGGATCCCATAGGTCGATTAATGGGATTACGCTATAAATCACATCCTTGGCACGGTGTTGAAATCGGTTCCCAAGCGCCTGAAGTAGTTACTTGTTTTATTGAAATGGTACCTACCGACACAGTAAAATATGAGGTGGACAAGGTGTCGGGCTACCTGCGTCTCGACCGACCTCAGAAGTTTTCTAATGTGGTGCCTGCCTTATATGGATTTATCCCGCAAACATTTTGCTCAGAAAAAGTTGCTGACTTTGCTAATGAAAAAACCGGCCGAAAAGATATAAAAGGCGACCGCGATCCCATCGACATATGCGTGCTTACTGAAAAAGACATTACACATGGAGACATTCTGGTCATGGCCCGTCCTATTGGCGGGTTTAGAATGATCGACGGTACCGAAGCCGATGATAAACTTGTGGCTGTTTTAAACAATGATGCAGTATATGGTAAATACCAGGACATCAATGATTGTCCACAGCTGGTTCTTGACCGCTTGAAACATTATTTCCTAACTTACAAGGACCTTCCGGGAAAGGAAAGTAATGTGGAAATTACACATGTTTATGGGATTGAAGAGGCACATGAGGTAATCCGTCGGTCAATGGAAGATTACCACCATAAGTTTGATAACCTCGACATGTTCCTTTCGGAGGTTTAGGTCAAAACTTAATCATTAACCCTATAGCCATCAACTATTTCCGTCCAAAATCAGCTGGGATCTCTCCCCAAGTTTCGGTATCCCACTTCAACAGCTCAACATGTATGCTGTTGTTTTTCAACCATTTCTCTGCACGTGAGATATGATCAAAAAGCTCTTTACTATCTTTTGTCCGTGATAGTTTGGTGCGTGCCTTCCCCGCTTTTACCCAATTGATGGCATTCACCGAATCACTATATATTGGAAAGGCCAGCTTTTTCTGTTTTTGCCAGGCCAAAGCATGAACAATAGCCAGAAACTCACCAATATTATTGGTCCCTAATTCGTAAACCTTACTGTGAAAAAGCTCGGTATTGGTTTCCGTAAAAACGCCTCGGTACTCCATCTTGCCAGGATTACCAGAACAAGCTGCATCAACAGCAATACTATTGCCCTGTGGTGGCGCAACTCCCTTCTCGGAAGCCAACTGGATTGTACTGCTGCTTCGATAGTTTTCATATCCCATATTAAAAGCTGCAACAGCGGTAGTTTTGTCAGCAAAACCTTTATATTTGGCATCCTTAACGCCTTCCACCTGCTTGCGACACGCATCCCAGTTTTCATAAACCCCTGGATGATATCCGTGCCATACAACGTAGTATCTATTCTTTGGCATGCTGCAAATTTACAGATAATCCTAAGCCAATTGGTTTTCAAATAGCTTCTGCGATAGGAAACCAGTTCTTTTATTGTAAATTTGCATATAATCCAAAAACCTATGACCATAACCATAGTCCTATTGGCTGTTTTCTACCTACTTACTCCATTATTAATACTTCACCTTTGTCATAACTATCGTTTTGTAAACAAGCTTGGCGCGGTGATCGTTGCCTACATTGTAGGCTTATTACTGGGAAACATTGGTCTGCTGCCATCCATGGGAAATCATTTAAATGACTTCCTTCTGATAAACCCAAATGCAACAGCTGAAGATGTTGAAAAGTTACTTGCTGACAACATGATCCTCAAAAGTGATCTGCTGGCATTCAAAATTTATCAGCTCCGAGATATGCTCATGAGTATAACCATTTTACTTGCCATACCGTTGATGTTGTTTTCGGCCAATATCAAACAATGGGGTAAAATGGCCGGCAAAACAATCGCTTCGCTACTAATCGGTTTATTTTCTGTTGTGTTGGTGATTGTTGTAGGCTATTTTATATTTCAGGAAAAAGGAATCAGAGACCTCTGGAAACTATCTGGTCTGCTCATTGGTGTATATACAGGCGGCACACCCAACCTGGCCTCACTCAAGCTGATGCTAGATGTGGACGCAGATACTTATATCCTTACACATACCTATGACCTTGTAGTTGGTGTTTTTTACCTGGCATTCCTAATGACACTCGGCCAAAAGTTGTTTCATCGTTTTCTCCCTAGATTTCCAATTCCGCTGGACCATGTTACCGTAAAGGATCTGGACGGTAAAGATCCTTTTTGGGGCATTTTCCAAAGAGCTGTGTTTGTGCCATTGCTCAAGGCTTACGGAGTGGCAATTCTGATCTTTGCTATAGGAGGAATATTGAGTATGTTCGTGCCTGATCGTATGGTGATGGTCGTGGTTATCCTAACCATTACCACCTTGGGGATTGCAGCATCATTAATTCCCAAGATCAACCAGATTGATAAAACATTTGAATCAGGCATGTATCTTATCCTTATTTTTAGCATTGTAGTTGCCAGCATGGCCGATGTTCGCAATTTTGCGGGTCTTACCCCGGGTTTGTTTGCCTATATTACCTTGGCTGTTTTTGGTTCGTTGTTTTTGCATGTATTGCTGAGTAAGGTTTTTAAGGTGGATGCCGACACCACCATGATCACTTCAGTAGCATTCATCTGCTCACCTCCATTTGTGCCCGTAATTGCAGGTGCATTAGGAAACCGACATCTTATGGTTTCAGGTATTACCATAGGTATTATTGGTTACGCCATGGGAAATTATCTTGGTTTTTTAATAGCAAATGTATTGCGGATGTTTTAGTGTTGGAATAGTCAATAAATCAGATTCCATGTTTCAGACTAATTACTAAGTGATTCTTGTGTAGTTAATTGGTTACCTCAATACATAGAGGTCCTATAAACCCAGTACCTTTTTTTGTAATTTCGCGCATTCAAACTAAACCTATTTAGAGATGTACAGAACTCATAATTGCGGCGAAATCAGGATTTCAGATATTGGAAAACAAGTTATGCTAAGCGGATGGGTTCAGCGTATCCGCGACAAAGGATCGCTTTTGTGGATCGACCTGCGCGACCGTTATGGCATCACACAGCTGTTTCTTGAGGAAGGTGCTGAATCCTCAGAGTTATTTGAACGTGCACGCCAGCTTGGCCGTGAATATGTAATCAGGGTTACCGGTACAGTAAATGAACGTGAGTCAAAAAACCCAAATATTCCAACAGGTGATATCGAGGTGCGATTAAATAACATTGAAGTGCTAAATGTTTCCAAGATTCCTCCTTTCACCATTGAAGACAAAAGTGACGGAGGAGATGAGCTGCGCATGAAGTACCGTTACCTCGACCTGCGCCGGAACCCTCTACAACAAAACATGGCAATGCGTCACCGATTGGCACTTGAGACACGCCATTACCTCGACAGCAAAGGTTTTTATGAGATTGAAACCCCTTTCCTCATCAAATCAACCCCCGAAGGTGCCCGTGATTTTATCGTGCCCTCGCGAATGAATCAAGGGCAATTTTATGCCTTGCCACAATCACCCCAAACCTTCAAGCAAATATTGATGGTAGCCGGTTATGATCGCTATTTTCAGATTGTTCGTTGCTTCCGTGATGAGGACTTGCGCGCAGACCGGCAACCAGAATTTACCCAGATCGACTGCGAGATGGCCTTTGTAACACAGGAAGATGTTCTGAACACCTTTGAAGGAATGACCCATCACCTTTTTACGCAGGTAAAGGGAGTCGACATTGGTAAATTCGAACATATGGACTATGCCACAGCCATGAAATTATATGGTTCTGACAAGCCTGATATCCGGTTTGGAATGACTTTTATCGAACTGAATGATCTGGCACAGAATAAAGGATTTAACGTTTTTGATCAGGCTGAATTAGTGGTAGGCTTCAAGGCAGATGGGTGCAGCGAGTTTAGCCGCAAACAATTGGATGCACTTACTGATTTCGTAAAAAAACCACAGATTGGTGCTAAAGGTATGGTATATGTAAAATACAATACCGATGGAAGCTTCAAATCGTCTGTGGATAAATTCTATTCGGCTGACAACCTCAAAGCCTGGGCTGATCGTTTTGATGCCAAACCTGGCGACCTGTTACTAATTTTGTCAGGTGAGGCTGATCGTACACGCAAGCAATTGGGAGAATTACGCCTTGAGATGGGAAATCAGCTTGATCTGCGCGACCCTAATGTATTTAAGCCCTTATGGGTGACCGATTTTCCTCTGCTTGAGTGGGACGAAGAAACCAGTCGCTATTATGCCATGCACCATCCCTTTACTGCACCAAAAGAAGAGGATGTAACGCTGCTGGAAACAAATCCCGGCAAGGCACGAGCAAATGCCTATGACATGGTGATCAATGGTGTAGAAGTGGGTGGTGGTTCAGTAAGAATCCACAAGCGCGAACTACAGAAAAAAATGTTCCGTGTGCTGGGTTTTTCGGATGAAGAAGCACAAAATCAATTTGGTTTTCTTTTGAATGCCTTCGAATATGGTGCACCACCTCATGGCGGAATTGCCCTTGGTTTCGACAGGTTAGTAGCTATTTTTGCCGGCGAGGATTCCATACGTGATTGCATTGCTTTCCCCAAAAACAATTCAGGAAGAGATGTGATGATTGATTCACCTGCAATCGTTGCTAAAGAACAGCTTGATGAGTTGGGACTGAAGCTTCAGACGAAATAATTTTTATCTGCTGTCAATCTCTTCTACTGACTTCTATTTCCCTGAGCAGCCTTGTGTAATGTCAACACTAGTGTCGTGTCAATGCTACTGTGTCGGTTAAGTCGCAGAGGTTTTTTCTCAGATAGAAAAAGAAACCCTGCGTGTAGCTTTTGCTACATAAAGGATTTATTTTGAAGATATGAGGCAAAATATCAAGACTTGGGCCGGCTAAAGTAGGGTTGACACGACACTAGATTCCATAAGGCGATTCGGGTATCACAATCCAGCAAATTATATATGCCAATATGCCAGCTCCGCCAAACAAGGTAAAAATGACCCATGCAATGCGTACCAGACTGGGATCAAGATTGAAATAATTGGCCATTCCCTGGCATACACCTCCGATAACTTTATTATACCGAGACCTGTACAGACGTTTTACTTGATTCATTTTTTTCTTTATTCGTTAAAATTAGATTTCAACTAGCTTTTCTAAATGGAATTCCCCGTATCTTTTCTAATATGCTCATTCATTAGTATTCCTGTTAAAATTTGCCGCATGCTTTTCTCGTCCAGCACTTCCAGGAGTTCACTTAGTCTGCGGTTCATTTCTTTGTCACTTGCACCAGATTGTAGTACTTCTTTTATACGTCTTACATCACTGCCTTTAAGTTCATCATAAATTAAAGACGTAATTTCAGCAGAAAGGGTCGCATTTCCTTCAGAAGTAGTAATTTCAGGCAAGCCGAAAAGTTGTAGTTCAGCTATTCCTGCCTCAAGTGTTTCTCGTCCTATGCGTTTACGCCCGGCTTCATATGATTCATTCCCGGAGGCATCACGCAGGGCCCAAGAATTGAACTCAAAATCCAGTTTATCAATCTGAACAATCTTCGGGTCATCCTTCCCAAATAAACGACTTAAAATTAGTATAGTATGTTTTTTCCAGGCATTCAAGTCAAAATCCTTTGCCTGTAACTTATCGATCTGCCCCTGCAGCAGTTCAATAGCTTTATCGACTTTTTCAGTTGGCTCCATAATTCTCTGATCTATAATGCATAATTTATCCTACAACTCAAAGCACTAAACTCCAGTAAAGATACAAAAAGCGTAATAAGCTGTAAATATCTATGCTATTAATAATCATTTTTTGGAACAGCTATCTATAGATCTTTTCTATGAAGCCTTCCGTGTTTATGTCAATAACAATCTATTTTAAATGTGGAGTTTAAAGTGTTTATATTTCATAAACTTCTGATGGTTGAATATCCATTTTGATTGAACTGGAAGTGCATAAATTCGTAACTTAGCCTCCTAAAATCACTATCAAATTTGATCCCTCCACACACCATAGCAAGTGTTTTAGAAACAGCCCGAATTGAAGAGGTTGTAGCTGATTTTGTCAAATTGAAACGGCGTGGCAGCAACCTGATTGGTTTGTGTCCTTTTCACCAGGAAAAAACACCATCGTTTTCTGTTTCTCCCTCAAAGGGCATTTTTAAGTGTTTCGGTTGCGGAAAAGGTGGCGATGCTGCCAAGTTCATCATGGAGCATGAACATTATTCATATCCCGAAGCCATTAAATATCTGGCCAGGAAATACAATATTGAAATTGAGGAGCGCGAGCAAACCCCTGAAGAAATTGTGGCCATGAATGAGCGTGAACGCATGTTCAACCTCAATGATTTTGCATGTAAATATTATACTGATGCGCTCTTCAATACAGATGAAGGACGCTCGGTAGGACTTTCCTATTTCAAAAACCGTGATTTCAGGGAATCCACCATAAAAATGTTTATGCTGGGTTATTCCCCAGAAACAAGGGATTCATTTTGTCAATTTGCATTAAAAAATGGATACAGTGAAGATATACTACTAAAAACAGGTCTTGGGATCCACCACGACAATAAAATATTTGATCGCTTTTTTGGAAGGGTTATATTTCCTATACACAACCTAACCGGAAAAGTAATTGGTTTTGGTGGCCGTATATTGGACCAATCCAAGTCTAAAGCCAAGTATCTGAACTCACCTGAGTCGGAAATCTACGTAAAAAGCAGATCCCTCTATGGCATTTATTTTGCCCGCAATGCCATAAGCAGGGCAGACAATTGTTTGCTTGTGGAAGGCTATACCGATGTGATCAGCATGCACCAGGCTGGAATTGACAATGTAGTAGCCAGTTCGGGCACCTCACTCACTGTTGAGCAGATTAGAATGATTCGCCGCTACACCAACAATGTTACCATCCTTTTTGATGGTGATAAAGCTGGTGTGAACGCATCCTTAAGAGGTATCGATCTTATATTGGAAGAAGGTATGAATGTGCGTGTAGTGCTCTTTCCTGATGGAAGTGATCCCGATACATTTGTTCGTACGCACCGTACTTCTGAGGTTGAAGAATTCATTAGAAACGAATCCAGGGATTTCATCAGCTTCAAAACTGCTTTGCTGCTGGAGGGAGCTGCCTCAGATCCTTTAGAAAAGGCTGGTATGGTTAAGGACATCGTTCAAACAATTGCCCTGATACCGGACGCCATTTACCGCTCTGTGTATGTAAAAACATGCAGCAAGATGCTTGATGTTGAAGAGCTCACGCTGATGAACGAGCTGAACAAACTGTTACGATATCGGCTTCGTAAGCAAATTGGACCTGATTTGCCTGAACCAAAGATTGAATTACCAGAACAGGAAAAGCCTACGCTACAAGCTGAAGATCAGCAGACAGCCTACTACCAGGAAAGGGAATTGATCAAGTTGCTTTTGCAATATGGTGCAGTAGAGTTGACTCATGATACCGTTGATGATCAGGGATTTCCTGCTGTATATAAAGAAACAGTTGCAAAAAATATTCTTGATGATCTGGCAGTTGATGGGTTGGAGTTTGAAAATCCAACAAACCGTAAAATTTTGGAAATGTACCGCGAAGGTATTGAAAAGGGAAAAATACCTTCTCTTAAACAGTTTATCTCTCATCCTGAACCTGACATTTCATTGCTTGCAACCGATTTACTTGCCGAACCATATGAATTAAGCCAGAATTGGGAGCGGCATAAAATTTTCGTAAAAACAGAAAATGAAGACCTGAAATCAACCATTGTGGCTGCAATGTTGCATTACAAGAGAAACATCATCGAAGCACGCCTACCCGAAGTTTCACGTGCGCTCAATGAAGTAACTGACCATGAAGAGCTGATGATATTGTTGCATAAGCAGAAGTCATTGGATGAAATAAGAGTTAAAATCAACCAGGCCTTGGGTATAGTGATTTCAAAATAGAAGGTTTCTATAATTGCCCGTTACTTGGCTTATTCCTGTCAAAGAATAAAAGCTACTTAAAACCTGAAGACGGAGGCACGGAGAAAACTTGTATCTCCGCCTACCGTCTTCGATCACAAAAACTTTACCTTACTACAAAAACAAACCGGGAACCCATTCTGTCGAATCGATTCCCGGTTCACATTTCATTGTGCCGTAGCACATTGAGCTGCGACAGGTTAAGTTCAGGCTGACTTTCAGATGGCTTTCCGTAGATTGCCTCTTACTTATCCGGTACTCCACTTCAGACAACTTCCTTTCGGTTGTTGTACCTTCGGAGCTCCAGGCTTAAATTGATGCTCCTCAATTCGCATCAGGCCTCTCGACCTTTTGCTGAACCTTGGGAAAATACATCTGAGAACGCTTTTGCAAGTGTACTTTTTTGCATTTTCTCAGTTATGCCTGCCTTTATCGTCACCTGCTTCTGCAAATGTATTAAAGCAGGCACCTTTTGTCAAGTGATTTTTAAGTCCAAATATTCACACTTGATCAACAGGGTTTATTAACAATTGTTCATAACTCCTGAAACCCTTGTTTAGCGCCTCTTGTGAAAAAACTTTTGCAGCAAATTTCTACATTCTGAAGCTAACAGACCGTAAGAAACTTGTGTTTTGGGATGCAAAACCTCTCTTTGTAGTAAAGTAAAACCTCTTTTGTCATCAGCTGCAGCCCATACAAGCCTTCCCAGATGAGCATGGAATATGGCTCCGGCACACATCAAACAGGGCTCTAGTGTAACAAACAAAGTGCACTCATCCAGGTATTTACTCCCAAGATGATTTGAGGCTGCCGTGATGGCCATAATCTCTGCATGGGCTGTCACATCAGTCAGCCGTTCGGTAAGATTATGAGCCCGTGCAATGATTTTGTTTTGGCATACTATGACTGCTCCAACAGGAACCTCATTTACATCGTATGCTTTTTGTGCTTCCTTCAGTGCTTCTTGCATGAACCAGATATCACTATTTACTTCAATCATTAATCAAAGATTTTTTAGTCATTTTCATGCTTACCAATAAAGCCAGGGCACTAATTATAAATGCAGGAATGAATGAGGATTTGGGTTCAAAAGAGTTTGGCGAAAACACACCAAAAATAAAAAAACCCGTATTCACCACAAAACCAAGAAAGATGCTCACTAGCGCTGCCTTGGCATAATAATGAGGCCTGCTGTGAGTAAGTGCCAAAACCGTTACCGGAACAAAAATAACAATCGTACCTATGCCAACAACCATCAGATCAACAATATATGGAAAGCCCATTGCGATAGATAGGGCCAGCGCCCCAAAAATTATTGTTACTCCACGAATCCATTTTTGAGTTGTTGAGGGGTCCGGATTATCGATTTTTCGCCAACCTGTGAAATCACGAACTGCCGAAATAGAGACAATATTCAGAAAACTATCTCCCGATGACATGAGTGCTGCAAGCAATCCTGTTACTGCGAATGCTGTAAAAAATTCCGCACTGTGTGCTGCAAGAAACAAATATGTGGTATCATTTGGATCCAGCTCTGTGGCGGCACTGAGGCGTACACTCATTCCAACCAGTGGAAAAATAATGTAAAAGGGCAACATACCAATGCCCGACCAAAAACTGGCCTTACGTGCTGTTGATGCATCCCTGGCAGCGAACATGCGTTGCCATATATCCATTCGTACCAATACCGAGGGAGAAAGAAACAAAAGCAAGCCAATCAAAAATATATAGCCATAGAAGGTACCATTGAGCATTTCTGGTGGGAGTTCATTCAAGCGGTTCAAATTTGCAGTGTCGGCAAATATCCCAGGGATAAAAATAAATATGATCATTATAAGAATGGCAGCAAACTGTATCATATCTGTGAAAATCACACCTGATAAGCCGGCCAATGCTGTATATAAAATAATGATGATGGCTGAAATCACAACCGCATGTTGGTATCCGATATCAAAGCCGAAGCGCAACAAACTTGCCATACCAACAAATTGAGCAGATAGTAAAAAAAAGAAAATAAAAATATTAACTCCATTCACCACAGTTGAAAAACTACGTTTGAATAGATAAGATTTGCCAGTAGTAAAGCGCTGACTAAGGTATTGTGGAAAGCTATAAATCTTGTTAGTTGCACCATATTCCCTTATTTTACCTGCATAACGCATCATAAGCATGAATCCAATCACATATGCAATACCTATTCCAATGGCTGCGAAGCCCGACTCATAGCCCATGGCAATCAGGCCAATAGATGTCCCGCCACCAACAAATGTTGCAAGTGTGGTAACAACCAGTGGAACTAATTTTGTTTTCCGGTTGTTAACAAGATAGTTTTCGGGGTCTTGGGGTCTTACATGCCTGATAGTAAAATATATAATTACCAACAAATAAATAATAATCCAAAACAACAACCAGTTCATTTTACAAAAATTATGGTTTGAAAGAAGTTCAAATATAGAACAATTCGTAATGGATGGGTTTTCTTATAATTTTTGATCGCTTTTCAAGGACTTGTGCCCACTATGCCATATCCATCAAAATGTGGTACCATATCAAAAACATTCAGTTTTAAACAATATTCCACGTCCTTAGCATAGCCGATTGACATCAGGTATTTTAAATGAAAACAATTCTGAAGTTTATGCTGAATACTGCCTGACTGCCTGACATAATTGATCAACAAATGTGTTAAATCACAGCAATCTGATTTAGTTTCAGTAAAAATTTGATCCGCTATCAAGCCTGCACAGAGCGCATCATCCAGTGAAAAATTGCCATTGGTACCAGAACATACCAAAACCAAATCATTATTCTTTTTTAACAGGAAATTGATTATAGCATCCAGGTTGATCAAGGCTGCAATCACCAGTTTATCGGCTTTACTAGACAATTTGATTGCCCTGGTTCCATTTGTCGTATTCAAAATAAGTTGTTTACTGCCAACTACCTCAGGGGTGTATTGTAATGGTGAGTTACCATAATGAAACCCTTCAATGATTTCTGCATTTCTTTCTCCCCCCAGGATAGCCTCAATTCCCAGTTTGCGATATAACTTAAATGCTTCTGCCATTGATGATGTGGGCAGTACATTTTCTGCACCATTAGCCAGGGCAGTTATGATCACTGAACTGGCTCTAAGTACATCAATCACTACCGCTGTTTTGCCATTAAAATCCAGCTTGCTGCAATGGTCAGCCGTTGGAACAGTTTGTATGAACATCTGCTTAACTATTGGCAGGTATTTTAATTCCCAGAGAAATACCTAGCCCTGATGCTGTTTTGACCAAAGCATTATCAAGTGTAACCAAGTTGGGTTGCGCAATGGCTTCATTTAGTGGCACGGACACAAAATAGGGATGGCGGTATGCTACCATTTTTCCATAATCACCTTTTAGAGCCATTTCAAAAGCCTTGACACCAAACTGTGCTGACAGCACACGATCATAGGCAATAGGTACTCCTCCTCTTTGAAGGTGGCCAAGCACAGTTTCACGCATATCGTGTTCAAAACCAGAAGCTTTGAGTTCGTTAATTAATTTCGTGCTTATGCCCCCAAGCCTTAGGTTCTCATATCCAACTTCATCGCTTTGTTTGTACACCATTTCACCACCCTGAGGATGGGCTCCTTCTGACACTACTACAACGGCAAAACCTCGCCCTCGCCTGAAGCGTTGCTCAAGGGCCGTTTTCACTATATCAATATCGTAGGGAAATTCGGGTATCAAACAAACCTCTGCACCTCCGGCCACAGCAGCATTCAATGCGATCCATCCGGCATAACGACCCATTACCTCAACTATGAAAACACGGTTGTGACTTGCGGCAGTGGTAACCAGTTTATCAACAGCATCGGTGGCTATTTCAACTGCGGTTTGAAAACCAAATGTGGAATCGGTGGATGTGAGATCGTTGTCAATGGTCTTGGGAACACCAATCACATTCAACCCTTTTTCAAATAAGGCCTGTGAAATTTTCTGAGATCCGTCACCACCAATATTTATAACAGCATCAATACCCAGGTATTGAATTTTTCTGATCATTTCATCAGAGCGGTCTACCGTTGTCCATGTGCCATCATTGTTTTTCACTGGCCAGGCAAACGGGCCGCCCTTGTTGGTGGTTTCAATTATTGTACCACCCCTGAAATGAATGCCCGCAACAATTTCATTATCTAGCAATTTCACTTCAGTAGGCTCCCAAAGTATTCCGTTAAATCCCTGGATGCTACCAAGTACTTCCCAGTCTTTTTCCTGGGAAGCTCTTTTCACAATGGCCCTGATCACCGCATTCAAGCCCGGACAATCGCCACCTCCTGTAACTATCAATAGTCTCTTCATTGGCTTTATGATTAAATTCGTAAATGCAAAGATAGTCCATTGCTTTCCAAATATTATTCAATTTCATTAAAGCTCATCAGTGCTGTTATTGCAAACGATTGTTTAAAAAGAATTCGAGAAATGATTAGGCTGTTAACAAGGGACTAAGTTGTCGGATTAAAACCAATTAACCATCCAGTACCAGCTGTATGAGAGGATCAATGTCTATTTAATGTAGAGCGTAAAATAATAATGTAACTGTTCCGGAATTAATGAGTTGTGAATCATTTGACAAAGATTGATACCATAAGAATGGTGGAAGCCTCAGACTATAAATTATGTAAGAAACCTTGCTGAGATTTGAAGTTTGAAAGAAAAAAAACCAAAAAGCTAAGTGGCCTTTTGGTTTTTTAACAGTGGTACCAGCCGGGATCGAACCAGCGACACACGGATTTTCAGTCCGTTGCTCTACCAACTGAGCTATGGTACCGCTCGTTTTTGGAGCCGCAAAGTTATAACTATTTTCAATTTTACTAAATTTTTTTAATTAAAACCCCAACCTGACCTCATTATCAATACCTTTGCAAGCTCTCAGAGGTGATTTTGTATGAAGTTGATTGTAGATATTGGCAACACATTGGTTAAGATTGCACTATTTGATAAGAATAATGAAATTGCCTTTCACGGTTTTGATCTTGGTGAGTTGGATTCCATTGGGAAAACAATCAATAAGTACAGCGAAATAAGTTGTTGTTGGCTTGCTACCGTGCGTGAGCTTCCTGAGGACTTGCTTAAGGCATTACCCGCAAAAGTGCCTGTATATCAGTTAAGTTATCTTACCCCCCTACCATTTAAACTAAACTATGAGACAATTGAGACACTGGGTAGTGACCGCATCGCTGGTGTTGCGGCAGCATATGGAAGGTTTCCAAAAAAAAATGTCCTGATTATTGATATGGGGACTTGCATTACCTACGATATCCTGACACGTTTTGGTATTTATGAAGGTGGTGGTATTAGTCCGGGTATTCGGCTCCGTTTTATGTCCATGCATCATTTTACCGGTCAATTGCCATTGGCAAATGCTGTTGAAAAAGCAGCTCTTGTCGGAAAAACAACAACGGGTTCATTACAATCAGGTGTTTTGAACGGAGTACAATCCGAAATAATGGGAATTATCAATCAATACGAAGCACATTACGAAGATTTAACTGTTTTAATTGGAGGTGGCGACAATAAATATTTTGATAAACAGTTAAAAAATAACATCTTTGCAGCTTCAAATCTAGTTATTGAAGGCTTAAAGGTAATTTCAGATTTTAATGAATATCAGTAGGTTGAAGAAAATTACCCTATTTATTTTAGTAATGCTGGCCAGCAGCAGCTTATATACACAGACCGGAATTGATTCTCCCTATTCCCGTTTTGGTATTGGACAACTGGAACAAAAGACCTTGCATCCCCGATTGAGAGCTATGGGTGGCATAGGCAATGCCATTAACAGCAACACTTTTGTAAATTATTCCAATCCGGCTTCTTATTCCAGCTTCGACACCCTTTCATTTTTATTTAATGCCGGCCTAAGCGCAAGCTCGGCCACGCTGCGTACCACAACTCAAAATGAAACCTCCTCGAATGCACGCTTGGAATATATTACCCTTGGTTTTCCTGTAAACAGGTGGTTGCGTGCCAGTTTTGGACTTTTACCCTATAGCAATGTGGGCTATGACATCATTATCCCTTTCGAAAATGAGCTAACAGGCAATTACGCCAAGGTGTTTTCAGGTTCAGGTGGATTAAATCGGTTTTACGGAGGTGCAGCTTTTAAGATTTTTGACAACCTTTCAGCAGGTTTCAATGCCACCTATATTTTTGGACAAACCACAAATAGTATTCTGGTGTATTTTCCTGATTCAAATTATTATGCAAACACCAAAATAGAGAACAAGATCCGTACCAATGCTTTTGTTTTTGATTACGGGCTCCATTATACCATAAACCTGGAAAATGATTACCTACTCACAGCTGGACTTACCTTTGGGCAGCAAATGAATCTATCGGCCAAGCGTGAATATACCGTAAAATCATTATTTGGAGGTTTTTCTGATGGAATCGAATATGTGCTTGACACCATTGATTACCGACCTAGTGAAAGCGGAAAATTAATCATTCCTTCATCAACCGGCATGGGATTTACTTTTCAAAAGAAAAACAAATGGATGGCAGGCATTGACTTTAATTGGCAAAACTGGGAGAAGTTCAAGGCGTTTGAGGTTAGTGACTCCCTGGTTAATAGCTGGAACCTTGCGGTTGGAGGACAATTCACCCCAAGCCACACTTCTATCTCAAAATATTGGCAACGTGTAACATACAGAGTTGGGGCGCGCTACGATCAGACCTATTTGAATTTGCGGAATGAGCCTTTAAATGAATTTGGCATTACTTTTGGATTAGGTTTACCGTTCCCGCGTTCATTGACTACACTTGATCTCAGCCTGGAAGTTGGAAGAAGGGGAACTACAGCCAACAACCTGGTCCAGGAAACATATGTGAATTTGACTTTGGGTGTTTCCATTTATGAGAGATGGTTTGTGAAAAGGCGTTATCAATAACATGATATAATTAACTATATCCATTATTTTAGGTTATGAAAACTAAACTGATATTAATACTAACAGGCTTCATGCTGATGACAGGATTGAGCAAGGCAGAAACTTTGACTGAAGGCTTTGCATTAAGCAGTTATCATGAAGCCCAGTCACGCTATGGAGACGATAGTGTTACCTGTGTTGTGAACATTTCACTTTACCGTGAATTTTTCAGACAATGGCGTGCAAGTGATTATTCCAACAGGATGATCCATGAAATTATCAACCCTTGGAGGTGGGTTTTTAATAACTGTCCGATGGGTAGTGAGAACACTTACGTGGACGGTGTCAGGATCATGCAATGGCGTATTGAAAATGCAAAAAACGAAGAAGCAAGACAGAAACTGATCGATACCTTAATGATGGTCTATGACCAGCGTTTGGAATACTTTCCGAATTTTCATGCCAATCATTCGCGTGGAGGCACACCACAGGAGGGTTCAATCCTTGGGCGTAAAGGAGTTGATTTGTATATGCTGGACCCTGAGCGTTATGAAGATGTTTACCGTATATTGAAAAGATCAGTAGAGCTGGAAGGAAACTTATCTGATGGAACAGTTTTGATCTACTATTTCCGTTCAGTTATCCGAATGGCTCGTGCAGGATCTATTGACAGCACTTTGATTGTAGATGTTTACGATCAGGTTATTGATATCCTTGATTATAATATCAAAGGTCTTACTGAGCAAGGCGATACCAGGTGGGTGGAAGTGTATAAAAATGTAAAAGGAAATATCGAAGCCACATTCGAACCATTTGCCACTTGTGAGGATATGACCCGCATTTATGCAAATAAATTAAAGCAAACACCAGATGATATTGAGTTGCTCAAGAAAGCAACAACCATGCTCGATCGTGGTGGATGTCAGGATGACCCGCTTTACCTGAGTGCCAGTAAAAGGTTACATGAGTTGGATCCAAGTCCCGAATCAGCATTTCTGATTGGTAGATTATTGCTGCGAGAAGAGAAATTCAATGAAGCACTACCTTATATGACAGAAGCAACACAAATGGAGGACAAGGATCGAGCTCAGCTGGCTTACCGGGTATTGGCAGATATTTACAGGATACTAAAAAATTACCCACGTGCACGTCAAATGGCTCTCAATGCCATTGAACTTAATCCAAGCGATGGCAATCCCTATATTCTCATCGGCGAACTATATGCATCAAGTGCCAGTGATTGTGGGGATGGTGATTTTTATAGTAAAACTGCCTACTGGGCTGCTGTGGACAAATTCATGCGTGCACGACAGGTAGACTCCTCTGTTGCCGATATGGCAAATAGCAGAATCCGGACATACCAGGCTTATTTTCCAACCTCAGAAGCCATTTTTTTCCACGATTATAAAGAGGGCGACTCCTTTACGATAGAATGTTGGATCAATGAAACCACAACCATCAGGTCGGCCCGCTAAGCCCTTTTACCCAATAAGTAAAAGAATAAAGTCTTTTGTAAATTACAATATCATGGTAGCTTTTTTTGCCATGATATTTGTTTCATGTGAAAACCCAATCACTGTAGTTAAGGAATTGTCGCAGGAAGATACATTGGCCGCAATCACAGCCATGGATATTGTATACTTAAGAAGCGACTCAGGAAACATACAGATGAAATTAACTGCTAAGCGCATGAATCAATTCGATGGTGATAATCCGGTTATTGAATTTCCCGAAGGCTTTATCGCCTATTTTTTTGATTCTTTAAACGTGATCAGTTCTACAATAAAAGCTGATTACGGTATAAACTATGAGAAAACAAAATTAATGCTGGCTCAAAATAATGTTGAGGTGGTTAACTTTGAAACTCAGGAAACACTGGTCACCGAAACACTTTATTGGGACCAGAATAACAAAACCATTTTCACCAGGGCTGCTGTTACAATTACCTCTCCTGACCGCATCATTCAAGGTGATAGTTTGACTGCATCAGAAGGATTTGAACAACGGGTAATACACAACATCAGGGCAGTAATTGAATTTGATGAAGAAGTCGATGAATCCGGTTCATGAAGTGATGCTTCTCGAATAATGATTTAACTTTACATTTGCTTAAAACAATCCTATTACATGTGGACAGTTTGAATGTAATCATTTTTACGCTTTTATTATCAGGTTTCTTTTCTGGAATGGAGATCGCATTTGTAAGTTCGAATCGTTTACGTGTAGAGCTTGACCTGAAAAAGAAACGTCTGAGCGCAAGCATACTTAATGGATTTTACAAAAACCCATCTCATTTTATCGGCGCCCTCCTACTGGGTAATAACGTGGCCTTGGTGGTATATGGTATCGCTATGGCATCAATGCTCGAACCACAAATTATGAGGTGGTTGCCACCATCCATGTATAGTGATTTTTCCTTGCTGTTAACCCAAACCATTATCTCAACCATTTTGATCCTGATTGTAGCTGAATTTTTACCCAAAATATTTTTCAGGATCAATCCCAATACACTTCTAAATGCGCTGGCTATACCAGTTTGGTTGATATATTACTTGCTCTATCCAATGATTATTATCTATATAGGACTGGCTGAGCAGATATTGAAAATATTCAGGGTCGAACTCACACGCAGTGATTATCGTTTTAGTTCTGTTGACTTAAATGAATATCTACGTGAATATTCACAAAACGAGGAAGATGAAGAGGAGATGCAGCATGAAATTCAATTGTTTCAGAATGCAATCGAATTCAGAAACATAAAAATAAGGGAATGTATGGTTCCACGTACTGAAATTGAAGCCGTTAAAAAGGAAGCCTCTATCGAGGAGCTTATACAAAAGTTTGCTGAGACAAAACACTCTAAAATACTTGTTTACGAAAATAATGTTGATAATATTGTGGGGTATGTTCACTCCTTTGATATGTTCAAAAAGCCACAAAGCATCAGCGAAGTGATACGCAATATTAAAGTGTATCCTGAAACTTATGCTGCAAGTCGTCTATTATCAAATTTTATACAAGAACGCCAGGGCATTGCAGTGGTGGTCGATGAGTTTGGAGGTACTTCAGGAATTGTATCAATGGAAGATATTATTGAAGAGATTTTTGGTGAAATAGACGATGAATATGATGTGGAGCTTACCATAGAAAAAATGATCAATGAAAATGAATTTATATTTTCGACCCGCCTTGAAATTGATTACCTGAATGAGACTTATAAATTAAATCTTCCTGTTGCAGAAGAGTATGAAACCCTGGCTGGTTTCATT